>DIZY01000133.1:9622-35583 GCA_002428055.1 Helicobacteraceae bacterium UBA6016
GCTATACCGTCAAGACGGGCGTATCGATAACCGTGCTCTATCTCCTCTTTTTGCCTGTATCCGTCCGCAAATTTTATACTGATGAGATTATTAAATATTTCTTGGCCTTTGAGTCCAGCATTCATAGACAACATGCCGCCTATCGTACCTGGCAAACCGCCTATAAATTCAAATCCTTCAAGATTGTTTTTTTTGGCAAAGCTAAACAGCCGTCCGCCGCTCATCGCTGCCCCGACATAGAGTTTGTCCTCTTCAAGTCGCATATATTCAAACTCTTCACCCAAAATTCCAAGGTTTTGGTTTTTGCCTGTCACTATGAGATTGTATGCGCCACCGACAATAAGACCGTCAAAGCTTTTTGCGTCTGCTTCGTTTTCGATAACACCGACATCCATTACTGGACCCAGACGGATTGAGGAGTATTTGGAAAAATTTATAGTTTTTTTGCGCATTAATGGGCGAAGGTGGGAATCATACGGAATATTCTAGTGGTGAAGTCCACAAGCTCGTTTATCATCCACGGCATCGTAAAAAGCATCACCCCGCCGGTCAAAACAATTTTCGGCAAAAAAGAGAGTGTGGCCTCATTGATTTGAGTAGTTGCCTGAAAGATACTGATGGCAAGTCCTGCTGCAAGTCCGGCCAAGAGTAACGGCATCGATATAAGAAGGGTGATTCGTAAAGTATCTACCGTTATTGCGATAAGTTTTGCTTCCACTTTTATTGCCCTTTTAGCTAAATCTATAATCGACATACTCTTTTGGAATGAGCATATCTTCCGCTCTTATCTGCTTGTCGTAAATGCCGTGATTATACCCTATTTCAAAGAGCTTATCAATAGCGGCGATAGACTCTTCGCTTAGCACCTCAGAGCGTTCATTGGCGTACATAGAGAGGTATTTTTCCAGTTTTTTTTCGTCCACCCTTATAAGGTCTCGTTCAAGCAACATCCGGCTGAGCATATCTTTGTTTTTGACGGCTATTCTTACCGCGTCAAGCAGTATATTTTCGATATTAATCGCCCTAAGTAGCGGTATGCTGCGCCTAATAGCCATTCCTCCGAGCGGCAGCGGCATATCCCCTGCAAGTCCTTGCCATATCTCAAATATCTCCCGCTCTACTTCAAGCTCATCCGAGTAAGTCAGTATCGCCTCATGTATCAGCACCCCCGCATCCACCAAACCGTCCAGTACCGCTTTTTCAATATCCAAAAAGTTCATATAGACGCATCTAGCATCCGGATAGGCGATACGAAACAGCATTGCATTTGTCGTGTATTTGCCGCTTAGGGCTACTTTGAAATTTTTCTTTAGCTGTTTGTTTTTTTGCTTGACAAGCTTTGGTCCATACCCTTCGCCAAAGCTCATAGCGCATCTGAGCAGGGCATAGTCATTTCTGATAAACGGATATGCGCCGAAGCTGATAGCGGTAGCGTCGTATGTGCCTTTAAGCGCCTCTTCGTTGAGGGTTTCGATGTCTAGCGGTAGATTTTCAAGCTCCAAATCTCCGGTGTTGGTCCAGCCAAATTTAATGGCGTAATACATGAAAATATCGTCTGCGTCGGGCGAGTGTGCGATAGAGATTTTAGGCATATTTTTCCAGTCTTTTTTAGTGGATTTTACAGCTCTTGGCTTTAAGCTTCCTAGTGTTAACATATTTTCATAATCCTCATAAAAGGCTGTAAATCCGATGGATGACAACAAAAAAAAATCATTAGAACTGGCAATAAAACAGATAGATAAAGCTTTCGGAAAAGGCGCTTTGATGAGGCTTGGCGATAAGCCGGAAGAGAATATAGAGTCAATATCTACAGGCTCTCTTGGGCTTGACCTAGCCCTTGGTATCGGCGGTGTGCCGAAGGGGCGAATCATAGAGATATACGGTCCGGAGTCAAGCGGTAAAACTACGCTCACTCTGCACATAGTCGCAGAGGCTCAAAAAGCGGGCGGTATATGTGCGTTTGTAGACGCAGAACACGCCCTTGATGTCAAATATGCAAGAAATCTAGGCGTAGACACCGACAATCTTCTTGTTTCTCAACCCGATTTTGGCGAACAAGCTCTTGAAATAGTAGAGACTTTGGCAAGAAGCGGCGCGGTAGATGTGATAGTCGTAGACTCGGTAGCGGCACTAACTCCAAAGGCGGAGATAGAGGGTGATATGGGTGATTCGCACATGGGTCTTCAAGCAAGACTTATGAGCCAAGCACTTAGAAAGCTTGCAGGCGTACTTCACAAGATGAATACGACCGTAATCTTTATCAACCAGATCAGACAAAAAATCGGCGGTATGAGCTACGGCAATAACGAAACGACAACTGGCGGAAATGCGCTGAAATTTTACGCTTCGGTAAGAATAGACATCCGAAAAATACAGAGCCTAAAACAGGGCGAAGATGTTATAGGCAACCGTGTAAAAGCAAAAGTCATTAAAAATAAGGTGGCTCCGCCGTTTAGACAAGCGGAATTTGATGTAATGTTTGGCGAGGGTATCAGCAAGTTAGGCGAGATAATCGACTACGGCGTAAAGCTTGATATTGTAGACAAGGCTGGGGCTTGGTTTTCGTATAAATCCTCAAAACTGGGACAAGGCAGGGAAAATTCCAAAATTTTCCTAAGAGACAATCCTGCAATCTGTCTTGAAATTGAAAACGAAATCAGGAATAGTATAGGACTAGAAGGCGAACTGCCGAGCCTATCTGATGAAATTAACATAGGAGATGATGAATAATGGTATATATAGATGACATTCACGCAAGTGAAGCGATAGACAGCAGAGGAAATCCGACGGTTAAGGTAACCGTAAAACTTTCTGACGGTACGGTAGAGAGCGCATTTGTTCCTAGCGGTGCAAGTACAGGTAAAAGAGAAGCGCTTGAGCTTAGAGACGGCGATAAGGCAAGATTTGGTGGCAAAGGCGTGCTAAAGGCGTGCGACAATGTAAAAACGCTACTTGCCGATGAGCTTATGGGTCTTAGTCCGTTTAACCAAGGGCATATAGATGCAGTTATCAAAAGAGTAGACGGTACTGAAAATTACTCCAATATAGGCGCAAACGCAGCTCTTGGCGTATCTATGGCAGTTGCAAGAGCGGCGGCAAGCTCTCTTGGTATGCCTCTTTATAGATACCTTGGCGGTGCAAATGCGGTAGTTATTCCTACTCCGATGCTAAATATCATCAACGGCGGAGCGCACGCCGCAAATAGCGCAGACTTCCAAGAGTATATGATTATGCCTGTTGGATTTGATAGCTTTAGAGAAGCCCTTAGAGCTTCCGCAGAGGTATATCAGGCGCTTAAAAAAGTACTTCACGACGAAGGACACTCTACAAATATCGGTGACGAGGGCGGTTTTGCTCCAAGCCTAAAAAATAACGAAGAGCCGATACAAAAAATCATGAAGGCCATAGAGCTTGCGGGTTATAAGGCCGGTGAGCAAATTGCAATAGCTCTTGATGTCGCTTCAAGCGAATTTTATGAAAACGGCAAATACAATCTGCATACTGAGAGCAGAGTACTAACAAGCTCCGAAATGGTTGATTACTATGAGATGCTACTCTCTAAATATCCAATAGTCTCAATTGAAGACGGTCTTGACGAGGGCGACTGGGCAGGTTGGGCTGAGCTTACGGCTAGGCTAAAAGATAAAGTTCAACTTGTCGGTGACGATTTGTTCGTAACTAACAAAAAAATACTTGCAGAGGGTATCGAAAAAGATATAGCAAATTCGATACTAATCAAACTAAACCAAATAGGTACGCTCTCCGAGACTATGCAGACAATGAGATTGGCGCACAATAACGACTATACTTGCATCGTATCGCACAGAAGCGGTGAGACTGAAGATACTTTCATAGCAGATTTAGCCGTAGCGATAAATTCGGGTCAAATCAAAACAGGCTCAACTGCAAGAAGCGAGCGAATAGCAAAATATAACAGACTTCTTGAGATAGAAGAAGAGCTTGGCGATAGTGCAGAATACATAGGCAAAACTCTTTTTAAAAAATAAATGAACGAAATACTAGAAGAGCTAGGAGCCCCGAAGCGCCGCAAACTATTTGATTTTAGCGGCGGTGTTTGGAAGCTTGTGGCTCTTTTTGCCCTTGTGGCGATATTTGCCGTATATACGGGCAATCTGCTTTTTGGACAAAACTCCGTATCCACTCTTTTTAGCTTAGAAGACCAAAGAGATCATCTGAAAGATGAGATAGAGAGACTAAAAGAACAAAATGCAAAGTATCAAAAAGAGTATTTTGAGCTAAAAAGACTAGAGGGGAACAAGTGAGAAGTTTTTTTTTCTTTAGCATACTAATTGCTAGCGTATCACTGTTTGCCAGAGAAAATCCTTTTAAATCGCCGCAAAAAGAGAATTTATCGCAAGCTGCAATGGAAAATATAAACACGATAGAAAAACTACAATCGATTTCCGTAACACCGCCCGTAGACTCTGTAAAAATCAAAAGAATCACAATAGAGTATCAAGGTGTTGACGGAACAAGAATCAAAAAAATATACGATGTAGAAAAGGGAATAGATCCTTTCAAAACTATCAAGGTGTCACAGTGAATAATATTGTCCTTATAGGTTTTATGGGTAGCGGCAAAAGCTCAATCGGCAGAGCCTTGGCAAAAGCAAAAAATATGTATTTTGTGGATACAGATGCGCTTATTGAGAGTTTTGAGGGCAGAAAAATACGAGATATTTTTGCCGTAGATGGCGAATCATACTTTAGGGATTTAGAAAAAAAATGTTTTGAGTGGCTCTCCTCTAGCGTTTCAAACGCTCTTATCTCTACGGGCGGCGGAATGCCTACCGTTATTGACTCTTTCTCCCCTCTTGGCAAAAGTGTGTATTTAAAAGTTGATTTTGAAACACTCCTTGCAAGGCTCAAAGCAGAAGAGTTTGACAAAAGACCGTTGTTTCAAGATGTGGAGTTTGCACGAAAAATATTTGAGGTGAGAGAGCCTATATATGCGGCAAAAGCTGATTTTATTGTAGATGCGAATATAAGTTTTGAAGAAGTATTAAAAGCAATATCACAGAGACTATAATCTGCCGCTCCCAAGCGGCTAACTTTAGCGCTTAGCGTAGCAACGACGGGCTTTTGCTCGTCATTGCGTACTATAACTAATATCTATATCTTAGGTAACCCATAATATTTGACGCTGATTTAACTGCGCCGAACATTGATGCTTGCGCACTGTTGATGTCGTATGGATGACCCTCGTCACCGAAGAATGCATTGCTTCCAGTGTAGTCATAGTTGATTTTTGTATATCTTAGTTGACCTGTTAGCACTTTACCAAGAATTGGCTGTGTATAGTAAGCCTCATAAGCCGTACCTCTAGCCGCTAGCTTAGAGCCGACCATCGTGTCTTCACCATATGTAAAGCTTCTCCACCATTTGCTACCTTTGTTATACTCAAGACCGATTCTGCCGTCTTTCGTAAATACTGCCGGCATTTGTAGACCCAACCAGATAGAGTTACCGATTTGTGATTGTTCTGAACCTAGCATACCGCCAGTTTCAAGCCCAAGAGCGCCCGCCATTTGATTTCTTGCAAATTTACCGCTTGGGTCTGTTTTGCTGATAGAGTAGCTAGCAAAAGCTGTCGTATTGTCAAGGAAGTCACCAAGACCGCTTCCGATACCTGTTGCTATAGCGCTGATAGTTCCGCCGTAGAAGTTACCGAAGTTTTGGAATCCGCCGTTTGCAACTTCACCCATCATGCTTGTTACCACAGTTGGAGTCATACCTTGCTGAAGCATGCCGATAGCTTGCTGAGGGCTCATACCCATTCCTAGCATCTGGGCATATCCTGCGCCCATAGCCGCCATAGAGTTTGTAGCATTCATCATGCTATAACCTATCAAGTTCCACGCTTTAAACGCTTGAGTTGTTACTCTGTACTGACCGTTATCAAACGGAGTAAAGATGAAGCCGAACATATCTATGTTTTCGTTTTTACCTTTATTTCTCGTATAGTCGGCTTGAGCCATAGAGCCATTGTTTACCATTGTAAATCTAGACTCTGCGTTTGTAAGACCTCTGCCCATACATAGTTTAAACGCCATACCAGGAACGCCTGTTACTTTGTCTAAATTGAAGTTGAAGCTTGCACCGTCAAATTCAACATTTATCATGTGTCCATTTGGAGATGCTTCCGCATCGTCGCTTCTTAGATTTGCAAGAGTGCCGTTAGTTGAAGCTCTTCTACCGATACTAGCCGTATAGTCTACATCGCCGACATTACCAAAGTAGATTGCATAAAGAGTTTTGACTTTTACTTCATTACCTGCAAGGTTTTCGTTAGTTACCCAGTCAAAATTTGCATTGCCTGAACTGTTGATTTGACTGTTATTTGCAGTTGCGCCAAACGCTTTATTGTATGAAAGTTGACCGATGAAGCTAAGATCTTTTCTAGGAGCCGCTTTCATACCAAGCCAAAGTCTATTTGACAATACGCCGTTAGATGTTTTTGAACCGTCTGCCATTTTGTAATCAAGCATATCATAGCTCACTCTGTAATCTGCGCTCCATTTAAGGTTGTCGCCGCCAGTTCTAGTTTTTAGCTCATTCATTTGAGTAGCAAGAGCTTTTATCTCATTTGTTTCTTGATTTTTTTTGAGTTCAACTACTTGTGATTTTAGAGCCTCAAGCTCCGCCTTCATAGCCGCTAAATCATCTGCCGCAAAAGCAGAAGTTGCTAGCATTGCCGCTAGTGAGAATACACCGATTTTCTTCATAAACACTCCTTTTTGAATTTGGTTAATTTCGCCAAATATTATCAGCCGCAAGCAGGCACATTGCCGCTATCGGAACCGTACTCTTTTAAGAACTCATGCAAATCCTGCATTTGATTTTTAAAACTAGGACCGCCAAAATATGCCGCAGACTTGGCGTCGCTCTTATGCTTTTCCACCAACGCTACCGCATCTTTTTCAAACCACTTATCCCATCCGTTTTGCGTAGCCATAGCTGCGCCTTTTACTCCATTTCCGTGACAGCTTTTGCAAGCCTTTAGATAAATCTTCTGACCATCTTCTACACCTGCGCAAGCTACAGTAGCAGACATAACGCCCAAAATTAGAGCAGCTATGTACAGCCTTGTTTTGCCCATTCACTCTCCTTAAAAAACAGAATACTCGATTTTATGATAAGAAATATTAACTGAACATTAAATATTAATTTTTGTAATTTTTTAGATTGTTTTTAGGCGAGAAGTAACATAAGTTTTTATAAATTGTAAGGTTTACTTTGTAGATGAAGCAGCAAAAGGAGACAAAGCGGTCTCCAGTAGATTATTTATACTATTTGATAATTATCGCATTCCTCGCAAGCTTCCGTGATTTTTACCATATCGTTTTCATCTTTTTCTAGAAGGTGAAACGCTATACCGTCCTCTTTTCTTATCCAGTAGGCTTTTTCTTCGTCGTACTCAAAACCTTGAAGAACCTCGCTGTATGCTACTTTCATTCGTCTCTCCTAAAAAGATTTTCAAACACTAAATGCGCAAAAACCGCCCCAAAACCTTGAGCATACGATTCTGTCTATTTCTGATTTTCATCAGCATAATTTTAACATATTTAGCTTTTAAAACGAGGGGGTTCCGGCAGTTACTGCAGATACGCTAATTAAGCAATATTGCTTTGCGCCAATAGAAGCTCAAAAGGCTCTTTAGCGTACAATCTCGTAATTTTTTAAGGACAACAGTATGAAAAAAACTATTTTGATCTTGACGACACTTGCCATGGTTGCTGCATCTGCCGATAACTTCACGAACAGTACGCCGGCACAAACACCTGCGCAGACGATAGCTCCTGTGGCTACGGCGGAACCTAAATACGCTAGCGTCAAAGAGCCGAAAGCTTTTACGAAAAAAGGTAAGAAATCAAAAAAAACGGTCAAAAAAATCGCTTCCAAAAAATCTAAAAAACATACGGCGCACGCCAAATCTGGCAAGAAAGTAGCCGCAAAAAAGCATTCAAAAAAATCAAAACAAAAAAAAGCATAAGCCCCACTTCTAAATGACGCAAAAAAATATTCTCCTACTCATATCATCCATTACGCTTTTACGCCTCATTGCTGCTCCGTTTTTCGGCTACGGCGTGGACGAGGCACACTATGTGCTCTACGCTAAGCACCTCGCTCTTAGCTATTTCGACCATCCGCCGCTTGTGGGGTGGACGCACTATATTTTTTCGTTTTTCGGTGGCGGCGAATTTTGGGCTAGAGTGCCTGCCGTGCTACTGGGTGTAGCGAATAGCTATCTTGTCTATCTGCTTTTAAGAGAGAAGGGCGAGAGTGCGGCTCTTTGGGCTGTGGCGGGGCTGAATGCTTCGCTTGTGCTTGGCGTACTGTTTTTGACCCTGATGCCGGACTCACTGCTTATCACCCTAATGCTTCTTCTTATTTTTGTCGTCAAAAGAGTGGAAAACAATGCGACAGCCGTAAACTACCTGCTTCTCGGTGCGATATTTGGGCTTTTGGGGCTTGCTAAATACACGGCGATACTCTTCGTTCCGGCGTTTGTAGTCTATCTTTTTTGGGTGCGAAGAGCGGATATTCTTTTTACGCCAAAATTGTTTATCTCGTTTTTTGCTGCCCTTCTCTTTATCTCCCCCGTCATCATCTGGAATATACAAAACGACTTTGCAAGCCTAAGCTATCAAGCTTCACATGTCAGCGGCGGAGAGAGCGGTAGTCTCAAAAACTTCTTTGTTTCCTTGGGGCGGCAGTTTGCAGCATACAATCCCGCACTTTTTCTTATCGCATTTTACGGGCTTTACAAGGCGGTGAAATCAAAAGAGTTTCGGCTGGAAATATCGCTGGGAGCGGCGATAGCGCTCTTTATGCTCATCTCCCAGTACCGCCAAGTGGCGCTTCCGCACTGGATAAGCCCGTTTTTTGCGCTGTTTGTGCCTATCGGGGTCTTCTATCTCTACCATGTGCGCCCTACTTTTGCCAAATGGACGGTAGGCGTCAGCCTCGCCATTGCCCTCATCATACAAGCGGAGCTTATCGCAAAAGTCGGCAGATTCCCCAACTTCAAATCCCCGTTTCGTGATATATACGGGTGGGATATGGCTTGTGCCAAAGCCTCAAAACTGCTAAGCGAACAAAACTCTACAAACAAAGCGCTAGCGGTCACAAACTGGAGTATGGCGAGCCGTGCTATCGTCTACTCCTCTGCTCCCGTATACCTAGTGGACGAGCGAAAAGACCAGTTTGACATCTGGCAGAGCGGGGAGCCTATGGGCAAAGAGCTACTCTTTATCAATCCAAAGACATTTAATACCGACATTAACGGCTCATACAAGTGCGATACGCTCACAAAAATAGGCGAATACAACGCCACGATAGATGGCGGCATAGTCGAGAGCTTCTCGTATGAGCTTTGCACGAACTTTGGCGGCAGAAGATGAAAAATAAAATATTTTTTGCCGCTTCCCTTTGTCTTCTAATTGCTTTCACGGCGTTTTCGTATCTATACATCGACATCCCTGTCGCCTCTTTTTTTTATGAGACAAAACCGCTTAATGGCTTTTTTGAGATAGTTACGAAGTTTGGAGCGTCAAAGTGGTATCTGATAATTTTTGCTCTTTTTTTCCTGCTGTTTCGCTATATTTTTCGGCTTCGTGAGGCGGCAAACCGCTTTTTGTATCTCTTTATCGCCGTGGCGGGAAGCGGGCTAATCGTAGATGTACTAAAATTTGTTTTTGGAAGAGCGAGACCGAAGCTGTTTTTTGAGCAAAACATCTACGGCATAAAGCTTTTGGGCACGGAGCACCTATACTATTCGCTCCCCTCGGGACACAGCGCAACCGCCTTTTCGCTTGGCGTAGGTGCGGCGCTGTTTTTCCCTAGGTTTGCATTGGCGCTTTTTGGAGCCGCTGTTTTGATAGCGTTCAGCCGCGTAGCCATATCGGCGCACTATCTTAGCGATACGGTGGCGGGGGCGTATATCGGCGTAGTGTTTGCGCTTTGGCTGAAGAGAAAAATGATAGAAAAAGGCGTTAGATTTTGAAACCCCCAAAACATATAGCGATTATCATGGACGGCAACGGCAGATGGGCGAAGCAGAGGGGCAAAATACGCACAAAAGGGCATGAAGAGGGCGCAAAAAGAGTGCGTGACATTACCGAAGCGGCGGCAAGAGCGGGGGTCAAATATCTTACCCTCTATGCCTTTAGCACCGAAAACTGGGCGAGACCAAAAACCGAAGTAGAGTTTTTGATGAAGCTTCTCGAGAGATACCTAACGAGCGAAACGGCGACTTACCAAAAAAACGGTATCAAATTTGAGGTCATAGGCGACATATCCCGCTTCTCGGACTCCCTTAGAAAAAAGATAGAAGAGGTGCGGGCGGCGACGGCAAATAATAAAAAACTGACGCAGATATTAGCGATAAATTACGGCTCAAAAGACGAAATCGTAAGAGCCGTGAAAAAAATGATAGACTCTTCGCTAGAATGCAGTGAAGAAAACTTGACCGCACTACTCGATACCGGCGATATGCCGCCCGTGGATATGCTCGTGCGCACCGGCGGCGACAAGCGGCTTTCAAACTTTCTTTTGTGGCAGAGCGCTTATGCGGAGCTGTTTTTTACGGAGACGCTTTGGCCTGATTTTGGTGAGGACGAGCTGCTTGTTATGATGGAAGAGTTTAAAACTAGAGAGAGGAGATTTGGGAAGGTATGATGTTGTTTGCGCTTTTACTGGGTCTTATCTTCGGCTCGTTTTTGAATGTTCTCATTGTGCGTGTTCCGAAAGAGGAGAGTATTATAAGACCTGCCTCTCATTGCCCTGTATGCAAAAATCCAATCAAGTGGTATTACAATATTCCGGTTTTTTCATACCTATACCTCAAAGGTAAGTGTGCCGTATGTGATACCAATATAAGTCCGGCATATCTACTGGTGGAAGTTTTATCGGGTCTTATTTTTATGGCAGTATTTTTAAAATCGCCAAACATTTTTTATGCTCTTTTTGTCTCCGTATCTTTTTCTTTGCTTTTGGCGCTTTCCATCATCGATATAAGATACAAAGAGGTGCCGGATTCCATCAACCTCTCGGCGTTTTTTGCAGGACTCGGAGCGGCTATGTTTTATGCGCCTATGCCGACATTTATAAATCTAATAAATCTTCTTGAATACGGCAAATCCGCATTTTTGCTTGCCGGATTTTTTGTAATGCTCCGTTTTACCCTCTCATATTTTCTCAAAAAAGAGAGCTTGGGCGAGGCGGATATCATAGTGGCGGCTACTCTAGGGGCAATGCTGGGAAGCATGAACGGCTTTTTGGCTATTTTTGTCGGAGCGCTAATCTCTCTCGTTCCCGCTTTTATCTATCGCAAAAAAGGTGTAACCGAGGTAGCTTTCGTGCCGTATCTCGCAATGGGCGGTTTCGTGGTCTTTATGCTAAAAGAGCAGCTTTGGTTTATGGGCTAAAGGCGTGAAAAGAGTCGAATCTTATATTCTACGAAACTTTTTTTCGTTTTTTTGGTCGTTTTTTTTCACGCTTTTTGCCGTCTCCTCGCTTATCCTGGTCATTCGCCTAGCCGACTTGACAGGCGTCGTGAGCGTAGACCTGCTGGAGTTTGCTTCGCTCTATTTTTTTGGCGTACCGCAACTGCTTTTTTACACGATGCCTATCGCCTTTTTCCTCTCAGCCGGATTATCCCTCGCCAAACTCTCTTTTGATAGGGAGCTTGTAGCAGTATTCGCCCTAGGCGCAAACATCCGCACCGTGATGATGCCGATAGCCAAAGTCGCCGCTATGTTTAGTGTGACGCTTCTTTTTATCGGATATTTCATCAACCCGTACAGCTCGGCGGTCGCAAAAAACTTCGTGGAGGGCAAAAAAAGCATCTCAAAACTCAATGTCAGACCAAGCGAAGCGGGGCAAAAATTTGGCGATTGGCTTGTATTCGTCTCCGGCGAAAAAGACGGAGCATTCGTAGATACGGTACTTTTCTCCGCCTCATCCAAAGCTTCTTTGATAGGAGAAAGCGGCGATGAAAAAAACATAAGTAGCACATTCGTATCGGCAAAAAGCGCGCGCATAGAGCCACGAGACGGCGTCGCTACGCTACTTCTAAAAGACGGCAAAGGGTATAGGCTCGAAAACAACTCCTCAAAACTGCTCTACTTTAACGAGATGAGAATAATGACACAGCCGCAAATAGCGGAGTTCGAGCCATCCAACTTCGTCGCATACTGGAAAGAGGGATTGCACGACAAAAAACGGGCGAAAGACTTTAGCGATGTGTTTTTGACAGCAATGTTTCCGCTGATTTCGATATTTTTTATTCCAGCGTTCGGCATCATCAACCCTAGATACCAAAAAAACAGGGCGGCTCTACTATTTATCGTCTCTATCGCCTCTTTTTATACGGTTATGCTAACTATCAACCCCGTGTTGACATATTTTGGGATAGCGCTCATAACTCCACTCTGGTTTGTGCTCGGATATTGGCTCTACAAAAAAAGCGGGGCGGTTAAGTTCTAGCCGTGAGGGTACTTACTATTACGGAGTACGACGGAAGCCGCTTTTTCGGCTCACAAATTCAAGCCTCAACAAAAGAGACGGTCATGGGCAGACTCGGCGAGGCATTGGAGTCGGTCGGTATATTCGCAGCACCTCTTGCATCGGGCAGGACGGATAGCGGCGTTCATGCCCTTTGCCAACCTATAACCTTCGATATTCCGCCTTACTGGGAGAGTGAGCTTGGCAAATTAAGAGCGCACCTCAACCACAAACTAGCCCCATACATAAAAATCAAAAAAATCACACCAGTCGAAGACGATTTTCACCCGAGGTTTCACGCAAAAAAAAGAGTCTACCGCTACGCCCTCAAAATAGGAGAACACGATCCGTTTTTGTCGGATTATATGACATTCGTCAAGGCGCTGGAAATGGCAAAAATCGAAAAAGCGATAAAGCTATTCGAGGGAGAACACGACTTTGGACTCTTCAAAAAAAATGGAAGCGAAGAGAAAAGTAGTGTGCGTATCATCTATAAAGCCTCTTTTTATCGCCGCAGAGATTTATATATCTTTAGGTTTGAGGCAAATAGCTTTCTACGAAGCCAGATACGGCTAATGATGGGTGCACTCCTTGACATATCAGAGGGCAAAATAACAGATGAAGAGCTAAAAGAGCAAATAGAGGGCACACAAAGACACACCGCCCGCATAGCGCCCCCGAACGGACTTTATTTGTCAAAAGTGTTTTATTAATTTCTGCCGCTTCATGCGGCTAACTTCAGCGGCTTAGCGCCCAGCGTAGCCAAAGCGGGCTTTGCTCGCTTTGGCGTACAATTTAAATATTTATAGGACAAATTCTCCCATCAACACCGCCGTCCAGACCAAAAAAGTAAAAACCACCGAAACCAATACTATCGCCGCCGCCGCATCTTTAGCTTTTTTTGCCCGCTCGTCATACTCTAGCGTCACGAGATCCACGGTGCGCTCTATTGCACTATTGACTATCTCGGCGATAATTATCGGGAACATGGAGAAAAACAGCACAGCTTTTGAAATACTCGATATTTCAAGTAGCGCAATAAGCGTAGTTGCCCCGACGAAAAGGGCTATCTCTATTTGAAGCGGCGTCTCGTTTTTGAGAACTTCCAAAAAGCCGTCTATGCCGTGGCTTGTATTTTTGATGATATTAAATTTTTTTCTTGCCATTAGTGAGACTCTTTGTATTTTGCCATTATATAGAGCACATTCGTCCAATTTTTTAGCATCGCCTCTACACAAATAGGGTCAAAGTGGGAACCGCTGTTTTCTTGTAGGAAATTTGTCGCTCTCTCAAGCTCCCATGCTTTCTTATAAGGTCTCTCAGAGGTGAGAGCATCAAAAACATCCGCAACCGCTACAATACGGCTATAAAGATCTATGTCTTCGCCTTTAAGCCCTGCCGGATAACCGCTACCGTCCCACTTTTCATGATGAAATAGAGCAATCTTGGAGGCTACCTGCAAAAGCGGCGAATAACTGTCTTTTAGAATGTCATAGCCTATCTGCGAGTGTGTTTTCATAATCTCAAACTCTGCATCATCAAGCTTTCCAGGCTTTAGCAGTATATGGTCGGCAATACCTACTTTGCCTATATCGTGCATTGGGGCGGCTTCTAGTATCGGGCGGCACTCGTCTTTTGAAAGACCGAGATTTTTGGCGATATGTTCACTATATGCGGACATCCTAAATATATGCATTCCAGTCTCAGGGTCTCTGTATTCCGCCGCGCGAGAGAGGCGCATTATGGCCTCTCTTTCTCTTTCCAGTATCGTAACGGTCGCTTTTTCTACTTCGCTTTTTAGCCACTGGGCTCTTGAAGAGAGCTCCAACTGGCTCTGCCTGATAAGAAGCATATTTTTGACTCTTGCTATAAGCTCGGCGCCGTCTATCGGTTTGTTCAAAAAGTCGTTTGCGCCGTTTTGCAAAGCTTCATACCTGACAGACTTCTCCGTATCGGCAGTTATCATAATGACGGGAACACCGCTTCTAAGCTCTATCTCTTTAAAACGCCGTATAAACTCTATGCCGTTAATATCGGGCATCATATAGTCCACGAGCAGCAAATCTATCTCATTTGTGCCATCTTCGCAGTACGCCAGAGCATCTACGGGACTACTGATACTCTTATAAACGCACCCTTCTACTTTTGAGACCATGCCGCCTATTACGGCTAGATTTACTATGTTGTCGTCAACGATAAGTATATTCATTTTATCTCTTTTTGTAGTTTATCTATATATTTTGATACCGCCGCAAGCTCAACCCTGCCCTCTTTTAGCAGCATTGCGACTTCCTCTTTATCTTTTTTTTGCGCGGCTATTTCTAGTTTTTCACCGATAGACTCTAGCGCCAATATCCCTATATTTCCACACTCCCCTTTTATCTCATGCCCGTTTCTATATATTATCTCAAAGTTGTCAAGAAAAAGCGCCCTCTCCATCGCTGAGAGATTGTTTTCGGTGGAGTTTTCGGAAAGCTTCAAAATATCGATTATCGTAGCCATTCCCGTGTCGCCGAAAATCTCGGAGAGTCTTTCGAGGTCTACCGGTACACACTCAACATCTTCTTGTTTTGAACCTGTAGATGCCCAAAAATCAAGCTTCTCCTCTAGAGTTTTTACATCAATGGGCTTGCTAATATAATCATCCATCCCGACCGCTATGCACCGCTCCCTATCTCCTTGAACCGCATTTGCCGTCATCGCTATTATCGGCAAGGCTCCGCTTTGGTACGCCTCCCCCATAGCCCGTATAGCCCTAGTCGCTTCAAACCCGTCCATAACCGGCATTTGACAATCCATCAACACTATGTCGAATTTCTCTTTTGAGACGGCCTCCAAAGCCTCCTTGCCGTTGCTACTTATATGCACTCCATATCCTAATCTGCTAAGCAACTTTAACGCAAGTTTTTGATTTACGCTATTGTCTTCGACCAGCAGTATTTCCGCTATTTTTGGACCCTCCACCGCTAAAATTGGCTCTATCTTGTAGCTATCCTCATCATTTTTGGCTCTTTTTGTGACTATCTCGGAGTTCTTTTCAAACATAGAGAGGATAGTTTTTTTGAGCCCAAGCTGCTTGATAGGCTTTGTGAGATAAGCGTTAAAACCGGACTCAACGGCTTTTTGATATATATCCCTTTGATCAAAAGCCGTAAAAAGAAGCAGTTTTATCTGCATCATACCCCTATCCCTGATAGTCTGGGCAAGCTCTATTCCGTCCATATACGGCATCGCCATATCTATAACGGCGGCATCCATATCTGGGTGCTCTCTCAAAATCTCCAGCGCCTCTTTGGCATTGTGTGCCGCAAAGGCGACCATATCCCATGATGCCACATACTGTCTCACTATATCAACTGCCGTTTGGCTGTCGTCAACTATCAGTATTTTTTTGCCCTCTAATTTTGGCGTGGCTGTGGCTTTGGCTTTGCTCTCATACACGGAGCAGACCGCAGGAAGCGGAAGCTCAAACCAAAAGGTAGAGCCGACCCCCACTTTGCTATCTACGCCGATGATTCCGCCCATTAGCTCTACTAGTTTTTTGCTGATAGCAAGCCCTAGCCCCGTACCGCCGTATTTTCTCGTAGTAGAGCCGTCCGCTTGCGTAAAAGACTGAAATAGTCTATTTTTGGCCTCTTCGGATATGCCTATGCCGCTATCTGCTATCTCGAAGCGCACGACACCTTTTTTTGCCTTGAATACGCTGATTACTACCTCACCCGCCTCGGTAAATTTGAGAGCGTTTCCGGCAAGATTTGTTAGCACCTGCCTTATTCTAGTCGGGTCGCCGTTTAGCGCACCGTGCAAGGATGGGTCTATGTAGCTCATCAAGGAGAGCTTTTTTTCTTTAGCAACGATGGCAAACAGCTCCGCCACACCCTCTACAAGCGAGAGCAGTTCAAAATCGGTCTTTTCTATATCCATTTTGCCGGCTTCTATTTTTGAGAAGTCCAAAATGTCGTTGATGATGGTGAGCAAAGCATTTGAGGACTCTTTTACGATTTCTACGAACTCTTGCTGCTCTTCATCCAGCCTTGTCCCGAGCAGCAAGTCCGTCATACCGATGATGCCGTTCATCGGAGTTCTTATCTCGTGGCTCATTGTGGACAAAAACTCGGACTTTAGCCGTGAAGACTCAACAGCTTTGTCCATAGCCTCTTTTAGTGCGTCTTCAGATTTTTTCCGCTCGCTAATGTCTCTTTTTATCGCTACAAAATGGCTAATTTTGCCGTTGTTTACGATAGGGGTGACCGTCATCTCCTCTGGGTACAAAGTGCCGTCTTTTTTGCGATTTACTATCTCGCCCTCCCATACTTCACCGCAAAGCACATGCCCCCAAAGCGTCTTATAAAACTCCGCATTATGCGTCTTCGAGCTCAAAAAAGAGGTATTCTGCCCTATGGCGTCTTTTCTGCTAAAACCGGTAAAAGAGCAGAAACTATCGTTTACATACTCTATTTTTCCGCCTGCGTCGGCTATCACTATCATGTTTGCCGCCGCATTGAGCGCCGCCTCTTGTAGTTTTAGGAGATATTCGTCTTTTATTTTTTGCCCTATATCCATAAAAGAGAGCACGGCGCCGTAGCTTTTTATATCAAAGCCTATCGGATTTAGAGTATATGAGACGGGAAAAGCGTGCCCATTTTGGTCGACAAACAGCTCTTTGCCGCTTACGGAGATATTATTGCTATCTATCGCCCTTTTTAGCTTCTCGCCGCCCTCATTTGCGCCAAAAACAAGCTTTAATAGCTCAATTTGGTCTACGCTTTCGCCATCAATCCCCAAAGAGCGCTTTGCCGCCGGATTCATAAAAACCACTTTTAGCTCTTTGTCTACGGCAATAAGTGATTCGCTCAACGCATCCAAAATAGTGTTGGTGAGCCTCTCGCTCTGCTCCAGCATTTTTTTGTTTGCCTCGGTAAGTTCGGCGGAGCTTACCTCAAGAGCGTTCTCTAAAAGAGCAATTTCTCTATCTTTTTCATCGTACTGCGCACTAATAAACTTTAAAAGTTCTTTTGTTTTTTCATCAAAAACAAAATCAGCGCCGACCGATTTTTTTATCTGTCTTTGCAGTAGTCTATGCATCTAAAATCATTCGTATATTGCGGTTATCGTCATTGTCTGATTATGCAACCTGCACTCTTTTAACCCCTCGAACGGGGCAATCTCTCCATAAGAGTAAAAGCCTGTCACTGCAACGCCCTCGCCCAGCGTATCGCCGACTATCTCCAGCTCCTCTTCCGTTAGCTGCCCCAGTACTAGCCTTCTTCCTACGCAACTTATCGCTATACAAATCCCGCTTTTTTTCTCTTTTGATTTTGCGCTTTTTGCCGCAAGCTCCGAATTTTCTATGAGTTTGTCTATATTTGATTTCATCAACCTACAAAGATACCCCTCAGGCACATCTCCGGCAAAAGTAAGACTATTTTCGCTCTCATCTATCGCCAAAAGTGTTCTTATCACCGAGCTCTCGCTGTTGCCCTCTTGGATATTTATCGGAAATCTAAGACCGCTTCCCGGCAGATCTTTTGCTACATCATCGCCGAGGTATTTTCTGTAAAGCTCAAGTGCGGGCTGAGAGTCTATCTCATATACCACATTGCCGATAGACTTCGTAACCGTCCTCAATGCCCCAAACTCATCCCATCCCGCAAAACACCCCGTATGTATCTCTAGCGTATCGCCGTAAAAACCTACAGCGACTACGCCGCCGCTTTTTGCCGGGGAGTTTGCCATGATATATGTCTCCTTAAACCTAGCGCCGTCTCCCGCAAGTCCGCCCGATACGCTCACCTTGCCGTCATACACCGCATTTACGGAGTCCGCCAGCATACTACCGTTAATTTTTAGACCGTCGCTAAGGATAAAAACATGTTTTAGCTTCTCGCCCACTAGCTCTAACGCAAGCTCTCTACCTGCTTTTGCCGAGTTATCGGCAGACTCTATTGCCCTAAATGCCGTTTTGATATTTGCTCTGTCCGTAACTATCGCCGTCACCACAACGCTATCGTCGCTAAGAGAGCTGCCGGATATGGAACCACTGGTAGAACAACCGACTATCTCGGCGTTTGGATAAAAAGAGCGAATATGCTCATAACACTCTTCGCTTTTGAAGTAGTCGCCGTCTCCAAAAACAAATACGCACACCGCATCTTTTAGCCTTGCTTCACCGCTCCACCCGTTTTGTTTATCCCATATTAGCTGTTCACTAATCATTTATGCCTCTTAGTTTTAAAAATGGCTTAGTTTACTGCAATTTAGTTTTAAAGATTTATCAAAAATCGATTAACCGCAGAGCAGCTATAATTTCAAGATGTTTGAAGGCGTTTTTTTAATTTTTTGCTTTTTGATGATTGGCTATGGGCTAAAACTTGCCAAAAAAGATTATTCCGATGTGCTTATCAGCTTTTGCATACTCGTAGCCTTCCCTGCGCTAATCATCCAAAAGCTCTATCCGATGAAAATAGCTATTGGCGACCTCTCCATCGTCGCCGTAGCGATTTTCTCGATAGTTTTTGGATTTTTTGTAGGCTTTTTACTCTCCCGTTTTTTGAAACTTGAGAGAGCCTCTGCTGCGGTTGTAATCATGGCTTGCGGGCTTGGCAACACCTCTTTTGTCGGTTTTCCTTTTGTGGAGGCGCTTTACGGTGCGGACGCTCTCGGGTATGCCTTGCTTTTTGACCAGTTCGGAAGCTTTTTGTTTCTTTCTATTTTTGGCTCCATGATAGCCGCATGGGGAGCGGGGCGGGACTCTAGTCCGAAAAAACTTGCAAAAAGCGTGCTCACATTTCCGCCGTTTATCGCCATTTTGGCGGCGCTTGCGCTAAAACTTTTTGAGCTGCCCTCTTTTGTTTTGCTCGGAACGGATAAGCTTGCCGCAACTCTGTTACCTCTCGTTACCATAGCGGTAGGCATGAAGATAGATGTGAGCCACATCAAAGAAAATATCAACAATACGGCGGCTATACTTGCTCTCAAAATGGGCGTTGTTCCGCTTGCCGTACTGCTTATTTTGCCGCCTCTTGGCATCGTCTCAAAAGTTGCGCTCATAGAGTCGGCTATGCCGCCAATGGTTATGGTGGCGGTCTTTGCGACGCGGTACGGACTGAATGAAAAATTGGCGGTCTCCGCCGTTGCTCTTGGTGTATTTGCCTCTTTTGCGGTTATACCGTTATTTTATTATTTGGGATAGATATGGGAGTTTTTGAAGCGATAATACTGGGGGTTTTGGAGGGACTGACGGAGTTTTTGCCGATCTCTAGCACGGGTCACCTTATCCTAGCATCGCATCTGATGGGAATAGAGCAGACCTCCGTACACAAAAGCTTTGAAGTTTCCATACAGTTAGGTTCAATATTTGCCGTTATATTTTTGTATTTTAAAAAGCTTTTTTCAGACTTTAGCCTCATGAAAAAACTTGCAGTAGCTTTTTTACCCACAGGCATACTCGGCTTTTTGTTTTACAAGCATATCAAAGCGCTTTTTGCCCCCGAGACGGTCGCTTTTATGCTTATCGCCGGAGGAGTCGTATTTATCGTTCTGGAGTACTTTTATAAGCCAAAAGAGCATCATATCCACAAAATTGACGATATAAGCTACAAACAGGCGCTACTGGTAGGGTTTGCACAGTCGTTCTCGATGGTTCCGGGCACTAGCCGCTCCGGAGCCACCATAATAGGCGGGCTTCTTAGCGGACTCAACCGAAAAACGGCGGTTGAGTTTTCGTTTTTGCTAGCGGTGCCTACGATGGTTGCGGCAACCGGTTACGATGTGCTAAAAAACTTTTCAAGCTTTGACGGGGGTGATTTGTCAAATCTTGTCGCCGGCTTTATCACCGCATTTTTGGTGGCAATGTTTGCCATCAAATGGTTTTTGAAGTTTGCCGCCAAGTTTAGCTTTGTGCCGTTTGGGGTTTATAGAATTATCATCGGGGTACTGTTTTTATATATCTTATTTTAGAGGTGAAAGTTGGAGCCTATCAAAGAGAATATATCCACGACGGAAGAGCAAGTTGCAATTAAGGGGATAGTGCGAAACGCTATTTATATATGCATGCATCTAAAAAGCGCAAAAGCGCTATTTGACCCGCTAGGTACTGACTATCTTTGTGCTAGCGGTATCTGTATAGCCGACATTAGCGACTCTCCCATCAGCTTCGTCGTTGAAGAAGAGAAGACAAAAAGCTATATTTACTACAACTCCAAACTATCAAAAGTAAAATATGCATGCAACAGCGACGCCGCTCTAAATATGCTAGCAAGCGGGATAGAGGGAATGAAGCTGCAGCTGGATTCGAGACTGGATGAAGAGATGAAAGATATGACTGCGGAAATCAAAGAGATGATACTCAAAAAAGTTGAGAGAGAAGTTGCTATGATAAATATGCGCTAGTTTCAAGACAGATTAAGAGCAGCTATATAAGAATAAGTTTAGCCATAAAGAGGAAGCTAATATGCCCCAATCGCGCATAGGATTTATCAAAACAAAATTAGCCGCATATATAATTCTCGCTTTTGGAATTGCTTTCAGTATATTTGCATACCAATATACGGATGAAAGCGTAAAGGAAAAAGAGCAGCTTCGCTTTGAGGCTGCCACAAAACAAGCGGTCATGCTTGTGCAAAATAGAATGGACGCCTACCGTCAAATCCTTTATGCGGGAGCAGCCCTCTTTGACTCGTCGGCGAGCGTCGAAAGAGATGAGTGGCGTAGCTTCATAAAAACTCTCAAAATAGATCAAAATTTTCCGGGCATACAGGGCGTAGGTTTTAGCGAAGTAGTACATCCCAAAGACAAAGGCAAGCACACCGCAAGAATCAAAGCTGAGGGTTTTGCCGATTATTCTATTAGACCCGAGGGTGAACGGGATATATATACCTCCATCATCTATCTCGAACCGTTTAATGAGCGCAATAAGCGGGCATTTGGATACGATATGTTCTCCGAGGAGATACGCAGAGAGGCTATGATCAGGGCGACCTTTGACGGCAAAGCCTCACTCTCCGGCAAGGTAAGGCTGGTTCAAGAAAACAATATAGACGAGCAAGCCGGCTTTTTGATGTATGTACCCATCTATTTCAAAAATATGCCTCTTCAAACAAAAGAGCAGCGGATGGCGGCAATAATGGGTTTTGTATATGCGCCGTTTCGTACTAAGGACTTAATGAATGGGGTGATGGGCAATGGATATAAAGATATAAGCCTAGAGATATATGACGGCGACAAAATAGACAAAAATAGACTTCTTTTTTCCGGGCAGCCGGATGATTTGGAGAACGCCACCATTAGCACAGAGGTGCAGCTAAATATTAACGGTAAAGTTTGGACTCTCTACTTTAAGCCGCTCAAAGGCTTTTTAGATGAAACGCATACCAATGAACCATGGTTTGTGCTAGCAGTTGGATTGCTGCTCTCTTTCGGCGTATTTTCAACGATGCTATCGCTTATCAATACAAAAGAGCGAGCGCAGGAGTTGGCGGATAAAATGACCGAGCAGCTTTCGTCGTCCGAAGAGAGGCTTAGATTTGCACTTGAGGGCTCCGGAGACGGTATATGGGATTGGAATATTGAAACCAATGAGGTGTTTTTCTCCAAACGATGGAAAGAGATGTTAGGTTTTGCCGAAGACGAGATAGAAGCAAGCCTAGATGAGTGGAGAAACAGGATTCATCCGGATGATTTAGCGCAAGTTTATGAAGATGTAAAAGAGCACTTTAAAGCGCAAACGCAAGTGTACATTAACGAACATAGAGTCAGATGCAAAGATGGTTCATACAAGTGGATACTAGATAGGGGTTTGGTTGTAGCTAAAAGCAAAAACGGTACTCCGACAAGAATGGTCGGTTCACACACAGATATAGGCGCCCAGAAAACTGCAGAAGAAGAGCTAAAAAAACTTAACGAGCATTTGGCAAAACTGGTCGAGGAAGAGACCGCAAAAAGAATCGAGAAAGACAAGCTTCTAATCCAACAATCCAAGCTGGCGACCATGGGTGAGATGATAGGCGCTATCGGGCACCAATGGAGACAACCGCTAAACTCTCTAGGGCTTATGATACAAGACACACTGTTTGCGTACAAATACGGCGAGATGGACGAGGAGTATCTAAAAAGCTTCAAAGAGCGTGCGATGGAGACTGTCCAGGCGATGTCAAAGACGATAGACGACTTCAAAAATTTCTTTTCGCCGAACAAAAAAGAGGAGCAGTTTTTTCTGGAAGATGCAATAGCCCAAACAATAAAAATACTAGAAGCCCAGCTAAAAAACAACTCTATAGATGTATTTTTTGACAAAGATTCAACACATAAACATCCATATGTATGCTTCAAAAATGAACTAAACCAAGTAATACTAAATATATTAGCAAACGCCAAAGATGCACTGATGGATAAAAAACCAAAAAATCCGTTTATCAAAATAGATGTTGGGTGCGCTGATGGCGGGTGTGAAATAGCGATAGAGGATTCGGCAGGCGGCATTCCGTCCGAAATTATAGAAAAAGTGTTTGAACCCTACTTTACCACAAAATCGGAGGACAAGGGCACCGGCATAGGGCTTTACATGTCAAAAGATATAGTAGACGAACACTTAGGCGGCAAAATAAGCGTAGAAAATAGCGAAAACGGCGCAAAATTCAAGATTTGGCTACCGCATAAAGAGTGTTAGAGCTTAGCCAAAAAAGCGGCTTTTACTCTCTCATATATCTCAGCAAAGTCGACCGAATAGACTCTTGCATCGCCTATTACCGTAATAAAATTAGAGTCTCTGTGCCATCTAGGGAGCAGGTGAAGGTGTATATGCTCCGCTATTCCTGCACCCGCCGCTTCGCCGAGATTCATGCCGATATTTACGCCTCCTGCACCAAATGCCTCCTTGAGAGCCGCCACCCCTTTTTGGGCGAGAAGCGTTATGTGACTCCAATCTTGCGGTGGCAAAGCCTCCAAGGAGTCGGTGTGCATGTGCGGAATAATCATAAAATGCCCAGGTGTATACGGATATTTGTTCATCACGGCAAAGCATACCTCGTCACGGTAAAGCACCGTATGCTCCTCGTCTTTTTCGGGATGTGCGGAGATGTCGCAAAAGACGCAACCGCCTTTTTCCTTGCCTCTTACATAGTCGTCTCTCCAAGGCGCATATAGGTATTTCATAAATATTTTACCGTGATTGTTTTACGACAAAAATTGCGTCACTAATTGCTTTAAATTCTTGCATTTTACTTTTATATTTAAAACTAACCCTTAAATCGTCAATATTTTTACTAGTAAAATTATCAAGGTAATCTTTTATCATCGGACGAAGCGCATCAAGATTTCGCTTGAGCTTCCAAGAATTATCAAAATCATCGGCGTCAACAAGCACCAAAAATAGTCTATTTGAAGAGTCAAAACGCATCTCTCCTTGCTCTTCGTATAAATTTTGTATTAACTCTCGTGGATTTGCTTGCACTTTTTCTAGAATATCCATTCGTACTTTTTTAATTTCACTTAGCGCAACTTTACAGAGCTCATCATTTTTATCTTGCATCTTTTGCGTTATTTCATAATATATATCATCACTTTTTGCTTCTTTATTGAATACGATACCTATCTCTTTTGCTTTTTGTTTTAATTCTGTTAATTCGGGCTTCAAGCCTTTTTCTTTACGCTTTTTTTCAATGAAATTGGCAGGTAGATAGGTAACCTTAAGGTCAAACGGAATACCGTTTACAAAAAAATCAACTTTTTTAACCTGTCCGACAGTTGGCAATACGCTATCATGGTCTTTGAAAAGATGCTCTATCAGGATGCTTGACCAATGGTTGTACCAACTACACAATATATAGCCTTGTACTGCACGAGCAATTTCACTATCAAATTTTGCGGTCAACTCATCGTAAGAGGTATAAATCTTAACGAATCTATCAACCAAATATCGGTCTAGCGCATTTTTGTAATCACCACCCCAATCAAAGTTTTTTAATCTATAAAGTTCTGTTACAAGCCTTTGCACATCTAGGCTAGTAGCCTGTAGGTCGTGCGCAGTACGAATAAATCTATCTAGTTTTTCGTGAGAAGTTTTCAAATCGTCAGACAACAGTTCGTACAACTCTACAAACTCGTCAGCAATTTTTGTCGTGTGTAGCTCTATTTTTTCTTTGGCTATAAAATCAGCAAGGAGTTCTTTCCTTGCGATAGACTTAAGCTTAAGCCACAAAAGTCCGGCATCATTAAAGTTGAATTCATCCATCTCATCGGCTTCAAAAGCCTTTTTCCAATGTGAAAAACTTGCCATTTCTTTGCTCCATTTTATATTTACTGTTGTTGTCATTTTTGGCTTGCAAACAAATAGTATCTCCCTGCTTCCCGCCACGCTTCCCTTGCCACCGCGACCAGCCCTATACTCTTTTGCCTCAATATCAACACTCTTATATTTGGCTATTATTTGTGCCAAATCTTTAGGACTAGGAAAGCTTCTGTCATTATAGCTGATAAGCCAAATAGGTATGTGCTCGGCACGACGAAATAACTCCTCAAATGACGCTATAACTTCTCGTTTTTTATCAAATCCACTATGCCTAGGTGGATGATAGCGCTTTGTGCCATTAATAAATTGTTTGTCTCGCCAATACTCAGTGTAAGTTTCCGGTAAATGATAAAATGACTGATAGTCGGAGTGGCTATCACAATATGGCGGGTCAAAATATGCAAAATCAACATTATTCATCTCTGGTAAAACTTCAAGAATATCCCCGCAAATGCTTCTATTCTCTCGACCGTTGTCAAAAATAGCCGCATTATATTCCGGCAGAAGCTCATACGCCAACTCTTGTATCGGTCTTGCCAGGCTACGGTTTCGTTTGAGCCGCTCTGGATCTGCGGCATAAACCAAAGCTTGAGTATGGGCAAAATGCCCCATTGTGGTTTTTCGCATCATTGCTCGATTGATAATGGCTAACGCTAACGCTTTTTTATATGGGCTTTTCCACTCTTCAAGCAGCCATCTTGCGCCATCTAGAAGTTTTGCTGTTTGTGTATCAAAAAATAGACCACTAAATGTTTGCTCTACCAATGACCAGTGATCTGGTTTATTAGTAGTGTCAAAAAGCGAGAGAAGCTCTTCTTTAGAAAGCTTCTCTCGCTTATTCTCTATAAGAGCCAAGCCAATTTGGTGATTAAACGATAAAAAATCATTTGTTATCACTCCTAAATTTCGTTGCTTCATGGCGAATGCAACGCTTTGTGTTCCACCAAAGCCGTCTAGTCCAATTTCAGCATTACTTGGGAAAAACCCCGCTATCCACTCCATTAATGTATATTTTGAACCTAGATATTGAGGTTGTGGAAAAGTATATGACAGACCGACTAATTCAGGAAATAGCATTTAAACTCTCTTATATTTGAAGCTTTTTATAATTTTTAAGGTAGCTCTAAATATACCCCGGTGCGTCGTTG
>DIZY01000073.1:0-2312 GCA_002428055.1 Helicobacteraceae bacterium UBA6016
GACGAAATTAGATATCCGATTTTAGAAACATAAAAAGTATCTTACTTCCAACAATTTCATCAAGCTGCTCTTTATTGTTTGCCAAATAATGAAGCAATACAGGCAGCTGTTCATCGTCAAGCTGTTTTATTAAAGAATAAAGTTTTGAAATCTCGTCTTCACTTATTATTTTCAAGTATGTCACGCAAACTAGACAAGACTCTAATGCCCATTTCAAAATAAAACGTATCTATATTATTGCTCACTCTAGAAATTATTTTAAATTCATTGACTAGGCTAAGCATTTCATCTGCTATGCAATCGCGGTCTAAAATTACATATCCAATATCCTTTGTAAACAAAATAAAGCTTCGTACGTCTCAAATGTTATTTTTTTCAAAGATTGCTTTAATCTGCCTGATGCGTTCTATTGCAACTCTTGTCTTATTAATAGCCATCAGTCTATTTTTGTATCTATATTTTTTGCTTAAATTTTGCAATGTACTATCTGTTGTCGTAATATTCAACAATATTACATATACTACTAATAAAAAAAAATTAGAAAAAATAATGAGATAGAGTCTGCAATGCTATATATGTCCATTTTAAGTCCAAATAATTGTAAATATGTTGTTTTTACTCATAATGCGTCCACATCCTGTAAACTTTAACAACCTTTTCATCTTCAAAAACTTCATACACAAGTCTATGCTGCTTATTTATTCTACGGCTAATAAGCCCCTTTAGGTCTCCTCTGAGACGCTCAAATTCCGGTGGATATTGAAATGGATTGTTTTGGATTATTTCGAGAAGTTTTTGGACTTTCGGTTTAAGCCCTGCAGAAGCTAGATATTTGGCGTCTTTTGCGGCTTGTGGCATAAAAATTAGGCGATACATTACCACTCTAATTTATCTAAAGATACACCTTGCTCGCTGGGTGTATTTCTAGCATTTTGTATGCTCTCCACCATGCCGTCAATACTTCGTAGATACTCGTCATCACTTATGTATTTCGATTGATCTAAAATCTTCACCTCGCTTTTGGAAAAGTGTTCCAAGAGCCAAAAAAACTTATCGTAGACTTTATCTTCTACTTGCAAAGTTATTGTTTGCATTGCACACCCTCTATTGGTTTTTCAAAAATTATATCAAAAAATATACTTTTGGGCTTACTCATCCCCACTCTCCTCTTCCACCGCATCCGCATGCACGCCGCAAACCACTGCAAAATCACAATACCTACAATTTTTCTTATCTTTTGTTCTCTCAAATGTCGGTTTTGCAAGGAATCTTTCTATATGTGACGGAAGCGACTCTAGCTTGGTCTCCAAAGCTCTCTCCGGCACCAGTGCGCCTCTGAGTACATCGTAGTAGTAGGCGGCTTCTATTTGGGTGTGTTTGGTTGCCAAAAGGGCGGCGTATAGCGCTAGTTGGTATTTGTGCGAATCTACCGCTGTTTTTTCGCTCTCTGCTTTTATCTCCGTGCGGCTTACCTTGTAGTCGATGAGGCTGTATCCATCTTCGCTCACATCCATCCTGTCTATCCTGCCCTCAAACGCTACGCCGTCTATCTCGCCCTCTACCGTGAGCTCTACTGCATGTACTTTGCGCCCCCTTGCTATCTCCTCGTCAAAAAACCTCTCCATCTGACGCAAGGCAAACAAAAACTCAAACTTTTCGGCAAGGTGCGGGGCTTCCCTCAACGCTTCGTCATGCACAAAAGAGCGGAGCTTGTCGGCGTCTTGAAATGAGTGTCCGTTTTTTGGGTCAAATGCTATTTCAAAGGCTTTGTGGAGCGCATTGCCTATCTCTTGCGGCGTCTCGTCTCTTTGTTCTAGCTCCTCTTTTTTGAGCCCCATTGCGTATTTGAAATAAAAGAGCCTGTCGCATTTGAGGTAGTCGCAAAATGCGCTTACACTTACGGCTTTTTTGTTTCTCGCGGTCAAATAGTGCTCATATAGGCTTTTTGAGTCGTCATAGCTTATCGGCTCCTCTTTTGCTCTCTCTTTGTTCTCAAAATATAGTGCGCCGAGAGCCTCCTCATCCACATCGATAAACTCCAATCCAAGCTCAAACAAAAACGGGCTAGGCGCCGCCTCGTCGTTTTCGACAAAGGCAAATACACACTCCTTGACGCTTCTCATCATCTCGTAAAAAAAGTGCTTTTGGAGGTTTTGCCTATCCTCTACGGTGGGCATCCCTGCCCTCTCTTTTATCTTTGTGTTGAGAAATAGGTCTTTGTCTATCTTTTTGGGAAAAAACTCCTCGTTCATATCGAGTACCACCACGGCGTCAACATCTGCGCCCCTGCTCTCTAGCACCCCTATTGTCTT
>DIZY01000073.1:2335-2638 GCA_002428055.1 Helicobacteraceae bacterium UBA6016
GATATATCCGACCTCGACACAGCTCAAATCCTCGTAAAAAATAGCCTCTTGCGAGAGGTCATAAAGCGCACGCCGAAATATCTCTTTTGCCGCCTCATGCGCTTTTGCACCCCAAAGCGGAGAGCTCAAAAACTCCGTTGCAGCCTGCACGAAAGGCTCCACACCGCTTAGCTCGGCTAGGTTTGCAAATACTTTAGAGAGTTCGGCAACTCCCGCCGACTCCACCCTCTGCCACACCTTTTCACCCGCCGCATACGAAAGAAGTGTATTGAAAGCTCCGTATATCTTCGTCTTTGAGAGCGG
>DIZY01000044.1 GCA_002428055.1 Helicobacteraceae bacterium UBA6016
CATCAAAAATCAAAAAAAGGTATATCAAAAAATGCCGAAAACCGTTGCGCCGCTTAGCGATACTCAAATCAAAAATGCAAGAGCGGACATAATGCAGATAATCACAAAGTTAGACGATAATAACGCCGGAGTAGCCGCCCATAAATGCTTAAGCATTGCAAGAATGGTTTACAAGTACGCTTTGACGCACAGCAAAGCACTTCACAACATAGCCGCAGACACGACACCACAGCGGCACTACGCAAAAGAGAGCCGCAAAACTTCCCGTTTATCAAGGATACAGAGCTACTTTTGGCGATAGACGATTATCAAGGCGAAATAAGCACAAGGTACGCTTTGAAATTAATGCCGCTTGTTTTTGTCCGTCCGGCAAATATCCGGTTTATGGAGTGGAAAGAGATAGATTTTAAAAAAGCCGTTTGGAGCATTCCGGCAGAAAAAATGAAGATGAAAGACCCGCATATTGTGCCGCTTAGTCGCCAAGCTTTGCAGATACTAGAAGAGGTAAGGCAGTTTAACGGCTCTTATCGCTATGTGTTTGTAAGCCCGATAAGTACCGTTCGCCCATTGTCGGAAAATACGCTAAATTTTGGGCTTAAGCGTATAAGCTTTGGGGATAAGATTGTATACACGGGTTTAGGCATACAGCCAGCACGCTTGTAAATGAGCATAGGAGCGAGATAGAACGAGCAAGCTAGGAACTTTGCGCAACTGTTGCCATATAGGCTTGTATATCGCTACTTTTCCAAACAGTCACACGGCTAGTAATCCTAGTTGGTTGCGGAAAAGTTCCAGCTTTGACCCAACGCCAAATAGTAGCTTTTGAAATATTTGTAAATACGCCATCGGGCATAAGTATTTTTTGGTCGTTTGGTATTTAGGAGGCTATAAAGTTAAGCTTTTAAATAAGCTCATTCAAAACCAAGAAAAGCCCAAAATTTGTAGCCGCTTGTTTTTCGTCATCAATAATTGCCTCTAAGGATGAATTGACAAAATCCAAAACGCAAGCAACCTCGTTTAGTAGCTCGTAGATTGAAACCTCTTTTAATTCTATGTTTTGCATTTATGCCACCTCTTGTTTTAGTGCGTGACGCATTATTGCGGAGAGATAAACATCATCGGTTTTTACTATCTCATATTGGTCGGCATCCCAATCGCTTATTAAAGATGAAACGCCCGTATCTGCAAAGTATTGCGTAAGCCAAAGCTTAAGACGGATTATTTTGCCGTCGTCGTTTTTTATAGTCCGGACATTCAAAAGCCCTTTGTCTTGTAACTCCGTCCAATACGCAAGCCGTGCGAATCTAGGGTCGTATTTAATGGCTTTAGAGCGGTAGCCAAAGTCATTTAGTTTATTTTCTAGGTCGATAATTGTCAAGCGACATCTAAAAATGACCAGACAACTTAAGGTATCGAACGCTTCTTTTGTCCTCACTTCGTTCCGGAATTCCGCCTAACGGCTACATGAACCCTAAAATATGATGAGATTTATCTGAATGAATATCAAGATGTAAAGGAGCTAAAAAGAGGAGTTGCTAGATTTATAGAGTTTTACAACTTTAGAAGATTTCATTCTAGTCTTGGGTATAAAAAGCCTATGATGAAGCGAAGCGGAATTCCGCAGCAAAGCGAGGACAGCGTTTATGAGGGGATAAGGCAAGAGGTTGGAAAAGTTGCTTAGCGGGGCTTTTTAAAAAGTGAAGATGAATTCTGAGAAAATTGTCTTGACAAATGGTGGCAGTTTAATTCTATCTCGAAGGCTTTTTGGCGCTTGTAATTCTGGCTCTTTGACTCCCTTACTTTGCCAAAACCATACACTGACTCACTGGAAATATTGCACCGTATCTAAAAAATGATTCATATCTTTCTATTTTTGGCTAAAATCTAGAATAAATGATTTATCGGAGGGGTAGATGAGTGAGAACAAGAGCATTCGTTACGGCGACTTTCTCAAAGAGGTAGCCGTCAATCATGTCCGTGTGAGCTACAACGACCTTGCCCCAAAAGTGGGCGCAAAGGCACCAAGTCGCATCACACTGCGTTCCATAGATGTTTATAGGCTTTTGACTCCTTATGTTAGCGTGCGTTTTATGGAGCAGTTCAAGGCGGTTGTGCCGCTTGCGCTTTATATGGTGCTTTTCCAAATATTTATTCTCAGACAGCCCGTCGCAGAAGCTACCCTCATAGGTCTTGGACTGGGCGCTGTTATTATCGGGCTTATGCTGTTTATGGAGGGGCTAAAGCAGGGGCTTATGCCTTTTGGCGAGTCCATCGGAAATACTCTACCAAAAAAAGTAGGCCTTGGCGTAGTGCTTACAATAGCGTTCTTGCTCGGTATCGGGGTGACTTTTGCGGAGCCTGCCATCGGTGCGCTCAAAGCGGCTGGTTCGCTCGTAAAACCGGAAAAAGCGCCGTATCTGTATGCGCTTCTTAATGACTACTCAGGGGCGCTCGTGCTATGTGTGGGCATCGGCGTCGGGGTGGCAGCGGTTATCGGTACTATGCGCTTCTTGTACGGCTGGGGGCTAAAACCTCTCATATACATGACCGTTATCCCTTCTCTTGCGCTGTCGGCTTATTTTAATACAAACGAATATCTAGCTCCCATTCTCGGTCTTGCATGGGACTGCGGCGGTGTGACTACGGGGCCTGTGACGGTGCCGCTCGTGCTTGCTCTTGGTATCGGCATAGCCTCGGCGGCCGGCAAGGGCGACTCTTCGCTCTCGGGATTTGGCATCGTGACTTTGGCTTCCGTCTTTCCCGTAATGGCAGTAATGTTTTTGGGAGTATATGTATACTTTAGCGTAACGCCGCAAGAGATAATAGCCTCAGCCTCCGTGCTTGCAAATGCGGTGCAAGAGGTAAAGCCTTGGTATGCCGTGAGTCCGTATGATGAAATGGTACTGGGCATGCGAGCTATCGTGCCGCTTGTTATTTTCTTGTTGCTTATTATGAAAGTCTTGCTAAAAGAAAACATCAAAAATGCCGGAACAATCACATACGGTATAGTCCTTGCGGTCGTGGGCATGATGATTTTTAATGTCGGGCTTACTTACGGTCTTGCAAAACTAGGCGGACAATCGGGCGGCCTCATTCCCGCTGCATTTCATACTATAGAGACTACAAACGGAGTGATAGAGGCTCTTTATCCTTATTTTGCGGGAATTACGGCGGCTATCTTCTTTGCTTTGGCGCTAGGGTTTGGCGCTACGCTGGCAGAACCCGCCCTAAACGCCCTCGGCATGACGGTACAAAACCTGACAAACGGCGTATTCAAGAAATCGGCTTTGATGTACTCCGTGTCATCCGGAGTCGCTATCGGCATTACCCTCGGCGTTCTGAAGATAATCTACGACATACCGCTGACCTATATGCTACTTCCATCGTACGCCATCGGGCTTGCTCTTACATATTTTTCTACCGAAGAGTTTGTCAATATCGCATGGGACAGCGCAGGGGTCACCACAGGTCCAATCACCGTACCACTCGTACTCGCAATGGGTCTTGGATTTGGAAACGCTCTTGGGGCGACGGATGGATTTGGGATACTGGCGATGGCATCCATCTGCCCTATTATCGCCGTACTTGCGATGGGACTATATGCCAGATTTAGAGCCGGAGAATTTTCCGACAAACCCGCAGTAATAACAGTAGAAGGCTAAAACATGATACAAACAAAAAGACAGGTTACGATACTAAGCGATTTGGAGCTCATCACCTGCATCGTCCAAAAAGGATTTGCCGACGACATTGTGCATGCGGCATACGAAGCTGGGGCGCAAGGGGCGACGGTCAACTATGCGCACGGCTCGGGCGTAAGGGAGAAGCTAGGAATATTCGGTGTAGCGGTAGAGGCGGAAAAGGAGATTATCCAGATAGTCGTAGCGAGCGAACAGGTCAACCGCATCTTTGACGCTATGTATCTGGCGGGCAAGCTCGATACTCCCGGAATGGGGTTTATGTATGTGGCAAAACTACAAAAAGCGGCGACATATATTCCGCAAGAGGTGCTAGAAAAGATAGAGGCAAAATCCCGTGTATAGTCAAAACGCAATGAGCCTAATAACGGCGATACTCCCAATGTCTACCACGATGCCAATCATCAGAGAGTTGCACGCAATGGGCATATATACCGCCAATAAGAGCACGGCGAGAGGCAGCAGTAATACAAGTCAGGCGCACGATGTAGAGATGGAGGTAATGACGGTGCTCATAGAGGAGGCAAAAGCCGAGGAGGTGTTTGGCTTTATCTACGAAAAGGGAGGACTCGATAAGCCTGGTCACGGAATGATATTTCAATCCGCAGTATCATTAGCCTCTGAGTATACGCTGCCAAACGAATAATTTATCATCAAAACTCATCGCCGCATAAGCAGGAGATGGTGAGGGCAAAAGAGCTACGGGTAGCGAAATATGCGCAAAATACACACTATATAGTTTTTGGGCGGTGCGCCCCGTGAAGAGTATCCGTTTGATATTCGGATATTTCACAAATAACTCCTCTATATTATTTGGCGATATATTTTTTAGATTCGTATCGGAGGAGTTTTGCCGTTCGCATGAGGCAATAACATCCCAGAGTGCTATTTTTGCATACTCCAAAAGCTCTATTTTTTCATCTTTCGCAACAGCTTTTTTATCATAGACAGCCGACAAAAGAGGCCAAAATTGATTTTTCGGATGTGCGTAGTAAAACTCTTGCTCAAATGATTTTATGCTCGGAAAACTGCCCAGTATTAGCGTGTCGGACTCTTCAAATACGATGGGCGAGAGAGGATGAAAAAAAATACTCATTTCTTTATAACCTGTAATATAATGACGAACATAGATATATTGTATTCTATCTATTTATAAATCTATCAGATTATCTTATTTTTAAACAAAAAATAATTATAATTAACTGATTGATACA
>DIZY01000065.1:0-23912 GCA_002428055.1 Helicobacteraceae bacterium UBA6016
CTATCTCAAGAGCTTTGCCGACATCCGAAAACATAGAGCCAAACGAGCCTTGCGCGGAGTTTTTTTGCTTTGCCATTGTTAGTGTAGAGCCTCGTTGAGCTTGATCTCTCTTTTGCTTCTAAACGCCATTATTTTGCCGTTTGTACTGTTTTGTCTGAAGTGTACACCTTTGAAACCGCCGATGTCTGAGCCTTTTGTGATAAACTCTTCGCCCAACACCACACCTTTTGGCGTCTCGCCGCCGTTTGCTTCTTTTATTTTTTCTAGTTCTGCCGCAGGTACAGAGATTTTTGTACCTTCGAGTATCGCTATTCCCGCATCGATGATAGAGCCGTCACCCATAGGAATACCACACACGGAGTTTGCGCCAACAAGGCAGTTTTCGCCTATCGTGATAGGGTTGCCGTTCGTGCCGCTCAGAACGCCCAGTATTGAGCCGCCCCCGCCAACATCGCTACCCTCGCCCACTACCGCAGAGCTTGACACCCTGCCCTCTATCATGGATTTACCTAGGGTTCCGGCATTGAAGTTGATGTAGCTCGCCCCGGGCATTACCGTAGTTCCCGCACCTAGCTGCGCGCCGAATCTTACTTTTGTCGTGTCAAGTATTCTGGTATTGTCCGCAGGGATAATGTGCTGCAAAAATCTGGGGAATTTATCAACAAACTCGATATGCGGATACTCGTTTGCCATCTTCAGCTCTATTTCGTTTGCCCTCAGATAGTCAAGCTCGTACGGTTTGCCTGCAGACCAGCCGCAGTTGTGGAGCGCGCCGAATATTCCGTCTAGTTTTAGGCTTCTTAATGCCGCTTTAGCTGTCGAGAGGGCGTAAAGCTTGAGGTATCCCGCCTCAACGCTTTTGACTGCCGTGTCCTCAAAAATCATTACAAACTCAAATCCTCTATCGCAAAACTTCCCTTTTTTGATTAGGTTTGCTAGCGTTTGTATTACTTGTACATTTTTGTGCGCATCGCCTACCGCTTCGCCGAGAAACGGCTCAAACGAAGCAAGAGCACTAGTTACAAATGCTTTGTTTGCTGATATTACGGCCTCAGATGCGCCAAAATCTATCGTTTGACCGCTATCTTGCGCCGCTTTTACAAATACGGCGAAACTTCCGAAATTCTCTTTCCAGTTTATAATCGGAAAAGTCGCTTGAAGTACTTTTGACTTGTCAAGCTGCCCTCTATCGACACGACAGATACCAAACCCTATCGGCTCTTTGTATCCTGCCCCATTTTTTACGCCATCCGTCAATGTTTTGAACTCTTCTTTTGTCATATTATCTTCTCCTTTTTTGTAGTTTTATTCATGTATAGATACAGCGAGCCGCCTATAACTGCCAAAACGACTGGCGCAAGCCACGGATAACCCTCTATAAAACCAAGAGCCTCCAAGATAACGCTTCCCGAAAAATAAGCCGCAACCCCTATCGTAACAGCCCAGACAAACGAAGCTATTATATTTATCGGTATAAATTTTGTTGCGTCATACTTCGTAATCCCCGCCGCCAAAGGCACAAGCGTCTTGATGCCATAGATAAATTTGTGAATAAAAAGTACCCATGAGCCGTGTTTTTTCATCAGCAGATGCACAAGCGCAAGCTTTCTTCTATGTTTTTTCAAAAATACCATAGCCTCGGTCTTGGAGTTTCTAGCGAAATAAAACAGCAGTGTAGAGCCGATAAAGTTCGCACTTCCTGCCAAAATTATCGATAGTATAATGCTCATCTTACCCATACTAGCAAGCACCGCCGCAGTCGCAAGCCCGATAAAGCCGCCTCCGAAGCTGTACACAAAAAGCAGGAAATATCCTATATCATCCAATCTATCAGTCAACGATTACCCTTGTTTTAAAGCCAAAAGTCTACTAAAAAAGGAGTTAAAAGCAGGCGGCTATTTTTTGCACTCAAAGAGCATATTTGCGGCGATAGATACATCTTTTGCTTGCGGTATCGGAGTTTGAGTTTGGGTTGTCTGGGTTCGCATGAGTGGCTGACGATATTCGCTCTCAGAGCTCTCAAGTGATATTTTTTTGAGTTCACATGCCGATTTTGTAGCTCTTGATAGTTCTGCCGCTCTTCTTGAGGTGTACTCTAGAGCCGTTACTTTGAGCCTTTCACCAAGCGACTCTCTCTCCTCATCGCTAAGCTCCCAAAGTATGGGGTTTATGTAGACCTTCTCCGTATCTTTGTTTTTCACCTGAGAGTTTATAAACTCTAAAAAACCGTCATATACGGACACATCGGCAAACCTGCACTCAAATCTTATATTGCCCTCATACCCTTTTCGTACACTTTTTTTGCTATTTTGGTCATATTCGTTTGTCGGATAGATATAGTACTCGCCGCCTTTACATGCTCCACCTTTTGTCTTCGCCTCTTTTAGGATGTTATCCAGTACGGTTTTGACTGCTATTTGCGATGTCCTTGATACCACGAACGACAATCCTGCGCTCATTTGCGTCGGAGCTGCTCTTAGCGTAAACTTTTTTCTGTCCTCGACTTCAAAAGCAAACATAGATATAGTAAAAACGGCTGCAAGTATAAAAATCTTTTTCATTCTCTGATTCTACCAAACTAAGCTTTTTTTGCTAATATTGTCGACAAAGTATTTTGCAACGATATTGAGAGGGAGTGTGGATTTATGAGAAGTTTTTTTGCTTTTGTTATATTTTCGCTTTTATTGTTGCTTGGCGGCTGCCAAAGTAAAAGCGATGCGCAGGAAATCCGAATCTCAACAAACCCTTGGATAGGCTTCACCCCTTTTATGTATGCCGAAGAAAAAGGGTGGTTAAAGGGCTCAAAATTTAAGTTTTTGTGGGTAGTCGGTCTCGATGAAAATGCCGCCCTTTATGAAAAAGGTCTCTCTAACGGTTTTACGGCCACCCAATATGAGTATCTGGGTTTTAAGAATAGGGAGTATCTTAAACCTTACTTTTTTATTGATCTATCCAGCGGCGCAGATGTTGTCTTGTCAAACAAAACTGTATCCGAACTAAATAGTACGACCCAAAAAATAGAGTGTCGCTTTGAGCTAAGCTCTGTTAATAAAGATATTTTTAACGCTTTTGTATCTGAAAACGGCCTTGACCAATCAAAATTTGCGCTCAAAAATAGCGACCAAGTCGGTATGATTCATGTAATCGCAAAAGAGATGCCAATGCTATTAATATCATACGAACCTTATGTTACGACTATCAAAAAAAATGGATTTAAAACAATATCGTCTACGAAAGAGCTCAAGAGCATATCCGTTATTGACGCCATATTTATAGACGAGAGAGCCGTAAAAGGAAATGAAGAAGAGCTAAAACGGTTGCATAATATTTTCGAGAGAGCAATTCTGGCGTTAAGAAGCAACCCAAGAGAGTACTATCAGACTATCAAAGGCTATCTTGAAAACCAAACATACGAGCAATTTATCGATTCGCTTAACGGTATTGAGTGGGCAGATAAAGCAAACGGCGCCAAAAGCAGAGAATACTTGAAAAAACAGGGAATTCCAACGGATAAGCTGGCAATATGAAGTTAAAAACGGCGATTGCAGCTCTTCTTGGGCTTATTGTAATCTCAATGCTCGTGTCTCACTACTACTCGCATATAGAGCATCGCGCCATTCTTTTGAAGTATGTTAGCGACGGGACAGACGGCACGATGAGTCAGACTATGGATCGCATAGTCTCCGAGCTAGAACGCAACAGTTCTACAAATATCCAAAAAGTACTAGACAAGGCGAGAGCCACGCATAGATTCATAGGCTCACTCTCTTTTTCATACGATGCGCAAACAATAGCATACTCTTCGGAAAGAGTGCAAAAAGCAAGGAAAGTAGATAACGGTTATACCCTCATAAGCAGTAGTATTTATGATGGTCTTTTGTCCGGCAAGACGCTGTTTTCTTATGCGGTAAAGTACTTTGACAACAATGGAAAGCAGCAAGTCGGCTATCTACTCCTTTGTGTTGACAAAGAGTATCTATTTAGGGCTATAGACAAACAGTCTTTTGATGATATACTCGCTATGTTTTTGTTGCAACTATCTGTGCTGACGGTTGTTTTGGCGCTAATAGAACGGATGTTTATTAAGCCGATATACCGAATACTAGAGAGCATCAAAACGGGTGGTGGTATGGCGCAGAGATTTTTTATTAAAGATTTCTCCGTGTTGCATGCCAAGCTTATAGATAGTTTTTGGGCGATGAATCTCCAAAAACAAGAGCTTGAGCAATCCCTGGAAGAGACAAAATATCTAGATGAAATACTGCGTACAGTAGCCGATGTCAATCAACTTCTCATATCCAGCAAAACAGCACATGAGCTACTGCAAAAAAGCTGCGATAGGCTTGCCAAATTTGGGCATTACAAGCTTGCTTGGATAGGGTTTGTTGATAATAATCATATCCGCATAGCCTACAAATCTTGTGACCCGACTGAATATCTAATAGATGATCTGCATATATCATTGGACGAGAAAGACCCTACCTCTAAAGGCCCTAGCGCCAGAAGCGTGCTAGAAAACAAATCCATAGTGACAAATTTTTTAGCTGGGGCAAAAGAGTTTGAGCCCTGGAGGGAACGGGCAGTTAAATCTGGCTTTCACTCATCCATAGCTTTGCCGCTTAGCCCTGATATGTATTCAAAACCGCTTGGAACAATGGGCGTATACACAGATAGGGTCGGTGGTTTTGAGCCAAAAGAGATAAGTATGCTTCAAGAGCTTGCAGGCGACATAGGCTTTGCTCTGCACTCTTTTAGTCAAAACGAAGCGTTCAAAACACACCTCATAACAGATGCGCTAACAGGTCTGCCAAACAGAACTATTTTGTTTGACAAATTGAAAAAAAGAGAATTGCCAAGAGTCGCCATCATTAATATAGATAGGTTCAAAGATATTAACGAGGTGTACGGCTTTGGCTTTGGAGATGCAATAATCAAAATATATAGCAAATGGCTACAAGAGTACATGAAAGCAATTAAAGATGCGCAACTATTTAAGCTTAGCGGGGGCGAGTACGCCATTTTGTTTTCAGACGAGACTACTGACGATGAAGCGGCTATTTTTATCGAAGGCATTATTAAAGATAGTGAGAATCACGGGTTTTATTATGAAGAGATAGAGATATTCGTAAATGTTACCGTAGGCTACGCTAGGTCTGACACAAAAGTCATAGAGCATGCCGAGACGGCCCTCAAAAAAGCAAAATCGAAAAATTGGCACTTTATGAGTTTTGAGGGTTCGATGCTAAAAGCGGAGGAACAAAAAAACAATATTATTTGGCACAAGGCAATCAAAAGCGCCATCGAGGACGACAGGATAATCCCTTATTTTCAACCGATAATCAATAACAGTAGCGGGCTTATAGAAAAATACGAAGCCCTTATAAGACTAAAGTCTGCGAATGGAGAGATAATATCGCCGTTTCAGTTTTTGGAAATATCAAAAAAAATGCGTCTTTATCCGGAGCTCACAAAAATAATGGTCGCCAAAACAATAGACGCTTTTAAAGATTCAAAACTGCCGGTTAGTATCAATCTATCTTTTGACGACATTGTGGAGAAAAATATACAGGAGTTTTTATTTGAGCGTATTGTAAATGCGGGGGTGGGCGAGCGTATTATCTTTGAAATACTGGAGTCCGAAGGTATCAATAGCTATGAAGATGTGAGGGCGTTTATAGATAAGTTTAGGGCTATTGGGTGCGGTTTTGCAATAGATGATTTTGGCAGTGGATACTCCAATTTTGACCATATATTGAAACTGCAAGTAGATACACTAAAAATAGACGGAAGCCTTATAAAAAATTTGCCGTATGATAGAAATTCGCAAATCATAGTCAAAAATATCAATAACTTTGCAAAAGAGATGAATATAAAAACCGTAGCTGAATTTGTATGTAATGAAGCTGTTTTTTTGCAAGTCAAAAAGCTCGGCATAGACTGCTCTCAAGGCTTTCACTTCTTTGAACCGGCGCCCCATCTGCTCCACCAAATCTATAAATAAAAAGATAGTAAAATACGATAATTAACATACTCTAGGAAAATAAAATTGGAAAATCTGCAGCGACTGAAAATAATGGTAGTGGACGACTCGCTAAGCGCAAGGATGTTGCTCAAAAATGCTTTTTCGGAATCAATCAAAAAACACTCCGTATTTATAGAGGCCGCAGACGGCGAAGAGGCTGTAGAGTTATTCAAAAAAGAGCTTCCGAATATAGTATTTATGGATCTTACAATGCCAAAAATGAATGGCAAAGAGGCGCTAGAGGAGATAAAAAAAATAGCTCCGGAGATTGACATAATCATGGTAACGGCAGACAGGCAAAAAGAGACAAAAAAAGAGCTTTTGGCGGCCGGAGCCACAAATGTACTCAATAAGCCGGTAGACGAGGATGAGCTGAGAGATATATGTGCAAAAATAGCGTTTGGAAATAAAATATGAAAGATAAAGAGCTTTTAACGCTCCTTGAAGAGGATTATCTAAAGGAGCTTATTAATGTTAGCTTCGGTCTAGCGGCTTCCATTATAGGCGATATGCTCTCAACCAAAGCGGAACTAATGATACCCAAAGTAGGCATCTACCCTATTGAAAAATTGCACTCGGTAGTTGATGACCACATGTCAAAAGGCGATGAAACAATGCTGATTAAGCAATTTTTTCAGTCATCGCTGAACGGAGACGCATACTTTATGCTACCAAGAAGCGACGCATCAAGACTTGCAAAACTGCTCTTCAAAAAAGAGGCTGTAGATGAAAAAGAGATTGAGTGCGTAGCTATAGAGATAACAAATATACTAACATCGGCATGCATCGGGCAAATGGCACAGATGAGTAGCGCTAGAACTATCTTTTTACCGCCTGAAATTATCAAACACGAAAGACTTCTTTCGCTAGGTTCGGAGGAGCTAAAAAATTTCACGCAGTTTATGCTAGTGGAGACAAAGCTAAATCTAGAGAGCGAAGGCATCAAAGGGCAGATGCTTATTTTGATTGGCGAAGGCGTACTGGGTATTATACTTAGCGGCATGCCGAAGATATGAATAGCTACGAAAAGCTAATACTCGATTCGGTAGACAGTGGTATTGTTATTTTAGATGAAGAGCTTACCGTATTTGAGTGGAATGGCTGGCTTGAGATGGTTACCGGCGTCAGCAAGAAAGAGGCTATGCTAAAAAAACTATATGAAATAGTCCATTTAGAAGAAGAAAAACGAACAGCACTCAAAAGAAATATCAAAGCCTCTTTACGGCTCAATATTATGACATTTATGCCACCCAGCACGCACGGGTATCTGATTAAAGCAGAGTTAAAAAATCTTTTTTCTAGTTTTTACAAGACGATGCAGCAGGAGGTGAAAATAATCCCGCTTGATATAGAAAAGAAAATTGTCAGTGTGCATATTAACGACCAAACGGCAGTCATGGAATCTCGTAAAATGCTAGAGATATACAATCAAAATCTAGAGGCAAAAATAATAGAAGAGACTGCAAAAAGAGTCGACACCGAAAGGGCGCTAATTCAACAGTCAAAAATGGCTCTAATGGGCGATATGATAGGTGCGATAGCCCACCAATGGAGACAGCCGCTAAATGCGCTCGGCCTATATGTCCAAGATGTGCCGCAGGCGTATAAGGCAGGAGAAATCAACAATCAATATATAGACAAATTCAAAACCGAAGCTATGAACATTGTACAATCTATGTCTAGAACGATAGATGATTTTCGTAATTTTTTTGCGCCAAATAAAGTAAAGCAGACATTTTGCGTAGAGGATGCTTTGCAAGATACGCTACGAATAGTATCCATACAGATGAACAATTATTTTATAGATATTAACTTTGAAGGTAACGAGCGTCACTATATTACCGGCTACAAAAACGAACTTGAGCAGGTATTTTTGAATCTACTTTCCAATGCAAAAGATGCTCTTTTGGAGAAAAAACACGCAAATATGTTTATATCTATAAAAACAATAGAAAACGGCAACAATATAGAGATAGTATTTGAGGACTCTGCCGGCGGTATATCGGATGGCATAATAGAGAGAGTATTTGAGCCGTACTTTACAACAAAAGAGCAAGGCAAAGGCACGGGGATAGGTCTATATATGTCAAAAGAGATAATAGAGAGACACCTTCACGGCAAAATTAGCGTTTCAAACGGGGAGCATGGAGCGGTATTTTTGATAGAGCTACCGATTTTTAGTAAATAATCGGTAGCCGTTAACAACATGGCGCTTATTTCACCTCTTTAACCACCCACGGAAGACCGTGTTCGTTTAGCGCCGCCATGAACGGATCCGGGTCAAACTGTTCCATATTCCATACCCCTGCTCTTCTCCATTCGCTCTTAGCCACCATCATACCGCCGATAAAGGCAGGCACTCCGGTAGTGTAGCTAACCGCTTGAGAGCTTACTTCGTTGTAGCACGCCTCATGGTCGCAGACATTGTATATGTATATTTTTCTGATTTTACCGTCTTTTATGCCCTCTACAAAACATCCGATATTTGTCTTGCCTTTTGTTCTTCCGGCTAGGCTCGCAGGGTCTGGAAGAAGTGTTTTTAGAAGTTGGATAGGCACTATCTTTTGACCATTGTGTTCTACTTCGTCGATTCTCAGCATTCCGACATTTTCAAGGCATCTCATGTGCGTCAAGTAGCTTTGACCGAATGTCATAAAAAATCTGATTCTTTTTAACCCTTTGATATTTTGCACTAAGCTCTCAAGTTCCTCGTGGTAAAGCAGATAACTATCTTTTGGTCCCACCTCAGGATAATCCCACACCTGCATAATCTCCATCGGCTCAGTCTCTATCCATTTCCCCTCTTCCCAGTATCTACCCTTTGAGCTTACCTCTCTTAGATTAATCTCTGGGTTAAAGTTCGTTGCAAACGGATAACCGTGGTCTCCGGCATTACAATCAAGTATATCAATGTAGTGGATTTCGTCAAAATAATGCTTTTGAGCGTAAGCACAAAATACATTTGTCACGCCGGGGTCAAATCCGCTACCGAGAAGCGCAGTAAGCCCTGCATCTTTGAACTTTTGCGCTTTTTCCCATTGAAGCTTGTACTCAAAGTGAGCGCTATCCGGATGCTCGTAGTTTGCCGTATCCACATAGTGCACGCCTGCTTTTAGGCACGCTTCCATAATTGTTAGGTCTTGGTAAGGCAAAGCGACATTGATGACGACATCAGGATTATACTTTGCGATTAGAGCCGCTGTTTCATCGATATTATCGGCGTCTACCTTGTCGATAGCTAGATCATACCCTTTGTTTTTTATCTGCGCCTGCAACTTTTCGCATTTGTCGATAGAACGGCTAGCAAGGCAAACAAAGCTGAAAATATCAGGATTCATCGCACACTTATGCGCAACCACGCCGCCTACACCACCTGCGCCAATAATGAGAACTCTTGACATATCTCTCTCCATAAAAAATTTGCCTGATTTTACTCTAACTTAGTTACGAATTTGTTATGCAGAGCAATTTAAAACCTTTATAAACTATAATTTATTTACTTTTATTTTAAATATATACAGAAAAGATAATATGCAAGTGCTGTAACATTCCCCTAGTTTTGTAATGTTCCCCCTAGTTTCATACACTTTTTAATCAGAAAATCAATCTCAAAAGTTTTAGTTGTAGATACAATAAAAACAACTAAAAAACAAGCCAAAAAAGCTGGTCAAAAATATATGAAATTATGAGGGGATTTTATGAAGCAGAGCAAATTTACACAATCGCAAATAGTCGGCATGCTAAGGGAATATGAAAGCGGCGTAGCCGTAACAGATATTTGTCGAAAAAATAGCGTCTACCCAAAACATTCTACGGCTGGAAGAACAAATATAGCGGCATGAGCGCCTCTGAGCCGAAAAGACTAAGAGAGCTTGTAGATTATGTGCTCATAGAGCACAATCTAAATATTCGTCAGGCTTGTTTGTGTGTCAGTATCCAAAGATGTGTATATTATTATCAAAACAAGAGAAGCGCTTTTGCTGCAAACAAAATGTTTCCTCGAAAAAACAAAAAATGAAGCAAAAGCCAAAGAGGATGAGCTGCTAGCTGAGCAGATACGAACACTAGCCCATAAGCACTCCAAAAGAGGCTTTCCGATGATATATAAGTTACTGCGTAGGCAAGGAGCTACAGCTAACCGTAAAAGGGTCTATAGAATATACAACGAGCTAGGTCTTGCCCTTAGACGCAAAAAGATTAAGCAGCGCATACCGGAGAGGATCAAAGAGCAAATTACCATACCTAGGTTGCCAAATGAGGTTTGGTCAATGGATTTTATGAGCGACGGGCTTCAAAGCGGCAGGAAGTTTAGAACGCTTAATATCATCGATGATTTCAACAGAGAGCTACTCGATATCGTAATCGACATCAGTATATCCGCACACAAAGTTGTAGAGGCTCTGGATGGCATAGTATTCTGGAGGGGCAAGCCAAAAGAGATACGAGTCGATAACGGTAGCGAGTTTATATCTCATGTGCTTAAATGACTGGGCAAGACGAAATAGCGTCACAATTAAATTTATACAAAAAGACAAGCCTACACAAAACGGGCTAATTGAAAGATTTAGCCGAAGTTACCGCAAAGATGTACTCGATGCTTACATGTTCACAAATCTACAGGAGGTAAGGACTGTTACGGATGAGTGGATAGCTCATTACAATTATGAGAGACCACATGGCAGTTTGGGTGATTTAACCCCTGCGGAATATTTGGAAAAATATCATCAAAACAAGGAGGAAGATTTCATACAAAATGTTGCAAATTAGAGATTGATTTTTCTCTTTATGATCCGTATGAAACTAGGGGAATGTTACACTTGCGGGCGCAGTTTACGGTAATTACGATGGCATAGTGACGGCGCTAAAGCTGTCAGGTATGGATTTGAGACAGACGGATTTGGTCGTATTATCTGCATGCGATACCGGGCGAGGTGTCATAAAAGCAGGAAATGGTGTAGCCGGACTCAATAAGGCATTTTTTAACGCCGGAGCAAAAAATGTAGTAATGTCGCTGTGGTCGGTAGCGGATAAGGAAACAACGGATTTGATGACGAAGTTTTATAGCAAAAATCAAAAGCAAAGCTACACTTCTGCATTACGAGATACTAAAATAGAGATGATAAAACAAAATAGGCATCCATTTTATTGGAGCGCTTTTGTGTTAAGCGGCAAGTAATATTTGACAATAAAATATAAAAACATATATAATATTGTCAAACAAAACACGAGGCAAACATGAGAACTTTGGCAAGCCTGCAAAAACAACAAGTGGGACTTAGACTGCCGACTTATCTAGTAGAGGAGTTGGATGCTCTTGGGGCTAGCTATGAGCTCAATCGTAGCGAGATAATCACGGAGGCTATAAACTCCTATATACAAGAGCAAAAGGCTTTGATGTTTTACAAAGAGTTTGATGAGTCGGCAAAAGAACTAAAAGCGGCGCTAAGTGGCGACAAAAAGGCAGGTACGCTAAATGAGCTGATAGATGAACTCTCAAATAATTAGCCTTGAGAGCTTCCGAAAAGACGCAAAGCAGCTTGCCAAAAAATACGCCAAACTCTCAATCGACCTACAGAAACTAAGCGATACGCTAAGCGCAAATCCAAAAGCAGGAATAGCCTTATCCTGCGGACTCTATAAATTCAGACTCCAAAACAGCTCTACAAATAGCGGCAAAAGCGGCGGTTTTAGAGTCATCTACTACTATTTGGACGAGCAAAACAATGTATATTTAATGAAAATATATTCAAAAACCGAGATTGAAAATATCAGCGAGGAAAAACTCGTCGAAATCTTAGATACAAGCGGCATTAAGCAGGCTTGAAATTTGAGCGGCTTTGGCAAAAATCGGCTAGAAAGCACTCGCTATCGCATAGCGGATTTTTGGCCTTGCATATATAGCGACCGAAAAGCACCATTGCTTGATGAAGCACGGCAAGCTCGCTCATATACGCCTTTGTCAAATCCTCTTCAGTCTTCACCGCAGTTTTCGCCGATGAAAGTCCCAATCTATGTGCTGTACGAAATACATGGGTATCGACTGCCATATAGTTTTGATGCAAAAACTCTATCATAAAGACATGTGCCGTCTTCTGCCCTACTCCTGCAAGGCTTTTGAGTGAAGCTTCGTCGTGCGGAATAGAGCCGCCGAAATTTGCTACAACATTTTGCGCCATCGCTAGCAGGTTTTTTGCTTTGTTGTTAAAATAACTGCACGATTTGATAAGAGAGGCTATCTCCTCAACCGATGAGTCTGCCATAGCTTCGACGGTGGGCAAAGCGGCAAAAAGCCCTTTTGTGATGATGTTCACCCTTTTGTCGGTGCATTGAGCGGAGAGAATGATGGCGACTAGTAGCTCATAATCGCTTGCAAATTCAAGTTCCGTAGTAGCGGCGCCGTAGCGCTCAAGAAATCGCTTCTTTATCTCTGCTATGTTCTTTTTGGATTGTTTTTTCATTTTTATACTTTATCGATTTACGGGTAAAATTACAACGGCAATGCAACACTTGCCGCACTTCGAAAGGTTGAGGCCTCAATGAGGCCTCTCTATCTACGGCAAAAATTAATTTGGCTAAAAAGCTTTATCTGCAAAAACAAAAAGTGTGTATAATAATACTTACTAAAAAATAAAAGCCGAGTAAAGTATGCAAGCGACCTCAAGAGATTTAATCAAATACGCACTCTTTTTAGGATGGTATGAAGTATCACAAGAGGGAAGCCACAAGCAATTCAAACATAGCGAATTAAAAGGCAAAGTTACAATCCCTCATCCAAAAAAGAACTTACCGGAGGGAACGATAAAAAGCGTACTAAAACAACTAGGCAAATCAACAGAGGAGTTTGAAAAATGGAAAAATGGCTAAAAGCATATCCTGCAGTATTTGAACAAACAAAAGACGGAGAATACGGCGTATTTTTTCCTGATATACCAGGCTGTATTTCTGCCGGAGACACACTTGAGGAAGCTATTGAAATGGCAAAAGAGGCTCTTAGCTTGCATCTGTCAGAGATGATAAATGATAACGACGAATGTCCCGCAATAAATCTAGAAAACGCAAAAAAAGAGGCGAAAGACTGCTTGCTAATGATGATAGAACCAAAAACGGCTATTATCTTAAGACGCACAAAAGACAAAGCGGTAAGAATAAATATAACTATTCCACAGTTTTTGCTTGAGAGTGTCGATAACTATGCAAAAGCGGCTCATATCAACAGGTCTAGACTTATTGCGGAGACGCTGCAGCAAAAATTGAGTATTTAAAGCTAAAAATAAATTAAATAAAGCTTTAAAAACGCATTTTTTTATGATATAATGCCATCTAATTTTTAACTACTTTTAAGCTTATACGGTACCATAAAAGGCTGGAGATAGTTAATAAATCTTTCAAAGGTGGAAGAGATGACAAATAGCGGCATAAAAAATGGTCTCAAAAATATGCTTTTTCAAAGATACCAAAAGCTTCTTCTTTCGTTCGAAGAGGTGCAAAACGAAGTTCACGACAATCCTCGCCTCGTAGTTTCAAACTCTATGATACCGAATACATGGCTGATAGACGATGTTGTATCTTATCTGTGCGTGCCGTATGAAATGAGTCATAGCAAGCATACTACGCAAAAAGAAAAGAAAGAACTTGTCATAAAAGAAGTAGACAGGGCTCTTCAAAAATATTGGAATAGAACATATTACTCTGCACAAGCGGTTGCCAACTAAATATCGACAAAATAACCGCAACAAAAGTTCTACTTCAAATAAAAAAGCTTGTTTTTTTGGTGCCCTTCTGACTCTTTTATGTTAAGAGAAAGCAACTTATTCAAAGCAGTTTCGAAACGCTCCAAATCGCCTTTTAAAATAGTCTTTTTGGAGAGTAACGCATTTAGCGCCGCTCTTGGTTTTAGCATTTTGCTCGTCGTGTTTTTATTTTGATTTTACGACAAGTTTTCTGTTTTTTAAGGTTTAAATATGCGGATCAAAACCCCGAAAAAGAGAGCGGGATATTTGATTCTATCTTTGAGATCGCAAACTCTTTGCGGCTTGTCGGCAGGCCTGCAAAGGTCGTCGGATTGTGCGTCTGCGCTTTTTGTATTGTGTATACACCATCATATCCAGCAAGGCTCAACTCGGTTGCCATTTTTGAGAGCATACTCTCGTCGATATACTCAGGATATACGGTAGTTCGTACGGAAAAATCAAAATCAATCGACAAAAGCCCCTTTAGCGTCCTCTCAAAAAGGTTGAACGCATTGGCTCCGGTGATAGTCTCAAACATATCTTTTTGGGCTTTAAAATCCAGAGCAATAGTATCAATCAGACCGTTTTTGGCAAGCTCCAACGCCATTTTCGGGCGTATGCCGCTGGTGTCTACTTTGATGGCAAGCCCCATGTTTTTTAGCTTTTCACAAAAAGAGGGCAAACCATCGTACATACAGCACTCGCCGCCGGAGAGCACCATGCCCTCAATCCAGCCCTTGCGGGAAGACAGAAACTCCAACGCCTCTTTTTCGGTTATCACGCCCTCCCCGCCTACCATGTCCGAATTTTGACAGTATATACATCGAAGCGGGCAGCCGGCAAACCAGATTATTGACGCAATTTTGCCCTCGTACTCTATTAATGTCTCGGGCGTAATATCGTAAATGGGTTTTAACTCTTGCATGACCTTCTCTCTAAAAATTTGGTGCGCTCTTTGCGCGTTTATGTCTATTTTGCCAAAAAATCTCTTCTTTTGCCATAAAATCTCATTACGATTCCGCCCGCATATTTGTACTGCAGCGACGCCGCTTATTTTGGCTTTTGTCTGAATATATCACTGGCGTCGATATGCCTCTCTAGATATTTTGCTTTTACCGGTTGAGAGAAGAGATATCCTTGCAATATGTCACACCCAGATTCGATAAGCAGCTCCGCTTGAAGCCTCTCCTCAATGCCCTCTGCCACCACATGCTTGCCAAGATCATGAGATAGGTCGATAATTGTCTCAACAATATCCATGCTTTTTTTATCTTTGTGGATATTGTCGATAAAGCTTTTGTCTATCTTTATTATATCTATAGGAAGTTTTTGAAGATACGAAAGTGAAGAGTATCCTGTGCCAAAGTCATCAAGCGCTACCCTAAAACCCCTCTCTCTAAGCGACTCTAGCCTGCTTCTAGCAAGTGAGAGATTTTCTATCAAAAGTGTTTCGGTTACTTCGAGTACTATGTTTGACGCTTCTAATCCACTTGCATAGGTGAGACTTACAATACTATCTACAAAATTTTGTTCTTTTAGTTGGACGCCGGAGATATTCAACGCAAGCTCTGAAAAGACACCATCATATAGCCCGGACTTCTTCATTTCATCGCATGCGGTCTTGTATATCCAAGGAGCTAGAGTCCTTATATGTCCTGTTTTCTCCGATAGTGTGATAAATTCCATCGGCGATATCTCTCCATACTGGATATTGTGCCATCTTGTTAGCGCCTCTACACCTATCGCCTTTAGGGTCTTGGTGCAAAATAACGGCTGATACTTCATATACATTTCACCGCAAGTTTCCGCTTTTGGGAGAATATTTTTTAGTTTTGAGATGCGAATACTTTGTGTACTCATCTGTTCGTTGTAGAAAAAATACCTATTCTTGCCATCTTCTTTTGCTTTATACATGGCTATATCAGCAAACTTGACAAGCTCTTCGTAGTTTCTTGCATCATTTGGATAGAGCGAAATACCTATACTAGAGCCTATGGTGACTTTTTGTCCGATGCTAAGCTTTACATCTTCGCTTAGCGCTTCTATAATATTGTCGGCAACGGACTGTATGCTCACTGTTTCAACTATCTCATCAAGCACAACTATAAACTCATCGCCCCCAAACCTAGCGACAAAATCGCTTTTGCGCATAACGCGCTTGAGTCTTTTTGCCACTTCCACAAGAAGCTCATCGCCAAAAGAGTGTCCGTATGTATCATTTACATATTTGAAATTGTCAAGGTCAATAAATAGCAGTGAGAAGCCATCGGTAGATGAGAACTTGGACTTGCAAATATCTTCCACATGATTTTTGAACATCAACCTATTTGGCAAACGAGTAAGCGTATCATAGATAGATAGCTCCAAAATCTTCTCATTCATCTCGTTTTGTTCAGTAACATCCGAAAAAATAGCTATGAAGTTAACAATTTTATTGCCATCTTTGACAGCGCTGATATTTGTCTGATGTATACTGAGCTTGCCGTCTTTGTTTCTATCTGCTATTTGTCCTCGCCAAAATCCATTTTCAGTAATCTCTTTCCACATATTCTCATAAAATTCTGCTCCATATATACCAGATCGCAGTATCGAAGGATTTTTACCTATCACCTCCTGCCTTGTATACCCTGTCACTCTGGCAAGTGAGCTATTTGCATATATTATCTTGGAATCAGCATCGGTTATCAGCACTGAGTCATTTGAGTTATCGACAGCATTTTTGATGAGATGGAGAAGTTTTAGATTTGCCTGCGTTTTGGAGATGTCGTTTGAAATAATGATAATCTCGCCGCCAGGTAGCACTGAAGCATTTAGCGAAATAAGTGAATCATTGATAGTGGTAAATGCGCTCTCGTTTTGAGCCATACCGCCATTGACCTTGCTAAACCATGTAAGAAACCTACTTCTGTCCTCAAACGATATAGATAATGCTACCGGCCTACCGACAGACTTATCCATAGATGAGATGCAAAAGTTCTTCAATCCTTGCTCGTTTGCATTTATAACAATAGCGTTTGAGTCGCATACGGCATATCCAATCGGAAACTTACTAAGTATATCCGCATATTTGAATGCAACATCCTCTACTTTTTTCTTATCAAGCCTGAGCTCTTCTAGCAAAATCTCTTGCTCAAATGTCTTTATTTTAAGCGCCACAAAGGCAGACTGAAGGTCTCTACCTCCCATCTCACTGAGCCTATCAACCTCGTCTTTGGCTCTTTGGTGCGCTAGTTTTTTTAAGATTGCATACTTATCATTCGCCACCTTGTACCCTTAGCTCTTGAGCTTGATTTTTATTGTTAGCTTGGTGATCTTAGCGTCAGTATGCATGTGTATATCACCACCAAGATGCGACTCGACTATTGCTCTTATTATCCTCATCTGAGTGTGCTCAATTTCACCTGCTATCTCGTTTTCACTATTGCCCGAAGAACCCATCAATGCAAGTATATGGTCATGCAATACTAATGACTCATCATCTACACTTAGCGCCAGCTGTAGATAATCATTATCTGAGATTACTTCTACATCAAGCTTTGTAAGGTCTTTGTCTGCAAAGAAATTTTTATACAATATAAACACATCATGCAAAAGCATACGAACCTCGTCTGCGTATCCATAGAAGTCGATTTTTTCTTTTTTATGCTCAACGCTATTGACAAGCATATGTCTATCTTTGAAGTAGCTTTTAAAAATGGATATTGACTCATCAATGAGTTTTAAGATATTAAAATACTCTTTGTTTTTTGACAAGACAAAAAACTCTCTTGTTGCATCCACCGAGTCTACGACATTTCTGAGATGGTCGATACTCTCTTTTTCAAAAGTTTTTAGTCTGGATTTGTCTATCGGCTCATACGCAGCATCCTCAGAGAGCTCTTTGATAAGAATAGAAAGCTTCGCCATTGGCTCTCTCCAAGAGCTAGCCATGCCACTTATGTACTCGCTCATACTGTATAGTATCGCTCTTTGCATTGTTGCGCGCTCACGCTGTCGTATATCCTCCAAATGCTTGCGCGTAAGGTGTGCGTTATGGGTACGCTCGGCCTCAATCTGGGTAATATTGCTAAACACAACAACAAAACGCTGATTGATAATATCTAAATCATTTGCATGCACTGAGAATATGTAAGGTGTGCCGTGTTTGCTTATCATCACCTTGTACTGCCTCTCACTAGACATGACTAGTTCAAGCCAGTTTTTGCCATCTCTTTTTTTACTGCCGGATGGCAAGAAGTTCTCATCCCCAACAACATCTTCAAACAGTTCACATACGCATTTATGACTTGTTTTGAACTCGTCTAGTGATGAATAGTTATTGAAGAAGTTGAAAAAGCCCTGATTTGCATCTATGATTTCCTCGCCCATACGAGTTACCATGACTATAGCCTGCTCAGCATCCAAAAGAGCAGATATGTAATTTTCCTTGGTTGCCAGTTCATTATTTAGTCTTACCAGCTCCCTATTGGTATCTTCCATGAGTTCTCGCTGTTTGGCTTGCTCATCATAGACCATTTTGAGCTCAATATATGCAGTTTGCAGCTCTTCATTCGAACTTTGCAACTCCTCGTTTGAGGTTTCTAACTCTTCATTGGTCGCCTGTAGCTCTTCATTCGAACTTTGCAGCTCTTCGTTTGCTGCTTGTAGCTCTTCGTTTGAGGTCTCTAGCTCTTCTACGACAGTCTGTAGATGTTCTTTTGTCGCATCCAGCTCATCTTGGAGCTCTTTATATTCAGCATTATCAATATGACTCTGAGCTGCTTCATCTCTGTGCTCCATCTCTTGCTCATCAAATAAAACCAGATACCCACTGATGCTATTTGATAAAGGGTATATAGAGATGGCAATTTTTCTTTTTGCTCCATCGATTGCCACTATCTTTGGCATACCGTGTTGTGCGGTATTGTGTTTAGCGGCCTTAAAAAGAAGAGATTTAAACTCTACAGAAAGCTGTTCGTGTATCATCTTGGAGAAGTTGAGATTTACTGAGCCTTTTGGTAGTGAAGCTATATGGTCAAGGTCGCCTTTGACAAATAGCAGATTACCGTTTTCATCTACTACTACAATTTTTGAAGCAAAACCATCATACAGAGCTCTCCTGATTTCATCTTCGATTGTTAGCTCTTTTTTTACTTGAGATTTTATCTCTTTGGATGGACTCTTGCCTGGACGAGGCATTATCATTTCGAAAAGCTGCGGCTTGACATCTGCTCTGCTTTTAAAAATTTTAAACTTTGTAGATATATTTGAAAAATACACACTCGCCTTACCCAAAGACTCTGATTTTCCGAGAAATAAAATGCCCCCCGGACGAAGAGAGTGGTGAAAGTTCAAAAGCGTTTTGTGTTGAATATCTGTCTCAAAGTAAATCAGAAGATTTCTGCAACAAGCAAGGTCTACCCTCAAAAAAGGTGGATCCCTCAAGAGATTGTGTTTTGAAAAGATTACTTTTTCTCTTATTTGGCGCACAACTTCAAACAGATTGCCTTTTTTTCTAAAATATTTTTCTCGAAAAGTTCTAGGTATTGCTGCAGCTATAATCTCCGGGTAAAGACCACTTCTAGCCTGCGCCAATGAGGCTTCGTCCATATCGGTTGCAAAAACTTGTATAGTGATATTTTTCTCAAGCTGTTCTGCTAGGTCTGATAGCATCATCGCCAGAGTATAGGCTTCTTCGCCGGTTGAGCATCCAGCAGACCATACGCGAAATTCTGGAAATGCGTGTGTTTCAATATGCGCTTTGAGTAGATTTGAGAGCGCTTCAAACGCATCAACATCACGGTAAAAAGATGTCACGCCTATGAGAGCGTCATTGTAAAGCACAGATACTTCGTTAGGATTGTCTTTGATATACTCAAGATAAGCCTCTGTCGTCTTTGCTTTTACTGTGACCATTCTCTTTTCGACTCGCCTGAGTATCGTTGCTGACTTGTACGATGAAAAGTCTACGCCAAAAGACTCATTTAATATATCAAAAATAGCATGCAGAGAGTCTGAAGATGCGTCAATAAACTCTGTATCAGGCTCATCGGATAGTATATGCACAAGATATGGTCCCATCTCTTCAGGTAGCATTACTTTGTTTACAACTTTTTCTTCTATAGCAGACAGTGGCATGCCGTTGTATTTGGCATGTTTTGGGTCATGCGCAATAGTTGTGCCGCCAGATGCCTTTATGGCTTTTAGTCCTATAGTACCGTCACTTCCCGTGCCGGAGAGTATGATACCGATTGATTTGTCGCCTTTTTCTTGGGCAAGCGAGACAAATAGCACATCTACTGATGGTTTTGGACCGATAAGCTGTTCTGGACTTGCCGTATGAAACTTTCCGGAGACTACGGTTACATTTGCGTTTGATGGGGTTACATATATTTTATTTGCCTCTACGATAGCGCCATTGGCTATCTCTTCGACGGGCAGCTGTGTCTCCCTGCCAAGGATGTCTGTGAGCATACTTTTGTATTGAGGGTTTAGATGCTGGACAACTACATACGCCAACGGCTTCTCTTTTGGCAATGCAGATAAAAGACCTTTAAGGGCTTCTATGCCACCGGCGCTAGAGCCTATACCTACGATATACAAATCGTCATAGCTGTACTTCATTTGTCCCTCCTTTTGCGCTTAGCCTTATCATAAATTTTACACCGAGTGTACCATTGCTCACTTCAACAGAGCCGTGCAGGTGTTTTTCAACAAGCACCTTAACCTCAAACAAACCAAGCCCTATACCACTACTGGCGCCTTTTGTGGTATAGTAAGGCTCAAAAGCCTTGGTAGAGTCTTCTATACCTCCACAATTGTCGCTAATCTCCAAAATCACATCGTCTTCATCGCCATATATCTGCATCCATACATCAGCGCCCTTAAGGTTTCTGGCCTCAATAATATCTCCTATATTGTTTAAAAGCTCTAGCATTACAGCGCTAAGCGCTGAGCGAAGCCCGTAAACAAGGTATTCACTGCCGCCTCTATCAAAAATTATATTTATCTTTTTCTCACCAATATAGCTTGACATCGCTTTTAATGTCTCAAGTACTATATCTGCAGGATTAAACTCTTCCTCTTCGCCTTCTGGTCTAAAATAGTTTGAAAAGCTAGCAATCATTTTGCTCATATTGTTTATCGCATCCATGCATTTGGCGCTAAACTCGCTTATGGCGTCATCATTTAGCTCGTTTAACTTGTACGCAAAAACCAAATCTTGTACATAAATAGAGATAACATTTAGCGGATTTCGCCAGTGGTGCGCTATCTGAGAGAGCAGCTCTTTTTTTGCCTGATATTTTACATTTGACATCTCTATGCCGCCTATGATGCTACTGGACTCTCCTGACTCCGATAGTGAACCCAAAATAGCGTTTTTCTCTTTTATCTCATATTCAAGCATATTTGCCAGCTCTGTTATCTCATGTTCTATGCCTGCAAAGCCTATGATGTCACCCTTGGAGCTAACTATTGGCGCTATCGTAGCATCCACCTTGTAGAGTTCACCATTTGATCTTGCATTGATTATCCTGTCACTCCAGACTTTCATGCCAAGTATCGTAGCCCACATATCCGCATAAAATGACCTCTCATGCTTACCTGACGATAGAATACTTGCATATTTGCCTATGGCATCTTTTGAGGCAAAGCCACTCATCTTCTCAAAGGCTCTATTTGTGTAGTTAATAATGCCGTCCAAGTCTGTCATTATCACTGATTGTGGCATTATGTCAAAGAGTTGAAACATTTTATCGGACACTGCAATGGTCTGTACATCGTGGATATTTTCGTATCCATCTAGCTTCGATTTGAGCAAGGTTTTGCAAAAATTTGTAGCAAAATATATATCCTCATCGCTCCACTCATCGCTGGTTAAAAATCTTTGCTCATGCCAAGTCTCAAAAGATTTACGAGGTGAGACCCTATAAGTGCCGTTGTCATCATAGAACTTCTTGATAGGTTGTCCTGCCCATGCTATCTCTTTTTGGACTTCAGAGCGAAACCAGACAATGTGCTGCTGATCCGATATCTTCAGCAGCAACACACCGGACGCTTTTTTTCTGAGTCTTTCGTATTTTTTGTCTATGGATGCTAGGGAGTTTGTTGTCGCAACTGGGGATGAAAGATCAAAAGATAGAAGATTTATGATTTCGTGTATTGTATTGACCTCAGGCGTGATGCCAGCCCTTATTACTCTTTTTGCAGAACAAATAGCAATCCCGCTTGCCTCTATGAGACCTACTAGGCTTTTTTGCAGGTCGGACTCGTCATATTTGAAGAGATTTTCGAAGCTATTAGCTCCAATAGAGACCAGATCGGACAATGCGGCGTGACGCACTGCCAGTTTGTAGTTTCTCTCTGCATTCTCTCTACCCGTCACCGAGAGTGAGAGCACTTTTGATGACTGTTCACAGTGGAGTCTTTTTTGCAAAGAAATATAGCTTGGGGTGTTATTGTGGCATGCTATAAGACCCCAGAGTCTACCAGACTCATCAAGCACGGAGATACTCATAGATGCTTTTACCGACATATTTTTGAGATACTCTATATGTACCGGCGCAACTGCCCTTGAATTTATATATGAGAGGTCAACGACTAGCTTCTCATAATCCGGTGACAAAAAAAGAAGCTTCACATCATCCGAACCCGCATTTTCTATAAATCTCACAGGGTTTTTTGCATACATATCTCTAGCGCTTTGCGGTATGTCAGAAGATGGGAACCTATGACCCAAAAATGAGCCCAAATAGTCTTGTCTTGACTCTGCTATGACCTCACCGTCAAACTTAGCGTCAAACTTGTAAAGCATAACTCTATCAAATCCTATATACTCTCTAAGGGCGTCAAGATAGAGCGAGAAAAGCTCTTCGGTGCTATTGGCATACAAAAGTACGCTGTTTGTCTTGTCAAGAAACCTCAGATGCTCATCGGAAACGAAGCTTTGCTCTTCATCTTGGATTTCTATAATGGCAAACTCATTCCATCTGACTACTCTGGCAAAAGTACGCTTGCCGCATATCTCTATAAACTCACAGATATATGAGTTATTTTTCATTTGTGATAGTTTGTTTACCACATCTTTACTAGCCGTGCCAAATAGTTCTGTAGCGTTAGAGCCCAAAAGCTTATCAGTATCAATATCTATGTGCTTTTGTGCGTTTTGTGAGCAAAATGCAATTTTGTCTCGCTCCAAATCAATACCCAAAACAACACCAAATGATTGCAAACTTTGAGGCGTATGTATTAAAGCTTTATCGCACTCTTGCAGGGCGTCCCTCATCTGTGCGTCTGTCATCATCGATCCCTGCAATTTATTTATATAACCATTATTTTTTGAACTTATAATTTCGCAATGTTTTACACAAACAACACTTAGAAAAAGTTAAAATATAGCTACCAAACTGTTGATTTTACAATCTTTAATGCCACTAAAAGCATTTAAATCATCAAAAATGTCTTAGCGTACGATTTACTCCGTTTTCTGCAAGAACCCCACTACTTCGCCTCCCTCGTTATCCTTCTCCATCTCGACATGAAGCCCATCGTATCGCTCTCTTTTTCGCCATCTTCACCAAATACATACTTATATATCTTCGCTAGCTCTTCTCTTGCGTTTTTATACTCTTTGTCGCTTCTGAATATCACTTTTTGCATATCTTTTGTCTCAATATTTTGCAGATACACGGAGTCGTCCCGCTCAAAGACTATGTCGTCAAACACCGCTATCGCCGGTTTGGATACTTTGTTCATTATGAGCAGTTCTGCTACGACGGGGAGGTTTTTTTGATATTCATACTCTGCCGATAGCGACTCATCTTCTGTAAAAAATATCGGGTTTGTCGCCTTAATCTCTTTTAATTCACCCGACAAATATGTATGCGTCTCAAGCCTCTCCACATCTTTGTCTGTTTTTAGCATGTGGTTTTCGTCGTTGTTTCTGAAGATTATCTGCTCCGTTAGATTGCCTTTTAGCTCTTTGTATCTATCCATGCCCATTTTATATATCATCTGCGACTCGTTTTGGATGGCGAGAATGAGCTCGACTTTGGCTTCTCTGAGTATCCCGTATTAGCGTTTGCGTTTATCCGCCAGTCACCGCCGCCTATGTACTCTTTGACGCTCTGGGTGGAGTCTATATATGTCGTGTCTTCATTGAGCCCCAGTATATGCTCTCT
>DIZY01000065.1:23946-36749 GCA_002428055.1 Helicobacteraceae bacterium UBA6016
CTAAGGTTAAAAAGCGCCTTTTCGATGGCGTCTTGTATCTCCTCTACGCTTACCAGATCTTCAGCCTCAACCCTTGTGCGCACATACGAAAAAACACTCTTATCATACGGCTGTCCGACGCTCTCAAACGCTTTTATAATCGCATCTTCTATCTTGTACGCCGCAAAAGCCGCCCTGCTACCGTCTCTTTTTAGAATAGTTTTCATCTGCTTTTTCCTTTTTTGCTAAACGCAGTAAATCTAAAAAACAAGATTATGTCTTTGATGTAAATCAAATGAGGAAGTTAAGAAGCGGGTGGTGTTGGCAAAGAAGACGGGCAGATGCCCGCCTTTTAGCGTTGAATAGCGTTGAGTCTAGGATAGATGAGCTTGAAATATAACAAAAACACAATCAAATACATAAGACTTGGCGCTCCGCTAAAAAATAGTAGTTTGCTCATCTTTTATCCTTTGAAATTATCATATAGTGGTCGTCATACAAAAAATCAGCCTTATCAAGTCCAAATTCCTTTTTGACGGCTTCTTGCGTAGTTTTATTATCCACAAACTCTTTGTTTAAAAATACAAGCACTTTGTTGTTGATACCATCCCATACCACTCTACCCCTCGGCACCTCTTGATAATTTTTGTTTTGGTACTTTGGCGATAGACCCGATATGTTTTGCAGCCAATACTTCGGATGCGACATCTCGTCCACTCTATACGAATCGCCACGGCTAGCTGTATCAAAAGCGACTTTATGAGTCATAAAGATTGAGCCGTCGTTATTTATCCAGAAAATTCCGAGCATAACAAACTCCTTTTTAAAAGAAATTATCCAAGCAAAGCAGACAAAAAGCTGTCCAGTTAATGCGCAAAAATAATGCCAAAGGATAGCTGATGAGAGATTTTGATATACCCGTAGTTTTCTGCGATAGATTTGCGGTAGAGCTAGATATTATAAGTGAATTTTTTGGAGGCGATAGGCTGCAAAACCACCCTATAGACTTTCATAAATTTGAGAAAATAGCAAAAATCCTCAAAGCAAAATTTGGAAGGCTATATACGAATATCGAAAAAATCAGCGATGAGGAGCTACTGCTATATCACGACTCAAAATACATAAAAGCATTAAGTAGCGAAAAAGCCATCATAGAGGATATTTTTAGATCAAAACTACCGGAGGGGATAAACGCCGCTTTGCTAAACCGCTTTTTGGTTGACCCTGCTAGATATATGACCGCTGGGACCGTGGCGGCTTCTAGGCTTGCGATGGAGCACGGCTGGGCTATCAATCTAGGGGGAGGCTTTCATCACGCAAAAAAAGATATGGGAAGCGGTTTTTGTTTTTTTAACGACTACGCAATAGCCTCTATAAAACTAAGAAACGAATACCCAAATTTAAAAATACTATATGTTGATTTTGATGCACACCTCGGGGACGGGGTCATATCGTTTGGCAAAGATATTGAAAATTTCTATATTTTAGACATATATAACGCTTTTACTGACCTTCAAGGCAAGCAAGCAGCCATTAAAAGTGGCAAAAACGGTAATTTTACCCTTATGGGGGTAGAGTCATACACTGCGGATGAGCTATACTTGTCTTTTATAAAAGAGTATCTGCCGCAAACAATCGAGAGCGTAAAACCAGATTTTATTTTTTATAACGGCGGCGGTGATATTTTGATGGGTGACATGCTTGGGCATCTAAGTATCTCGGAACAGGGGATGGTAGATAGGGATATGATTGTGTTTAACGAGGCAAAAAAGAGAAATATTCCGATAGCTATGTGCCTAAGCGGCGGATACGGTAAAGATAACTACAAAAGTGTTGCCGATAGCCTTACGCAACTAATTGAAAGGATATAGAGATGGCAACCGCTTATTTTGGGTATGGGGCAAACCTAAATCAAGAAACGATGTCCGTGCGTTGTCCTGATGCAAAGTTTGTCGGCGTGGGTAGGCTAGATGGATATATGTTTATTACAAATACGGACGGTGTGGCGACCATCGTACCGGACGATAAAAGCGTAGTTTGGGGCGCTATATGGGAGCTTGGCAAAGCCGATGAGGAGTTTTTGGATCTTTTTGAGGGGGTCAAGGGCGGGTGGTATACAAAAGAGTATTTGCCCATAGTCTTTGATGACAACACGACAACCTGCCTCGTATATGTCGCCTCAAATAACAAAGTCGGCAAGCCTGTGGAGGATTATTTTTGCGATATTTTGGAGCAGTGTGAAAAATACGGTTTTGATGATGTATATGTGGCATATATAAAGGGCAAGGGATGGATGCTATAATTTATTTAAAACAAGGGGGCGATAATGTTTGATATACAAAAGTTTGAAGGGTTGGAAAAAGAGATTTGTGATTTTGCCAAGAGAGTCGACGAACAAGTGAAGGTGCACTACGAAGGTCCATTTATAACAGGCAAACTGGAAAAACCTGAAATATTATTTTTGAGTATAAATCCGGGAGGTGGTAATGGAGTTGTTACAGAGAAGGACTTTGAAAGGGTTAATTTTATTCATTTAAATAAAAAATATCCTTTGGCAATTGATCTTGAGAATGTCTTCGGCAAAAATACACTTGAAAAATCTTGTGAAACATATATTAAATCTTTTTTTGCCACAAAGGACGAAAAAGCGTTGGATGAGCTACTAAATAGGTTTAGAGATCAAAATTCTAAACTACTGGATGAACATGAAGTGATTATGACAAAGATGCTAAAGCTAGTCATAGAGCAAATTGAGCCAAAAATAATAGTAGTTATTGGGGTTGAAAATTTTGACTATTTTTGCCGTGGGGGCAAGAAGTCCGTAGAATTAAAACGAGAAAATGGAAATCGTCTTTTGTCTTTTGCAAAAAAAGGAGAAACTGATGTTTATGGCGTTGTTCATTTGAGTAGTAAACACACCAAAGTCACCCAAGATGAAAAGGACAAACTAAAAGACTATTTTTCCGATAAACTAAGACAATAAAAAGCCCTAAGGCTTTTTGTCTTTAAGTTTTATCTTTAACCCCATGTCAAAAAGCCCCAAAAAGGCATGTGGGTTGTCGTCCGTGAGATTATAAATCATCGGGCCATTAAGCGAACGAAGTTTTTTGATACAGCTATCATCTCCACGAAACTGAGCCCACATAGCCGCCGTCCAGCCGTCGTTGTCTACATCCATCACCGATGCCTCACGCCTTAGCAAAATCTCCATCATCTTGGGGTCTGCCAATGCCACGGAGTGCATTAGCGGCGTCATGCCGGCTTTGTCCTTGCAATTTACATCAGCACCTAGGGCTAGATATATCTTGACGGTGATGTATTTTCTATCCCTTACGGCTTTTATGAGTCTTTGGCTATTTATCAAGTTTTTCATATTCAAAATCTCCGTTGTTTTCTACCATTGCCGTTATATCAAGGTCGAGATATATCATTCCGGTTAAGCCGTCTAGATATACCGGGCAATTCCCGCTATTGTTGTGAATCGCAAATATATTTGGATTGTCGGTTTTGTCGATAGCTAGAAATTCACAGGGCAAAAGCTCGTTGCCGTATTTATCGTAAAGGCCGTATTTGATGTCGGTAAAACACATAGTTTGCGGCATATAAAGTCTTTTCATAATGTGCGGCTGGAATTTCTCTACCGTGCGGCTGGTAATAGCATATGCCTTGGATACAAAGTCCAGACCGTCAAACACCGTCGGAATGATTAGCTTGCCGCTCGCGTCTATGGCTCCCCTTTTTTTACTATCCATATCAGTGACTCTGCCAAAGCCGTTTTGAAACTTTTGGGTATAGCTATGTATGCACGGCACGACCAGCCTGCCATTTATGTCTATATAGCCATACAGTTCGTTTTGTTTTACGGAGGCCATCCTGTCTCCAAACTCACCAATCCACATATACCGCCCAAAACCGCGCTCCGGATATCTGAGATTTAAAACGGCGTATTCATCGTCTTTTTGAAGTATGAGCAAATCTTCGCCGGCAAAGGTCATATCATCAAATATCGGTTCGAGTATTATCTCGCCATCTAGATACCGCAAACCTTTTTTGCCCTCATGCGCAAATATTCTCAGAAGGCTTCTTTTTACTTCATAATTAGCATTTGTGATTTCCACATTTGGAAGATCAAAATTGTCCACAATATCTAGGCTAGTTATATTCATCACCCTGCATCTCCTTTGATCAACTTCAAAAAGATTATTGCACTGCAAGTGGACAGCTTACAGTCTCTTTATTCGCACTCAATGGATAAAATATCATTTTCCTCTAGCAGTGAAAGCAGTTTTTGTGGCACATATGTAGAGAGCATATTGTTAAGCGCCGTCATAAAATCTATTCGGTAGGTGGCGCTGATTAGCTTTGCCCTTACTTTTCTAAGCTCAATAAATATCTCAAAAAATTCGACATCTCCTTTAGTTTTAAGTATTTGTAGCAAATACCTAAGGCACTCCTTAGCGGCCTCTATCAATATCTCCTCTGCATGGCTTTTTGGCCTCTCGCTCATCTCTTCCAGCTGATAAATAGCGGAAAACTTGGGCTTTACGCTCAGTTTTTGTTTGCTGCGCAAATCCGGGAGCAAATTTTGAAGTCTTTTTGTCTCCGGCGCATACCTATCACTGCTTAGTATCTCATATATCCTATCTAGCGCCCGCTCATCCATACGGCTTTTGTGCATCATTAGCCTTGAGAAACTCTCTATGGATTTGTTATCTAGCGCCGCAAGGGCTGCTTTTGCAAATATCTTGTTATCTGAGCCCAGCAGTTTTTGCATAAAAAAATCAAGCTTATCTACCGCACCATAATATGAGGCTCTAATAAGCATATAAGAAGCGTCCGGTTTTGCCTCCTTCTCAAATAGAGCCATATCTCTAATTGAGCCCTTACAGACAATAAAATTAGCCTGTTCAGCGATAAATCTATTCAGCGATAAGGGCTTTGCATTTTGGTCAAAGCCGTATTTCTTTTGTAGCGCAACCCTAAAGGCAATCTCACCTTTTACAGCATCTGAAAAATCAAGCCTCAACAGCCTATCAAGAAGCAAAACAGATTCTGTTGCTTTGTTTTCTTCGGCATACCAGAACGCCCTGTAAAAAAGCAGCTGCATATAGGCGAAGAGATTGAACTTCAAAAAATCTCGCCTGTCTACTGCTTCTAGCGCTTTCATACCAAATCTTCTATTGTGAAGTTTTGGACTAGAAAAACCTTTATTAACGATAGTTGTTTTTCTAGCTCATTGCAGTTTTGCAGAATATTTGCTTTGAGTGCCTCTCTATCACAAAACTCCGTAAGATCAAGCTTGCCGTACCGCTCCATGTATTCACTCTCTTCTTTTTTGAAGTCAGTATCCAAAATACAATAATTCATAATAAATCCACACGGCTGTAAAAATCCTACAGAGTATTGATCTCGTACATAGCCGTAATATGTCTTGTGATTGTAATATCTGAACAGGAAGCTATCATATGTGTTTCCATCCGTCTCATAACATAGGTATCTGAGCTTTAGCAGTAGTTTTTTGGCGCACTTGTTGAGTTCTTCCAAATCTTTATTGAAAACATATCTCCACTTATCTGCCGGTGCGCCAAACGAGCTATTTTGCAAATACCCTTCTGAAAAATCAAGCACTAAGTAGTGATTTGCCGTTATTTTTGCGGAGCTTATCAGATTTGCAAGTTTTTTATAGACAGAGTACACTTTTGCCCCGTCCATATCGTTTTTGTGAGCAACTAGTGAATCCTCTATCGTGTAGTTTGCTAAAGCAACAATATCTTCTAGCATATAAGCTCCTTTGTATTCTATAAGATATATTGTGCTTTTTGAAGTGGACAATATTTTGTCCTGTTAATGAATAGGGGTTAGTATTTTTGCCATATTTGCAATGGAGTTTGATACTTCAAAAAAATACTCTTGTTTATAGCCACCCGATAAAACGATCGCTATGGGTATGTTTTTGTTTTTGCACATTTGCGCCACCATTTCATCTCTTTGCCTCAATCCATCCAAGCTAACATCTAGATATCCGACACTATCACCGTGTAAAATATCACTACCGGCATTGTAGATAATAAGCTCCGGAGATACTTCATCAACGCTTTCGTTTAGGTATTTTTTGAATATTGACAAATACTCTTTATCTGCGGTCAGCGGCAAAAGTTCAACCCCATAATCAATAAACTCTTTGTATTCGTCGCCGGTTGGATAATTCTCGCAGTTGTATAAATCGTAAATGAAAATATTTTTTAGTTGTCCGACTATCTGTGCCACCCCATTTCCCCTGTGTGCGTCTGCATCTACGATAAGTATTTTTTTATCTCCTAGCTTTTGCGCTGCAAAAGCAATGTCGTTAATCAAGCTAAATCCCTCGCCAAGATCCCTTAGGGCATGGTGGTGACCTCCGCCAAGGCTAATGGCAAAACCTTTATCTATCGCATACCTTGTTGCTTCGTATGTTCCGAGCGCATGAGCCAATTGAGGATATAAAAAAGTTTTGCGTAGCAGGCCTATTGGAGTTTTACTAAGCTCAAATTCGCCAAAACAGTAAGCATAGTAATACGCATCTTCTTGTAGCGCATCCAAATATTCTTTGCTATGTATGGAGCCCATCTCCAAGAGAATCTCATTGAAGTCAATATTTGTATCCATCAAAAAATCGTTTATTGATATGCCAAGAATAGCTTTGATGTGTTCAAATACAACCTGATATCGATATGGATTTATTGTTATTTTTGGCTGCCCATCCCATTTATGCAGTGGATAGTTGTAATTTTCTGAGTAGAAAAACATCTTAGTATCCACGCATATTGTAGTTTCGCATGGATTTCAACTGGACAAAAAGCCCATTTTTAGCTCATTCGCTACTTTCTTTACAGCCACCTCGTCTTGCAATCTCTTTACAAACTCTCTCGTATCTTTTATATTATTAAACCTATGCCCCCTCATGACAGCCGCAAAGTCGCCGGGCGCTAGATGTGAGAGTTGCCTCACCTCTTCTTTTATCTGTGGCGATAGTCTTAGCCCTAGCTCTTTTGAGCATCCAGCAAAAAGCTTCAAAGCCTGCTCTGCTTTTAAATACCCAAACTTAACCTTTGCATCAAAGCGCCTGAGACTCGCCTCATCTAGATTATCCATTAGGTTTGTAGTAGCCAAAAATATCCCGCCAAAGCTTTCCATTTGCGTCAAAAGCTCATTTACCTGAGTGACCTCCCAGTTTCTCTGAGCGCTTTTTCTATCAGCCAAAAAGCTATCCACCTCATCAAGCAGCAGTATGGCGTTTTCATCGTTTGCCTCTTCAAACGCTGATTTGATATTTTTCTCTGTTCCACCCACCCACATAGAGAGTAGATCCGAGCCTTTTTTGAGTATGAGCGGTCTGCCTAGATACTCGCTTAGCCATCTGCCGTATGCGCTTTTGCCTGTTCCCGGTGCGCCATAAAGGCAGATTCTAGCCGACTTTGCCGATTCTATTCCCTCGGCAAGCCCTCTTAAGTCGATATCTGTATTTATAAGCATAGGGTCGTAGTAGCCCGGAAGCTCATTTGCCTTTGCGCTCTCTATAGAGTCATATCCTTGCGCTTTTAGCATGTCTTCTATCATCATTTTTGCCGCAGTTGATGGATTTTCTATCTCGTCTTTTATTTTGGCCACCACATTCATAGTTTTTGCAACCACAGCAGGAGAGAGTCTCTCGTGTTTTGCAAGTTCATTTGCCGCCTCATCGTTTAACATTCCAAATGAGCTATTTTTTATTATTTCAAATCTCTTTTTCTTTGGCGGAATAGGCAGCTCAAACACCATATCAAACCGCCTAAGCACCGCCTCATCGATTGCCGATACCGAGTTTGTCAGCCAAATAGTCGGCACAGATGAGTTCTCAAGCATTCTGTTTATGAACGCTTTATCTCTTTGTGGGGCGCTCTTGGAGAATATATTTTTGCTTTGTCTATCACCAAATACATCCTCAGCCTCATCAAACATAAGCAGTGTATTTTTTGTATTCCCAAAAAGGACCTGAGAAAGTTTGAAAGCTCTAAGCCTATCATCTGCGTCAAGGGCTTGCATAATACTGTTTTGATAGTCTATTTCATATAGATTTGTGCCTATACTTTTTGCAATCGCTTTTGCCAGCTCTGTTTTGCCGGTGCCAGGAGTGCCGTATATTAGTATATTTCCTCCCTTTGCGGACTCCGTTTGTTTTTTGAGCATAGCGCTGACGACATCTAGCCTGTCTTTTACATGCCCGTAATCTCCAACCTCCAAGCTGCCCATATCGACAGCCGTGACAATACCTCTAATAACGGCGTATATATTTTTGTGTTTACACATCATCCGCTCGACAAACCCCTCGGATAGCAGCTTAATCTTGCGCTCCACGAGCATCTCTCCAGATTCGACTACTAAAAGCCCTGAAACACTGAGCCTCCCTTCTCTGTGCAACGCCTCTTCTATATCGCAGATAGGCTCGTTCAAAGCAATAGACAAAAAATCAAACAACCGTTTCGTTGTTAGTTGTCCAATTAATTGAGTAATAGACGATAACGCCTCAAAATAAGACAACATTACGGCAAACTTTAAAAGTTTTGCCTCTATATCCGATAGCTTGACGGCATCAGAAAGTTTTTGTATATTTGTCTCCAAAATTTGAGGAAATGCTATTTGTGTTTTTTCTATTTCCAACTTTACATATTCTAGCTCTACAGCTTCAAAAAATGCGCTCTTTTTTTCCTTATCGTCAATATCCCATAAATCAAAATTAATATCCACTAGGCTCAAAACCTGACCTATTTCATCCGCTATACCATATTTCGCTGCTTGCAACAAAGAGTTTTTGTAGTGTTTTGAAAGTTTTAACGCCAATATGACCGCCGTGTGGTCAATTTCTTCGTCAAACAGCTCATTGCCTGCTTTATACATTCTCGTTCCAGCCATTTCACACCTCGTCCTTTGGATTTGGAGTGATTGTAATAGTCTATATGGACAAGTTTATGTCTTGTTTGTTCTGGGCAATTAAAATACCAAACCCATAGAGCCCAAATCTATACCTAGCCTGATGATAGCCCCCTTGTCTCGTATCATGTCAAACCGTAATTCTTTGGAATATGAGAGGTTCGCAAAATCCCAGTCTTTGTGTTGATTAAATCCATACTTATCATAATCAGACTCTGAGATATGCACCGTATTCCCCAGCCTTAGATGGTTCAAATATATACCATCCTCCGATTGACGGGAGGCCTGAATGTTGTTTAGGTCTATTTCAACAAAAGATGCTCCGTTTGGCGGAGAGGAAATAAACTCTATATAGTTTTTTGCTTCTTGCCATAGCGATTCGTCAAAACTCAAAGACCCTTTTTTGTAATTGCTGGGCGGAGCAAATATGCAAATATGCATTGTGTGTGGAATATTTTTTAAAGTTTTTATTGCATTTTCAATTTCACTACGGCATTTTGAGCATTCTTTGTAGAGTATGTATATTGTGAAGAATTCACTATATTCGGATTCATACATTATTGTATCCGCATAGATATTTGATACCAATCCGTTCAATACTTGCATGTATTCGTCAGGATTGCCCACTAGGTTCGCACCGTAAGGCAACGAAAACAATACACCTCTTGGTTTGTTGTTGACTTTACTATCGCCCATTTGTATCCGCCATAAGCATGCAGATCACCTTCGTCAATGCTATAGTGTCCGATGTGCAGTATCTAGGTAGCAATATTGACAAATTATTCTCCATGAAAGTTAAATACTGCTGCTTCATTTCGCGATGTTTTTTAGTTTATCGGGTTCGATATTTTTTTTGGTAAAAAACCAATACTCATCGCTCTCCTTATTTTCCATAAACCCCTCACTCGGTTTATACTTCATATCTTTTGCCAAGATGACAGTCTTCTTGTATCCAAAGGACTCTATCAAATTCGTAATCTCTTCATATCGATAATTTGACTTTTTAAAATTCGTTATAGGACCCCTGAGAATTATCGGCGGCATCTTGGCGGCAAGATATTTTGAGATGGCTTTTTTGACAAAACCAAACAATAGCCGCCTGGACTCTTTGTGGGTTATAATCTCTTTTGTAGAGCTGCCGCTTTGAGGGTCGGCGTCACGCAAATACTGAAAGCTGATATTTCGTCTATTAAATTTAAATATGTCGACCGTATATCCAAAATTTAAGACAGGAATGTAGTCACTAGGCAGATAAGCCGCATTGTCTAGTGAAATTGCAAGTTTCACTTTGTAATCTATGCCATACCTGAAAAGATATGCACGCGAAAACTCTATGGGAAGTTCTGTGAATTCGTCATCGTACGCTCTGCAAATTTCAAGTTTATCGTTTAATTTCATTGCTAATCCTTTTGAATAAAAGATTGTAAGTGATAAACAGGACAGTTTTATGCCCTGCTAGTTAATAATATTCACTTTTTATGTGGCTCCCTCACCGCAAATATTGTAGCCATATCATTTATTAAATTTTTTACTCACTTTGTCACAATCTCATAACTCACATTCCTATCACTTGCCCCATCTATCTGCATTATACACCCTCAGACAAATCTCTTGACGCAGTAGTAGAAGCGGCGCCCGTGATGCTCATATATGCTTTTATTATTATGCCTACCAAGTTAATATAGCATAGCTGCCAGTAGCCTTAATTTCCCAGTGCCATTTTGCGCCGCCTTTACCTACTCCCATTTTTATCTGCACCGAACCCAACCATCGCATCGATAAAATCACCCAGCATATCTCTAGCCCAGCCCTTGGCGCTTTAACCCTCCAGTGAGTGCTGCCGCATTCATTCAGTATTCATTTTTAGATTGTATTCACGCTCTTGCTTTTCAAGCTAAGCCTCCCTGACAGCTTTCAGACCGTTAAAAACGGTTACATACGCTTAAAGAAATCATGGATTAAAACGGTAATGTGGACAATATTTTTGGCGACGGCGATTTTTTGGCTTTGGATAGACTGGTCGAGCAACGGCTATGTCAGACCGCATAGGGTAACAAACGGCTTTTTCATCACAATGATAGCGCTACTGTTTTTGGCAACAGTCGCAACCTACAAAGTCATAGATGAGATAAATCCAAGCAATATCCCGATTCTATCGATACTCGGAAAGCTAGGTAGTTTGGGTGAGAGCTTTGCCAAAGTGGTTTTGGTGTTGTACTTCTTGATACATACAACACTTCTATGCCTCATGTGGTCTGATGTGCAGACAACAGACATCAACGCCATGTGGGTCGAAAACGATATGTTTTGGCTCTGGCTCATACTGCATTTGCTGTTTTGATGGCGCTCTTCAAACTTATTGGGTTTATTTGGTGTGAATATTTTGTTTAGTCATACCATAAACGGTGTGACTAGTAGTAGAAAATCGTATCACCCTGCAACCTCCCTAAGTCTCTCCAGCACTTTCACCATTGCCAAAGTATCCAGCTTGCAATAAGCTAGCAAAGCCTCTCTGAGCCTCTTTTTTTCACCTTCATCTCGCATACTCTGAAGCCTTGCGAAAGCGTCCATCGCTTCGCCGCCGTTATGCACAAGACTCAGTTTTTTATACGCCTCTTTCATCTGCGGCACAAGGGAGGGCAGGACATATTTGATAGAGTAGCTGCCCATCATGGACGGTTCATAGTAGTCTCTGTTTTGAAAAGGGGTCATTAGGTCCTTGATGTTATTGTGGATATTGTTCAGATGGACGCTAAGCTCTGGGAACTGCTCGGCAAGCTTTCGTATTACCCCTTTTTCAAAGCTCATATTGTAAGCCAGCACGGTCACATCCATAGGCATGGTATCCGCAAGCGCTTTTGCCAGACTCTCTCTTGGGTCTTCGCCGATTGCCGCCAAAAACTCCCTATGCTCTAGCCTGCCGTCACCATGCTCTATATGCACAGAAAATTGAAACGGTATTTGCATATACGGGCTTATTCCCTTCCACTGCGGCACAGCCTGCTGGAATGTCTCAAAGTCTAGATGATAGATTGGATATGTCAAAGAGCTTACAAACGACTTGATAGCTTCACGGTCGACAATACTCTCTTGCGCAAGCTCGCTTTGTATCTGTATCTGCTGACCTGCGCTCATATTCATAATATCTTCTTCGCTTAGCTGCTCGAACGAGACTATGCCGTTTTGATACAGCTCAAATTTTTTGTCGCTTCTGAGTCTAGAGATGTTAAAAATACTATACTCCGGAATATGCGCCCAGCAATAACTCATCGCATCGCACTCATAAGGATTTGTACAGTGCGTTCCAATGTCTATATTCGGGACTCTCTCTTTGTCAGCAAGCACACTGCCAAACTCCAGCAAACGCATCGGAATCTCACCTTGAAGAATTTTTACGCTCTCAGTCACATCTGCAATACAAAAAAGCTTATCAATCTCTAGCTCGTCACCTCTAACATACCCATTATTGATATGAACGATGCCGACTTTGCTTATTTTGAGCCCGCAACCATTTAAGACATACTGCTGGATAGATGCGTCATGCAAATATACATCTTTGACTTCCGTTGAGCTTTTGACCTCATATATCTCCCAGTCATCACTGCCCTTGTGTAAAATATCCACCATAACGAGTATGTCGTCATATTTGAATGTCGCCTCGTAGATATTCTCAACCCCTTCGTCCATCCACTGCTTGGTGAGTGCGATTTTTTCATCAAATGTCGTGTCGTCATACGGCACCTCTTTGCCATTTGGAAAAAGCTTGCACGCTAAGTCTCCAACCTTGTTGCCGGTTTCAAATACAGCTTCAGTAGCTGCGTCCGGAGTGGTCAAAACATCTTTTTTATATTTTTTGAGCCACAGAGATTTTGTGCATA
>DIZY01000050.1:0-25436 GCA_002428055.1 Helicobacteraceae bacterium UBA6016
AGCACTGGTTCTTTTGATACACACACGACGATACCGCAAGAGTCGGGCTATGTATAAATCTTAAAAACGGCTTTATCTTCGTAACCTGCAAAACCTATCCGATGCCAAACGGCTCATATTCGCTTGTTTCACAAATGCATTTTTTGAGCCTGTTTGCCTCTCTGCGGATGATTTGCCGCCATGTGAGCAGTTGTCCGCCCGTGCCTGCTACTTCTATCTGCTCCGTCATTTTGGCGATAAATTTTAGTTCTATTTTTTTGACTGCCTCTTTGGCAAACCGTAGTCTTCCGCTATCGCTCTCAAAGTCTTTTGCGGTTATCTCGTCACGGTTTAGCATCGTAAAAATCATATTGTCGCCGATGATTGGCTTGAATATTTCGGCAAGGTCGAGATGGAGGCTGAGGCTTTTGTAGTTTGGCTCGTGCAGGTAGCCGATGCGAGGGTCTAGTTCGGTTTTGTAGATTTCGCTTAGGCAAATATTGTAAATACGGGTGTTAAAGTAGCTGATGAGGGCATTTATTTTGTCAGCCGGAGGGCGTTTGCTTCGCTCTGTGAATTTAAAGCTTTTTTGGTTTTTGATGATTTGGTTCCACCCCTCGTAGTACGCCCTCTTAAAACTCCCCTCAACGCCCATCAAAACATCTATACTTTTCGCAGAGTCCACACTAGCCTCCAGCACTGAGAGCTCAAGCGGCGTCTTTGCATTGTATTTTTTGAGATTTTTGACCCCTGCCCTGATATGCCCTTTTGTAATTTGCTTGGCGATATAGAGTCTGTGTTTTGCGTCATCAAAGGCACGAAGTTGTTGGAGTAGGACAAAGCCGCTTTTATTGACGGCGTTTGGCGTGTTCGGGTAGATGTTACCCCTGTGCGTTCCCGTATGCGTAAAGAGATGCACAAGGATATTATTGTCCGCCAAAAAGCATAGAGTATTCGTATCGGTCTCGATGTTTGCCGTGATATACAGCTCATCTATGGCGTTTATCGGTAGGGCTTTTGGCGCTCCGGACTCCATACCCTCCTCATTTGTAGCCGTAAAGACTATGTTGTTATCTCGCCTGTATAGTTTGCCCCGCCCCGTGAGGAAATGTACTCTATCGGTCTTTTGCACTGCCCTACTCCGTAAAAATTGAATCTAGCTTGTCTATGCCAACAACCGTGCGCTTTGAGTGGCTTAGCTTTGCAAACTCGTAAAATATTATGCTATCTAGTTCCTTATCGGCGTGTTTGCCCACCTCGGCTTTTAGCTTTTTGAGGTCGGAGGCTTTTATCTCGCCCTCGTAGACGCTATATTGCACCCTTGGCAGATATTTTTCTATGGTTTTGCGTATTCGCCTTGAGTTGTCCCGCTCTTTTAGTTCCCTGCCTGCTATGTCGTACACCAGTATCAGATACATTTTTACCCCTCGCAATAGCTCTTGTAGGCGCACCCTTTGCACCACTTTGTCTTCTCGTAAGGCGGCGGTGAGGGAGTCTGCACGAAACGCACCAGTTCGGCTAGCATCATCTCCAGTTCCTCAAATACCTCATCACTCCCCTCTACGAATATCACCGTCTTGCCGGATATGACTTTGCCGTCAATCTTTTTGAGCTTTAGCCCCGTCCTTAGTAGATACATATAAAACAGCAGTTGCGCCTTTGCCGCCTCCGGATTGCTCATCGTCTTTTTGTGCTCGGTAATTAGGTAGTGCCCACCACGCTTTTCTAGCTTATCAAAATGCAGATGCGAAAAAGGAAAATCCTGCCCTTTGTCCCGTATATCCGCAAGCACCCGCCCCATCGTGATAGCATCATCCGACTGGTCGGCGTGTATGTGCCTAGCGTAGAGCCACGCCTCACGGCGACAAGTGGCGTAGTAGTTGATGAGGGTTCCGGTGATGTCGTCAATGGTGAACATCGAGCAGCTCGTCAAGTGTCGGCAGGACATTTCTATCTTTTAGCTCCACCTCTAGCCCCAGTCTGTCTAGCAAAAGACCTAGCTTGACTAACGACAAACCGATTTTACCGCCGTTTTCAAAACCGCTAAGCGTAGCTCTACTGATTTTTGCATAGTCGCATAGCTCTTGCTGGGTTAGCCCCATCTCCTTGCGCCTTTTGGCTACCCGTGAGCCTATCTCATAAATCTCCAAAATCAACCTCTTTTTTGCTTTTTCCATCCAGTCCATCCATCCAAGAAGCTATCATCATCGTGCCTATCTTCTCAAAATGTGGGTTTTGCGCCGTGTACTCCTGTAACCGTACAATACCGTCTTTGATAGCCTCTGCGCACTCATCATAAACTGCGGTTGCTTTGGCGGTGGGTAGATTGCAGTAGATGCGACCGAACTCCACAAGCGTTTTTTTCTCCCACCATATCTTTTTGCCTTGCAATGTAAGCGCTGGCTTATCCTTTGGCAGATATGCCGTCGTAGTCACTATGTCATAAGCCGGAGATATGACGGCATCGCCCACCCCCTCAAAATACAAAATACCGAAGTTTTTGAGATGGGCATCGCCGTTTCGCATAATAAACGAAAGTACGACTGAGCGATAGAGCTGATCCATGGAATACTCAAGGTTTTTTGGCGCTACAAATGTCTTTATCGTCTTGGCTAACTGTTCGTAGCTACCGCTATATTTTTCGCTTTTGTTTTTGCCCTGCAAGACGCACGCCTCCTCAAAACCTATGCGCTTACCGTCTTTTTCATCATTTGTAAATCTCTCGACAATTAGCAGTTTTTTGTTCTCAGAGAGATAGAGGCTTGGAGTGATAAGCCCCGCACTCCTTGCGGTTTGCATACAAAAATACTCGTTTTCACAAAGATAAGGGAACTCTTCGCCGTAACTTTTTACTATGTACTCTTTAGTATCTAGCTTTATTTTGTCCTTTAGCGTAGCCAAAACCTTCGGTTGCACGCCGGATACGGCAGAGCGAGACAAAAAGGTATGGAGTAGCTCCGTAAAAATATCCGCCTTGGAACCCAGTAGCTCGTCTAGCGAATAATCTTTTTTTATCTCTTCGATTTTTGTACCGTTTGCGGCTTTGTAGGTCAACCTACCGTCTATATTTGGAGCCAACGCCTCAAAAAGCGTCAAGTCATCTAGCCGCTCGACATCTTTTTTCAAAAGCTCTTTTAGGACTTCAAAGAGATACCCCTCGGGCATATTCATATCAAATATCGGATGCAAGGAGTTTTTTGGGTAGATATAGCTTTTGTTTCGCACCGGCATAGTGAGAGATATAAAGCTATCCGGATTTTGAGACAAATATGTAAAGCAGTAGTCCCTACCCTCAAGCGACAACGCCCCTGCAAGCGAACCGTTTGTATATGCTTCCATCACCTGCCCCTCTTTATGTATCTATATAGTTTACATTATTGCATAAAAAAGATATTTTGTAAAGTAATGGGATACAAAATTAGTCGAAACATGCAAAGCTCTCAGTAAGACCAATATTTTATTAAAAACAACCATTAACATCTTTTATTATGCAAAAAATGAATCTTTATCGATCTCTATCAAAAGCCCTCTGTCTTGACAATAATCCAACCTAGCAACAATATTTTTATCATCAAAGTACGCCAGTCCATTGCCAAGCAGAAACTTATAAAATTTGCTAGATACGGGTATAAGTAGTTTTTCCGCATCTAAGTATTTTCTATCCACTTTATTTTGCTTAAATTCATCGACTAGTCTATATGGTAGGACTTGTACACCATCAAACTGCCTTTCAAACTTCTCTTCATTTTCCTCATAAGCCTTAAATGGAAATAATGAATCCATCATTTCAGAAAAAGCAATGTTTAAATTGTCATCTATCTCAAATGGCATATATATCATGTCAAGCATACTTTGAATTTTGGATTCATCAAGCAGTTGTTCATCAATAGCGCAAAGCTCAATAAATGTCTTTTCTAGTATCTGCTTATCGTATATTTTTTCAAATCTTTTTTCAATACTATTGGCAACATAGCAATTGGGTGGTAAATTTTCACTAAATGAGCGCTTTCTAAAAACTCTTCCAAACCTTTGCAAAAGAGAATCAAGCGGAGCAAGTTCTGTTATTATTGCATCGTAGTCAATGTCCAAACTCACCTCTATAGCTTGTGTGCCTATTAATAGTTTTGGTTTTTTGTTGGAATACAATATTTGTTCTTTGCTCGTCCTATCTCTTGCATTAAACCTACTATGCAAAAGTAGCTTATCCTCAAACTCTATTTTTTGGTAAATCTCTTGCGCTTTTGCCACTGTATTGCAAACAACAATAAGACTCTTCCCTTCGCTTAACAGTTGGCTTGCAAAATTTATTTGGGCTTCAATATTGCCTTCCAAGATTTTAATTTTGTGCCTAATAAGATTTTTTAGTAAATCATCATCTGCCCTTACAGTAGTTGCTATACCCAATATCTCAGCCATCATTTTTTGTAAAAAACTAGGCATTGTTGCGGTCATTATGAAAATTTTAACCTTCAGGTGTATTTGTAGCCATCTTAAAAAAAATAATATTCTCTGAAAGATTTCTTTGTCATAAATATGAATTTCGTCAAACACAAGACAGCTATTGGATAGCTCGGTTAAGCCTTTCTCAAAGCCCTTAACCCCAAAAGCCCATTTTAAAACCTGATACGGGGTTGTAATTTTAAAAGGTCTGTTAATCTTTTTATGTGTATCTATTAAATCAGATAAAGTCTGCCCATCTTTTTTTTCATATTTTTCATCTATAAAAAATTTTGCTTTTCCATGCAAAAGACCGACTAGTTCATCGGATTCAAAATTGTTTATCATTCTGGTTGTCATGGCATTTATTGAGGCAGTAAACGGAAGTATATAAAAAACCCTTGATTGTTCTTTTTGAAGCTGACTTTTTATCCAACCGATAGCAGATTCTGTTTTTCCACTACCAGTAGGGGCTATTAACAATACATCTTCACTACTATCCCAACATTTTATTTGATGTGTTTTTGGCATAAATTTTTTCAAAAAATCAAAATTTGAATTTTCCAGAATAGCTATTTTATTGATACCGGCAGAGGCATTATGGTCACAAATGGATAGAGTTGCCGATAAAAAAATATTTTTAAATTTTGTCTGTTCGTCGATATTTGGCTCATCCTTTATCCATTCTTTTATTAGATTTGGAAGCGGATTTATAGACTCTACGGAACCAAAATTTATTCCATAGTTAGACAAAAATAACTTAATCCAGTTAAAATTCAAGCTTTTAAACTCATTTTCAAAAAACAAATCTTCTTTTATATTTATTTCTTCACCGTTATCAAAATCTTTTTTTGCAACTTCCGACTGTTTGTATCTTTTTTTTAGCTCTAAAAAATCTTTATGATGTGCCAATATCGCATTTGCTATCAATATTTTTTGTTCTTCTTGTAGTGGCATGTTCAAAAACACGCCACAGCTGATCCACTCGTGCCTAAAAGGATATGATTTACGCTCACAGACCATTAACTCTTGAAAGCCGCTTGTGCATTTGCCTAAGTCATGAAATATAATTGCAAGTCTCAAAAGCCCCCAAAAATCATTTATATTTGAAGTTTTCGGCAAAAATGGAAACGCAATCTTTAAAGACTCAAAAACCTTGAGCATGTCATCTACATGTTCTTTGAGTGTAACTTCTTTATCGTTTCCACAAAATCTTTTGGCGAGCATTAAAACATTCTAAGCAAGATATGCGTTTGAAGCTCTTTGTCAAAAAAACCACCCTCGTTAACCATCGGCATAGTTTTTTTGTATTGCCAATTTGACATATTAAATTTGTCCATTTTATTTTGAGGAGTTTCTAAAAAAACACCCTTCGCATCCTGAATGCAAAAAGGCCGAATATCAATCGGTTGTCTAGTGTTGCTTGAATAATCAAAGCTTTTTGGGGCAAGCACATATTCACCTGCAATGTTAATATTTTTAGTCTCCATTGCACAACCTTGAAGCATAATACCATCGCTCTCTTCGGCATCTATGCAGTCTACACTTTCAACTTTTGCAAAATCACCACTTCTTCCAAGTAGAAGCTGGTGAAGTGGTGATTTAAAAGATTGAGCTATCTCCTCATTGTCAAGATATAAGCTTAGATAGCACCCAAAAAGTATTTCTCGCCTAAAGGCATCAGAGTTTGGAAAAAGGTTCTTTTGTAATAGATAATTACCTTTACCCTTATACTCAAATCCTATTTTTCCACTCTCTTCTCTTTTTATTTTATAAATCGTTTCAATATCCCAAAAGGCAGTCTCATATTTAAAAGCATAAGAAAACTTCAAGTTTTTAAAATCATAACTACCATATGCAGAGGCAATAAGCCCCTGAATTGTCGTATATGGAATCGATTTTAAGCTAGGCTGATGGTTTACCATCACATTTGGATATCTAAAACTAGCGGTTTGCGCACTTATTAGTACCCTCCACAGTCTCATTAGCTATCCATTTCCATAATAATTTTTTCAATATTTTCAACTACAAATTTATCAATAGCTTCATTGATACTTCCAAAATTTATCTTAGAGGTAAGCTCGTCGTCGCTAATATAATTTTTTAGCGCCTCAAAACTAAAGCTATCCATAAAGCCACTTGCCTTGCCTATATAAATACCGCTTCTAAAATAATCTTTATTGTCTTTTATTACTTCAGCCAAAGCTATTTCCGAGATTGTTGCCTTCCCATCGTCGTTTATGGCTATATTATCAAACGGATTGTTGCCACCTTTTAGTATTGACAATACAATAAAATCAGGTTTAACACTGTTATAGTTTGTAGTTCTTTTTGCGCCACCGCTTATTGTTTTTAGGGCTTGAAGTGCTTCTATAATTCTTTTGATTCTCTTATTGCTAGCCAATCGTACTCTTTGTATATCCTTGTGGATTAGGTCATCTACAGGTTTATTATTGTCGTCCTTAACTAATTCATCAAATGTCTCTTTTGAAATATTTTGATAGCCTGATCGTGAAACGCTAGTAAAAGTGCCAACCTGATCCAAGTCAATAGAAAAAAGCCCTTTCATGACGGCAGAATAAGATTGCTTACCGTATGGTGCAGGATTGTCTCCATCTTGATGCTGCCTCCCCATAATTGCGAATTCCTCTAAAGGTTTTGTTGGTATCACAGATACTAAAACGGAATTTTTTAACGGGCTAACCCTTGTAAATGTATCACTTGCAGCACGCATATATCCAAAAACATCATCATCTTCATAAGTATCCGGTCTAGCTGATGTATAGTAAACTTTCCCATCTTTCGTAATAGGACTTAAATTCCACCCCAACATAGCGCACGACTCCCTCCACCAATATCTCCAAGCCTGCCCAGAAATAAATGGATACGATTCTCGCCCTTTTTTTATTAGTTTAACAGCTGTAGCGTTTTCAGACAAACTACTTTTTTCGACACCCATATTATTCAAGGCCGCACCATCCACATCAATCAAAACAGCGCCTTGCACAAAGTAATTTTTTATTTCACTCATTGTCATCTCCTTCTATTGCTTCTAATACCATATCTTCACCTACCAATTTATCGGCTAGCACCTCATACATTGCAATAATTAAAATATCTCTCGTTTCAATAAAATTTTCATTTTTTGGAAAAATTTTCAATACAAAATCATCAACACTAAATAGCTTCTCTTTTTTTGTATCAAAGTATTTTTTCATAGCTTTGATAAGTATCATTCGTAAAGACTGTGGATTTCTGCACCTTCCTATGTCTCCAAGAATTTTTTTGCCATCATCTAGCTCACCCACCCTACTAGCTAAACTTTTTATAAAATCAAGCCGTTCTCTATTCATTTTTAAAACCTCCGTTAAATATCTCACAGCCAAAGCCCAATATGCCTTCGCCAGCAATCTTGCTTCTTCCTTGTTTGCGCATTGCCGAATATCCTCCTTAATAAATTTGCAAAAATCGAATAGCAAACTTTTATCATTAACAAACTTTTCAATTACTGTGTTCTTTTCAATTTTTTTAGCTTCATCAAATTTAATTTCTTCAAAAGACTCTTTTTTGCCTTTCTTTATTTTTTTAACAAGTTGCCCGCCTTCAGCTTTAACATACTTAAAGCTTCTAAAAACAATTGAATTCCATATTTTTTTTATACTAGGACGAAGTTCTGCTGAAAAACTTTTAGGGGATATAAATTTTAGCTTTTCATTTTCAATAACTTTGATTTCCATTTCTGGTGACATACAATAATTATTGAAAAAATAAAAGCAAATATCATTGTTTACATCTATATCTTCCACGCCAAGTTCTTCCAAGAAACAAAATATAAAATTTTCTTGATTGCTTTCTTTGGCCAAAATTAGACTTTTGTCTGCTTTTGTTGGGCTTGCATACAGCCTATTGACTTCTTTTTTATTTTTAGATTGCCAATAGTTCATAACACTATTTTCGCCCGTGACAAAACATAAATATGCACCGCTTTTTTGTAATGCCTGAATATTAAATGGCAAAAAAAATAAAAACAAATAGCAACGATTACATAAATGAAAAAAACCGTTAAAGGAGCCTAAATAGTTAATATTTGTTTCCGAGAAACCAAGAGGATATATGGTTCTTTGCCCTGCCCCAACAACATGTCTATTGCCGCAGATAAAGCATTTTTCTTCATTTTCACTTTCTTGTGTAAAACTTTCGCACATAAAATTAAGTAGTTTTGTCTTTGAGACTTCTTCTGTGGTTTTAAAGTAGATATAATGATGATCAAAGATAGAGCAGAGTTTATTTCTATCCCATTTATTGAAATAAAAATCAATAGCTCTCTTTAAAACTTCTTCAATTTCATAGTAACTTTCACAATGCTCTTTCTTTGCAAAAGATATAAATCCTCTTCGTCCTGTCTCAATAAACGGATCATTAACTGGTTTTGAAAAATCAAACATCAACTTTCGCTCCTCCCCTTCGTGCTACATTCTCACTCACATTTACCCATCCGCACCCCTGCATGATCTTTGAGCCTAATCCTGTGTCGAGTATGAGATTTAGCATTTTGGCATTTGCTTCTATGCTGTAGCTTGCTCTATGTGTCACAAGTAGTGTTTTGCCGTAAAACATCCTTGTCGGCAATTCTTCTTGTGAATCAACCTTGATTTGTAGCGAGCCTGTGTATGGCTCATTAAGCAGTGTTTCGTATTTTTGTTTTATGTTGTTTGTCAAGATAGATGCAAATTTCTCGTCATTCGGTCTTAAGTAGTTTCTTTTGCCGTTTATTTTGTCATATACGCATACAAGCCCGGAAACCATTATGAATGTAGTCTCATCCGGCACAGTGGTGTTGTGTATTTCGACAAATGAATTTGATATATGCACCGCCCCTATGCGAAACTCATCTTTCAAAATAGCTTTAGCTATGCGCCCTTCATAGTTTTTATCAAGAGAAGAAAAAAATACAAATATAGCATTGTCCTTGTAATATGTCCAAAACACCGTTTTTTTGAATTTTTTGTTTTCTTTTGCCCCGTGCCCATCGTGCTCAGACGATGGTAGATGCTTGTATAATGCCGCCTGCATAAGCTCATTAAGAGAGTCTTGTATCAGCAGATTTGGCGTCGTGACGCATAGTTTTGCGGTTAGCAAGATAACTTCTCCTAATTTTTATGATTATTTTATTTAGCCACAAAATTGCTTACTATTTGAGGTAGCACCCAATCCACGCTATGCCTTTGATGAAGTCTCCGACTTTTGGCGCATACCCTTGCATGGTAAGTTTAGAGACAAATAGCGGTATTTCAAGCTCTCTATCGCCGTCCGTACTGCTAACACGCACAACTATTTGCCAAAAGTTACAGCCAAAGATATATGCATATTCAGGCTCCATAACTTCCAAAATCTCACCACTATAGCTAGACTCATCTGCGTATTTATCATGCGGCATAAGCATCGAAAGCTTAGAGAGGTCAAAAATGACAGGTTCCAAATCCTCTTTTGTCTGCGGCTCCCACTCAAGTAGCGCCGCCTCCAAATCTTTTTCGGCATCAAGTGAGCCGTATTTTTCAACCCATGCCATAGTAGCTCTATGCTTTCGTATGCCCTGTTCATCATCTATTGCGAAGCTATCGCCCTCGGTCGAAACAATAGAAAAAGCAAGTGCAAAAATATGAAACTCATAGCTCCCACCGACTTCATATTTGCCCCTATTAGCACAAAAGTCGGTATCAAAAGCGCACACGCTAAACGGCAAAAAGTCTGTTTGTAGCCAAAGTCTAGCCTCAAGAGAATTTGGAAATAGTTCAATTAGATTTACTTTTGCGAATATGGCGGAGTTGACAGAAAACTTTGGAAACATACTAATTAGCGTTAGATTGTCGCTATCACCGCCAAAATCTCTTGATTTCGCAAGAACTACATTTACCCCATGTCCGTCGCCGTCGCTGCAATCGGTATGCATCAGGCATGCCGCCAATTCACCCTCAGGCGTATTTGCGGCATCCTCTTTTGTTTCATTAATAATGACTTCACCATTTTTTACGGCAAAATTAATTGCCGTGCCGATAAACTCTTCGACATTATCATTAAACACCGCCCACTTATCTCCATGCCCACCGTCTTCCTCAAGCTTTTTTGCAGTTTTTAGCAACTTTTGCGGCATCACCTTGGCTCCCGTTTTAAAAAAATTAATCACAGTATATCTGACCCTTTAGACAGCGTCGTGTCTGGTTTTTATTTTTTTGTTGTTAAAATGAAAAAACGGAGCAAAAAATGGCAACTAAACAAAGTTATGACATGGCATTATCAAGGCTAATCATAATTATCCAAAAGCTATACGAGGGTGAAAGTGTTAGCGTATCTGGGTTGGCTGAGGAGTTTGGCAAGAGGACGGTATTTTTGAGTCAAATAGCGAGCTTTTTGAGATTAGGCTGCTCGTGCGTCCCGCTATCGCAAAGTACTTTGAGCGTAGACCGATGTCTACGACACAAAAAGTAATCACAACACGCCCAAGCGGCGATGTAGAAATGTCCGTGTTAGCTTCCAGCGAAAAAGAGGAGTTATTTGAGATCAAAAAATGGATACCGGATATTGCGGTCATAAGCCCAAAATCGCTCGCTTTGCAAATGAAAAATATATCCACTGAGTTTTTGAATAATCAGTTAAATGTAATATTAAGCTAATTAAAAACTAAATGTTTCGTTAATCACTCTTTTAGCGCTATTGCATCATTAGTAAGTATTATTTGAGCACCGTCTATCAGCGTAGTAAGCGCGGCTTTATAAGTTTTTTTGCTTAATCCGAATACTTTTTTTATATCCTCGGCGTCGCTTTTGTAGGTGAAGTCGATTTTGCCGCCGTTTTTGGTTAGCACTTCTAGCACCCGCTCGCTCGCTTCGTCTTTTCTTTTTGCGCCTATCGGTCTTAGCGTGATGTCTAGTTTGCCGTCTTCTCGGATTAGCTTGATGAAACCTTTTTTTGCGTCGCCTACTTCTATATCCTCAAATATCTCGTTGTGAAATATCATACCCTCATACGAATTATTGACGATGACTTTGTAGCCCATCGGGGTACGGGCAAGTACAAGTAGTTCTGCCTCATCTTTTACTTTTAATGCGCTTACATCTTTTGAGAGATAACGAATTATCCGCTCATCGCCTGTGAGCCTATCGGTCTGAGCGTCGTATATGACCCGCAGTATTCGCCACTGCCCTACTTTAAAGGGTGTTTTTTGGTTTCTTTTTGGCACAAAGAGGTCTTTTGGTAGACCCCAATCTACGAAAGCGCCGAAAGACTCGACCGCCACAACCTCAAAAAACCCAAACTCATCCACCATCGCCACGGGGCGCTCTGAGAGAGCCACGAGCCTATCCTCGGAGTCGGTCGTGACAAATACGGCTAGTTCGTCGCCGACTTGCATACTAGGTGTTGTATAGCGGTTGGGAAGAAGTATCGCCTCTCCGTCACCTGCTACTAGAAAAATGCCTGGAGGGGTAATCCTATCAATTTTGAGCGTATTGATTACGCCCAGCTGTATTCGTTCATCCATCGGCATTCATCTGCGCAATAAGCTCATTTAGCGCCTCTTCGGCTTTGTCGTTTTCCACTTGGCAAGTTCCTGCCGCCTCATGTCCACCGCCACCGTGCCTTAGCATTAGTTCGCCGACCGTTGTTTTGCTTGAACGGTCAAATATAGATTTGCCTACCGCAAAAACCGTGTTTTGTTGTTTTACGCCCCAAATGATATGTATAGAGACATTACACTCCGGATACATCGCATATATCGTAAATCTGTTTGTCGGATAGATAGTCTCTTCATTCCTAAGATCAAGCACTACGACATTGCCGTGCACGGTAGCGCATCTTTTGATTTGCTCTTTTGCATCGGCAGCGTATTTATTGTATAGCTCTACTCTCTCTTGCACATCCGGCAATGTAAATATCTCTTCTATCGTATGGTTTTTGCAATACTCTATTAAGTCCATCATCAGCTGATAGTTACTTATTCTAAACTCCCGAAATCTTCCAAGCCCTGTTCTGGCGTCCATCAAAAAGCTTAGAAACTCCCACCCCTGAGGCTCTAGCACATCTTCCATCAAAAACTGCGCCGCATCCGCCTTATCGACAGCTTGCATCATAGGCTCAAACCTAGCAGGAAATTTCTCATAACCGCCGTAATACTCAAATACGACTCTAGCGGCGCTTGGAGCCGTAGGAATAATGATGTGGTTCTCTTTTTTTTCGTTTCGGATAGTCTCTGAGAGGTGGTGGTCAAAGGCAAGATATACGCCCTCTACAAAAGGTAAATTCGTCGTAATATCGTTTGGACCTATCTCTATCTTGCCGTCTTGCATATCTTTTGGGTGCACAAACGCAATGTCGCCAATAATGTCCAAATGCTTTAACAACACCGCGCACACCAAGCCATCCATGTCGCTTCTGGTGACCAGTCTATATTTTATTTCGCTCATCAATTCCCCTTTTTTGGCTATTTAATGGGTTTATATTAGCAAAATTTTTTATAACTCGCTAAATCTATTGGTTATTTTTGAGATAAACCACCCAAAATTTCTCGCTGTTGTCCGTATATGCAAAAATTGACGGCAAATATGACGCATCTGTTTTAGAGCTACTTGGCGTTAGTGTATCATCCTCAAGCGCCCCAAGTAGCATATCTTTCCAATCTATAACAGAGTTGCTATACTCCTTTAGTAGCCCTGTTGCTGCAATGACTGAAGTCATGTGCGTATTTTTGGAGCGCAACATCTCCAACTTGTCTGCATCTGAGAATGGATCAAAAATAGAGGCAAACAACTCGTTAAACTCTACTATACGGTCGCCTTCATCAATGACAAAAGCAGGAAGAGGGTTTAACTCTATTAGGTGTTTCAGGTTTAGCTTTATCGCCTTATCGACGCTCGCTCTCATCTCTTTTGCTCTTAGCCTATCAAGCTCTCTTTCTTGGAGAACCAAATCGGTTATATCTTTTCTAATTCCGATAAATTCGACTATCTCGTTATTTTCATCTATTATCGGAACTACCGTAGCCTCGACCCAATAACTCTCTCCGTTTTTGGCTCTGTTTTCAACAAGTCCGCTCCAGACTTCACCGGACAAAATAGCGCTCCACATCTCACCAAAAACCTCGCTTGTCATATTTGGATGCCTTACGATATTATGAGGCGCTCCTATCAGCTCCTCTCTCTCAAATCCGGATGTGCGGCAAAACTCGTCGTTCACAAATGTAATAATGCCCTCTTTGTCCGCTATCGAAACTATAGAGCTGGCGTCTACGGCTTTTTTGTACTCCGATAACAGCTTCTCATTTTTTTTCACCTCTCGCCTCATATCTATGTAAGCGCATATCTCTCGTAGTGCGGTAAACATTTTTTTAAACTCTACAGGTTTTGTCAAAAACTTATTAATCCCGCTATCGATAGCCTCCATGAAAAAACTGGCGTCACTATAGGCGGTAGTCACTATGATTTGCGTATCCGGAGCTATCTCTTTTACGACTCTTGCAAGCTCTAGACCTGTCATTTTGGGCATCATAATATCTGTGATAATGATTTCAGGCTTCTCTTTCCTGAAGATTTCCAACGCCTCTGCGCCGTCACCCGCCGCAAATACATTTTCAAATTTTGCGTTCAAAACTTTAACAAGTCCGTTTCGTATAAGTTCGTCATCTTCAGCATAAAGTATCGAGTATTTTAGTTTTTCTACCGCTTGATTAGCAAAATCTTCCATCTTTCAAAATCCGTTTACTTGGTGTATGTAGTTGTAAAATATTATTTTAGCTTGAATATCACATCTTTAAGAAACTTTTTTATTGTAATATAGCTGTCATAAACTATAACTAAACAAAACTGTCATAAACTTATCAAAATAAGTAAAAAATATAAACAAAGAGATTAACTTGCCAGGATATACAGTAATCGGCACGCTTAAAAGCCATGGCTCCATACTAGATATAAAAACTTTAGATAAAGAAATAGCGATTTTTGACTCTGCATATTGCCTGCTCAGAGCCGACAAAACAACGCTAAGACCGACTGCAAAAGGAGTTATCCAAAAAGGTGCGGAGCCTATGTATGCCTACTCAAAATCTGCGGCAATATTCAAAAATGCGGATATGCTAATGAGCGTAAGCGGCGGTTCAAAAGCTTATATGCTCTCAATGAAAGACGGGGCGTTATCCAAAAAAGGGGTATTTGAATATTTCAGAGGCGCTCTAATGGTAAGCGCTTTTTCGAGCAGGGGCGAACTTTGTATGTGCGGAAGCGAAAGCGGCGAACTGGCTCTGTTTGACGCAAAACGATTAATACCGATGGGCTCTTTTGACAAACAGGGTGATTATGTATCGCAAATATCTTTTTGCGACAAAGATAGATTTTGCGCCGTCTCATATTACGATAAAAAGACGATAATCTACGACATATTGGAAATGTGTATAGCCTGTGTATTTACAAGTGAGGCGATTATCGAAAAGGCCGTATTTGCAAAAAAAATAGGGGCTTTCGTCGGCGTCTCCAGAAGCGGAACGCTGGAAGCCGTATGCGCTACGCGTAAAAAAACTATTTTTTCCAACAAACCGGCTGATTTTTGGGCTACCGATATAGCGCTTTTGGGAGAGAATACAATAGCCATATCAAGCAGAGAGGGGCGGCTCTTTTTCTTTGATCTGGAAGAGCAAGAGCTACTCAAAGAGATACGCCCGATGGAAAATATCGGTATTTCAAAACTGCATGTAAGCGACGGTAGGCTCTTTGTAGGTTTTTGTACCGGCGATGTTTTTGCAATCGATATAGATGCGCACAAAGACGAGTTTGTATCATACGCAAAACTAGGGGATTTTATCGCATCAGAAGCGTTATGTGAGAAAAATTTCTTTTTGGCTTTTGACTCCGAATACAAAACATCACTCAAAAAAGCCTGGGAAACAAAAAAAAATGAGATAGCCTATCTTCTCGTAAAACAAAAACATCAAGACGCTTTTATTATCTCAAAGCCGTTTTTGCGCATCAAATCAATACGAGAAGAGTTTGAGTCGATACTTTCGCAAATAGTCGGAGTGGCAGAGTTCTTTGACGCATTAGAGGCAAACAAATATGCCGAGGCATACAAAATAGCCTCCCAATCCGAGATTATAAGAAAACTTGACGCCTACCAAAAACTGGAAAATATCTTTGAAGAGAGCCTCAAAAGAGCGGTAGGAATGTTAGAAGAGGATGAGATACAAAATAAAACAGCCGTGCTGACGCTACTCAAACCTTTTGCGGCGGTACCGTCAAAAAAAGCAACAGTTGTTGACCTCATAAAAAACTGGGGTAAATATAAAGAGTCGCTTGCGTTTTTAAAAAACAGATCTTTTAAAGAGGTGTTTGCCTTTGCGGCAAGATACCCTTTTTTAAAGGAGACCGGCGTCTACAAAAAAACTGTTGCTTTAGGAGACGGGCTACTCCAAAAAATAACAGTGCTGGAAAATGACGGTGAATACCAAAAGCTTCTAGAGGTATCGAAACTACTTTTGGATTTTGAACCGTTCGCCACCGTCGCATCTTCAAAAGCGCAGGAGTATACGGCAAAAATAAAAGCTCTGGAGATGATAAATAGCTATAAAGAGCGCAAAGTATCACTAAAAAATATTGCGAATACAATAAATAAAAATGAAATTTTGGATGATTTTGATGCGCTTGATGCTTTTTTGCTGTTTTTGCAAGAGGAGATAATGGGTATGCACACCCAGTACGGTCATCTTCCAGTGGAGTTTTGGTCAAGAGCAAAAGAGTATGCGTATATCTCAAAGCTAAAAAACTTTACTTTGACGCTTCTAAGGGAGTCGTACATAGCAGAGCTAAAAATGATGGAGACGAGAGAGCCGCAAAATATAGACTGGGGTAGAAGCTTTGAGAAATTGGCAGCGTATTTTGAGATAGATGCAAAAACAGAGTCTTTTGCAAAAAATATGGGGGTAAAATTAACCGTCAAAGAGAGAGCAAAAGATATAAACATCGACATATTGCCAAGCAGCGTACTATTTTAAAAACAAGTTGACTCTTAGCTATAATAATTGTAAAAAAGAAAGAGCATAAATGCACTCACATCTAGCAAGGCTTTTGAACGACTATAAGACGGCGGTCGACGCCACCACTATACTCTCTACAAGCGACTTGCGCGGCAATATTACATACGCAAATCAAAAATTTTGCGAAATCTCCGGCTACACTTTTGACGAATTAGTCGGCATGCCGCACAATATAGTAAGACACCCCGATGTACCAAAAGAGACATTTGCAAACCTTTGGGAAACCATAAAAAGCGGCGAAGTCTGGCATGGGGTCGTAAAAAATATATCAAAAACAAAAGAGACATATATCGTAGATGCGACAATTATACCCGTCTATGGAGAGGGCGGAGAAATTGAGGAGTATGTAGGAATTCGCAGGGATATAACCGCAGATTACAACAACTCCGAAAATATCAAAAACGAGATGGAGCTACAAAGACAAGAGATTAAAAACCTAACCATGATAGACAATGTTACCGGTCTACTCAATCAGCAAGCTTTTTGCAACTTTCTAAGCTCCCAGAGCAAAAATCTATCCCTTATCGCCTTTCGAGTCGACCACCTTTCAAATATCAAAGATGTGCTTGGGTATCCATTTGCCGATGCATATATGAGAGATTTTGCGCAAATGATAACGCAATATTTTGAGGGTTTTGCCAACAAGCTAGAGATTTATCGCATAGACTCGGATGATATATGCATAGTACTTGACGGAAATATGAAAAATATTTCAAAAACCGTTGAAGATTTGGTATCCATGAGCAAATTTTTCTATGCCACACATAACGACATATCAATCACATCACCAATTACGGCAGCCGCCTACACCGGACACCAAAATTTAAGACACAAAATCACCACCCTACTCTCTTACGCATTTGATAAGCATAGGGGTGAATACATCGTAGGAGACGATAGTACATCATGCTTTGTCGATGAATTGCCGGTAAATATCTTTTGGCTCGGCAAATACTCCGATGCAATCGCTTACGAGCAGATGATTCCATTTTTTCAGCCAATCTACAACAACAAAACAGGCACCATAGATAAGTACGAATGTCTGGCTAGAATAATGGATAACGGCAAAATAATCTCTCCGGATAAGTTTATAGATTTGGCGACAAAAGCGAAGCAGATACCTTTTTTGACAAAAGCGATAGTTAGAAAGGCGTTTGAGAAGTTCAAGTTATACCCCGAATATGAGTTTTCTATCAATGTTTCAGCTATGGATTTGCAAGATGAGTTTTTGCTAAAGCAGGTAGGATATTGGCAAGAGAAGATGCAGATAGACCCCACTAGAGTCGTCTTTGAGATATTGGAGTCGGAGGATATATATAGATACGGAATCCTCAAAAAATCAATCGCAAATATCAAAGAGATGGGGTATAAGATAGCTATCGACGATTTTGGCACAGGATACTCAAACTTTATATCTCTTTTCGAATACAAAGTAGACTATATAAAGATAGACGGCTCACTCATTAGAGGAATGGCAAATGACGATATGCAGGCGGAAATGGTTAGCAATCTAAACAAATTTATCCATATGTGCGGTGCACAGTCGATAGCCGAATTTGTAAGTGACGAAATGATACAGAGCATAGTCTCAGAGGTAGGTATAGACTACTCGCAAGGCTACCACTTCGGAGCCCCTACGGAGGAGATTTTAAGACAATAACGCTTTTTCAAGCTCAAGAGGCTCGTCTATCACTATATCGGCGCCGTTTTCTTCCAGCTCTGCCCTCTGTCTAAAACCCCAGCTCACGCCCACCGCATAAAAACCGCCGTTTTTAGCTGTCAATATATCGTTTTTTGTATCGCCGACTATCGCTATCTCGGATGGTTTTAGTTTGAGAATTTTTGCTATCTCAAGTGCGCTTGACGGGTCAGGCTTGATACTTTTGCCCTCTTGCTGTCCATATACCGCCTCAAATCGATGTTTAAAAAAATATTTTTGAATGCATCTTTGCGTCAGATACTCCGGCTTGTTTGAAAGCACCGCTAATTTGATATTTTTGGCGGCGAGCATATCAAGCATCTCGTCAATTCCCTCATAAACCACAGCCAGACCTTGCACCTGCTCATACACTTTTTTAAACTCTTCGACCATTTCGCTTATTAGTGTCGCATCACTGCATCCGCTAGCGTTTGCCAGTAGCGAGTATACACCCTGCCCTGCCAAATATCGATACTCCTCTTTTTGACGGAGCCCAAAACCGTAGGCGCCAAGCACTGTGTTTGCATAGTCTGTGACATCGCCTAGAGAGTCCAAAAGTGTGCCGTCAAGGTCAAATATNNCGTTTTATCTGCATTTCATACCACTAGAGACTTTGCCCACTCTTCCATTTTCTGGTTGATTGCAGGCATAGGGGCTTCCAAAAAGCTGATTACAAAGTCGTTTTCTCTCTCGCAAATGCCGATTGAACGAGGTCTTGCGGCCAACATTTGCGGATTTGGGAGTTTTTGCCCAAAGCAAAACAAGACAAGTTTGGCATCCAATATATCAGGGGCTATCTCGCCACCGGGGAGTCCGCCCGTATGAGCAAAATGGTCAAATTCACCTATAAAAGCAGCGATACCATCCTCTTTGATTAGCGTCTTAAAATAAGAGGCTATCTGCTCTGCGCTTTTAAATTTGCATTCGTTTTTTTCTATTTCAATCGTAAAAATAGGGTATTTTTCCATAAAGGTAGTTTGCTTCATTTGCGCTACTCCTAAAATCTTGTAAATTTAAACGCCATAAAGCCCAGTATATCTTCAACCTCTCTGGAGACATTTTCTATTATCTCTTCTGTTTTGCCGCCGTAAATCTTGGACATTACCACGCCGTTGCTTACCGATACAACGCACTCGCCGCTGGATTTTTCATAAACGGCTATTGAGATAGGCATCGATACCGCCATTTTTTTGCGCTCGTCCGCACTTAGCATCTCCCCCGCATATTTGGAGTTGCAGTACTTGATAATCGCCACCTTGCCGACATCGGCTCCGCCGCCTTTTCTTATCTCTTCGCCTTGGTCTATTACAGATATGACCTTCCAGTCTTGATGAGTATTGATGCGGCTCACTATCGTATCTACCGTCTTATTGTAATCATACGGACTCTTGTGCTCAAGTATCATAATCTGCTTAGCGCCGGTCTGGATAAAAAATGCCCCGACAATAGCCCCGACAAACAGTGAAACCGCCGCCGTTAACGCAATAAATACCTTATTCATTTTCCTACTCCTCTACACATATTTCTTTTTTTCCTATATTGATGACCGTAATGACGGCTACATATCCGACAACCAGCGAAGCGATCGCCAACAAGAGCAATCCTATCCATGCGTAAAACATAGAACCGCTAACCTGATAGGCACTCATAAATGCGATAGCCACTGCGTCGAGAGGGAAAGTAAACGCCCACCATGAGATAAAAAATTTGAGCCCCGTAAAACTGCGCCCCATAAAGAAGAGCAGCACCGTAAAAAAGAGCGCAATATTGAGCAAAAACATCGCCGTAAAATCAAAAGCCCCAAACAGCCTCATATATGCGATAAAACCGACCGCCGGAGGAGCAATAAAGATAAATAGCGTCGGAATAAACTTCTGCGGCAACTGATGATGAAAAATAATGCGGTAAAAGATAATAGTGCCAAGCACAACCCAAAAAAACATTCCGACGCTAAAGAAATACATCGACACCTCTTTAGGCAAAAAATCGACGCCTACCACGGGAACAAGCACATTTCCTACTATCGGGATAAACCACGCTGGATTGGTGTGCAGTATCTCAAAATTGTGACGAATCCAGAAACTAACGACATAAAAGGTCATAAATAGATGCAAAATCGTTCCAAAAGCCCATAGAACCATGGCAACAAGCGGGAAGTAAAAATAAAAAGATATAGAAAGAAGAAGTAGTGAAATTGAAATAGCCGCAAAAAAGTTGATGCGGATAGGATGTAAAAAATCCGCTTTTACTTCATCGAAAAATAAAAATGCTTTCGCAAGATAAAAAATCGCAACAACACAAAAAGCAGCGGCCGCCGAAAACATCAACGCCTCATAGATAATTTTCGGTGCACCGAATAGGTGGTGTGCTTTTTGATATGCGATTGCAAGACCGCTAAGCCCCATCACTACGGCAAAAAAAGGAATCGGAAAATGTTTTATTCTCTCCACCTCAAGCCTCCAATGTTATGTATAGCTTATGATAGCATAATTTAAAATAATATTAATTATATTTTTCGGCTATTTAAAGATTTTTTGAAGTATGCTAGCGCTACTACAAAAAAATCGGGATAATCCAAAATGAATCTTCGAAGCGCAATAGCTCTCTTTTTTGCCGCCATACTATGCTCTCTTTTGTGGTCAAACTACTACGCCAATAGCAAATACAAAAGTGTTTTACTGCGAGAGCTAACGGAACAAGCGATGGTTTCAACTATGACGGTAGAGGAGTTTGTCATTACCGAACTAAGCGCCGGCAGAGTCGAAAATATCCAAAAAACCATCGATAAAATAGTGATTAACAGACCGTTTATAGACTATATCGCTGTGTCCAAAGAGTCTCAAACGATAGATTACTCTTCGCGCCGGGGCGACATAGGAAAGAGGGCGCCGGCAGGATTTGAGAAAATGGATAGTAAGCTATATTCCCTATTGTCTGACGGTAAACTCTCTTTTTATAAAGATATAACCTATTTTGAGAATTCCGAAAAAAAGCAAGGAAAAATATTTGTACACCTGAACAAGGCTTATGTCTCCGGGGCAATAGAGCTAATAGCCTCCGATATTCTCAAAAGCTCCATTGCGATGCAAGCCGTTTTGTTTAGCTCTTTGGGTCTGCTTTTGTATATTTTTATCCTCTCTCCGTTTAAAAAAATAGTCGAGACAGCGAGAACAAAAAGCGCAAACAAAAGTAAGTTTTTTATCAAAGAGCTCAACGACCTGCAATATACGCTAGTAGAAAGCTTTGATACGCTAACGGCTCAAAAAATACGGCTTGAGCTACTGCTAAAAACCATTCCGGAGCTTATCTGGCTAAAAGGTAGGGATGGAGTATATATGTTTTGCAACCCCTCTTTTGAAGATTTTTTTGGGGCAAAAGAGGAGGAGATAGTAGGCAAAAGCGATTTTGACTTTGTAAATAAAGAGCTGGCGGAGTTTTTTCGTCAAAAAGACAAAGAGGCAATGGAAAAAGAGAGTCCAAGTATCAATACGGAGTGGGTAACTTTTGCAGTGGATGGACGAAAGGTATTTCTAGAGACGATAAAAACTCCCGTAAAAGATGCAAACGGTGAGGTAATCGGCGTACTTGGTATTGCTAGAGATATGACGGGAGCGTGGCTCGCAAATGAAAAACTACGCCAAAGAGAGGAGATATTTAGCGCCATAGTTACCCAGTCAAGCGAAGCTATCGAGCTTATAGATATTGAGGATATGTCGTTTGTGGAGTTTAACGATGCGGCTTGCAATGGACTTGGATACACAAGAGAGGAGTTTGCCAATCTCACGCTTGCAGATATACAAGCGGACGATTTTGACTACGAAAGTATGCAAAAAACTGTGCAAGAGATATTATTAACGGGCAAAGCAACTTTTGAACACAAACACAAACACAAAAACGGCTCAATACGCAATGTCATAATAAGTAACAACGCTATTACGATAAACGGCAAAAAGTATTTTGCGGCCGTCTGGCACGATATAACGGAGCAGAAACAGTACGAAAGAGAACTTGAAGAGAAGGTCAAAGAAGAGACGCAAAAAAGGCTAAAACAAGAGAGACTTCTCATAGAGCAGCGCAAAATGGCGGCGATGGCTGAAATGATAAGCGGCATAGCCCATAACTGGAGGCAGCCGCTAAACGGACTCGGCCTTTTGATACAAGACATCAAAGAGGCGTTTAAATACGGCGAAACCACGCAAGAGTATATAGACGCTACGGTTCGAAAATCGATGGAGCAGATAAACCAAATGAGCAAGATGATTGATGATTTTAGAAGTTTTACGACGGCGGATGTTGAAAAAAACTTTTTTGAACCAATCGAACTAGCTGAAAGCGTTATGGCGCTACTAGAACCGCAGATACAAGGATTTGATATAGAGTTTGAAACGCGCACGCTAAGCGGCGCTCCGATAGTAGTCAAAAGCTATAAAAACAGCGTCAAGCAGATATTGTCTAATTTATTAAGTAACGCCAAAGACGCTATAGCGGAAAAGAAAAAAAATGATCAGGAGTTTGAGCCGAAAATAAAAGTAACCTCAGAGATAGCGGAGACGGACATCGTACGAGTATGCGTATTTAACAACGGTGGCAACATAAGCGGCGAAACAATGGATAGACTCTTTGAGCCATACTTTACCACAAAAGAGCAAGGCAAAGGAGTCGGGCTCGGACTTTATATGAGCCGCATAGCGATAGAAGAGACGGTAGGCGGCAAAATAACGGCGGCAAACAAAGAAGACGGAGTGGAGTTTTGTATCACAATTCCACTATAGACGAAATAAATATGATAAAATACCAATAAATTCGTCATAAGAGCGGTCATGAATTACATTGTCATCAGAGTCAACCAACAGCAAAACGCCGTTAATGAAGAGATTGTTATAAGAGCTTTTCTATCCGGGAGCGGCGTTATCGCGGACGCCGTATTTTATGATGAAAGCCTCCAAAAAGAGGAGCTTGGGACGAGAAAATGCTTTTTGGAATTTTTGCAAAAACTAAAAGAGGGTGATATGCTAATCGTCTCAAAATTGGAGACACTCAGCTACAGAGTCGGTGAACTGGTGCAGATACTCGCAAAAATATTGGAAAAACAATGTGAGATACTTTGCGTAGAGAGCGACGAAATAGTATCTGCAACCACACACTCCGGCGCGCTAATATCGACACTCTCAAAAGTAAGGACGCAAAATATCAAAATGGGTCGTGGAGAGCTAGGCCGCCCAAAAGGGAGCCGCTCTAGATCCAAATACGACTCTCATCTGCCGAAAATAATAGAGTTTTTAAAAACAAGCAGAAATATCAGCGCCCTTGCAAGAGAGCTAAATATCAGCCGCACATCGCTAAAGGACTACATAGCCTCAAGAGGGCTTTAGTTATTTTTGGATCTCTTTTATTATCTCATCGGGAGTAATGCCAAACGGTAGTGTCGCTTCCAATTTGCCGTTTTTGCCTATTACATACACATCTGCGCTATGCCCTACCGAATAGCCGATAGAGGAGTTTGGTTGAGNNGAGGGACTTTTTGGTAGCTAACACCGTAGTTTTTTGCCAAAACTGCAATATACGACTCATCGGCCGTAGCCCCTATAATATTCGGATGAAAATATCTAGCAAAAATTCCCAAATCCTTCGGTCTGTCTCTATCGGGGTCGACACTTACAAACACTACTCGCACACCGTCTAGCTCCATCGGGGTTAGCTTATTTAGAGCCTGCGCTATCGCTGTAAGCGTTGTCGGGCAAATATCCGGACAAAGCCCGTATCCGAAATATACAAGAGTTTTTTTGCCCCGAAAATCAGCCAACCGCACCTCACCTTGGTCGCTTTGGAGCGCAAAATCATACTTTGCAACATCTTTTGCGTGTTTAAGATACAAAAACCCAGCAAAGCCGAGCGCCGCAATAAGAGGCAAAATCATCAAAATTAGTTTGTTAGCTTTTGTCATATTTTATTTTTACTCCATGTTATAAAGCCGCCGCCATATTCGCCGCTCGATTTTGAGACCAGTATATCCACCTGCCACTTCATATCGATAGAGCAAGTAGGCAACATTATAGATGCTGCGAAGCTGCCGTCGCTCTCTTTTTGAAATGTGTATTCATGCACGCCCATCTCCATATTTAGCCCCCGTATAACCGCCCTTACCTCTTTTGCGCCGATATTTTTGACGCTAAATTTTGCTTTTTGAAGCGGCAAAACCAACTTTGGCTCCATCGATACCTCAAGCGTTGAACCGTCTTTTAGAGCCACGGCGCACTCTTTTTGGTTTAGTTCGCAATTTAGCGCCGAAGTATAAGAGACATTTTGTTTTTTATAAGCGGCATAAATATCGGCGGAAAAGTATCCGATGACTAAAAAGGCGATAAGGGCTATTTCAGCCCAAAGCGCCTTACCGAAGGAGAGTTTCATTATTTGTGAGTGTCCAGATAAGGCTTCATCTGCCCTGCAAGTTTTTTGACTGGAGCCGCCACTTTGACGCTCTCTCCGTTGTCAAATTTAAGCTCAAGATTGACGCTATCGCCCTCTTTTATCTGTTTGTTTAGTCCGATTAGCATTACATGCAGCCCCATCGGTTTGAGTAGCGCCTCACCGTGAGCCGGCACCTCTATCTTCTCGACTTTATACATTACCATCATTCCGTCTTTTTTACCGTGCGTATGCAGTTCTGTGATAGTTGAGGCGTCATTTGTAGCCGAAACCAAAGAGACGCTCTTGTTGCCGCTATTTTTGATAGTCATAAAAGCCGCACTATTTTTCATATTCGGCGCCACCTCTTTGACAAACTGGTTTTCCACCTTAATATCACCGGCCAACACCAAAACCGCAGCAGCAGCTACTGAAACAAAAAGCTTAATAGGGTTCATTAATATCTCCTTATAATTAGATATAGATAAACTTATCTATGTTTTGTTAATTATATGTTAAAAGTATAGAAATACCAATAAGACGGCGAAAGCCCATAATATAAAGGCTCCAAGGCGGTTTTAGGTCTCTTGATTCCACTCAAAAAAGACCAAAAACCGTTAAAATATGGGTCAGTTTGGTACAGTTTTGGTACAGTGACCAACTTTTTTACATTTTTATGTGCGGTTCTTCATTTCTAAATTCTTCCTCATTTTCTTCAGGTTTTACTATTTTTAGACACTCGTACCCACGCACAGAAACACCATGGACCTTCACAACTTTTGAGTCTATTTTCATATATTCCTTGAAGTCTTTGCCGAAGTTGACTTTTGATTTTGCCTGTGA
>DIZY01000050.1:25581-37457 GCA_002428055.1 Helicobacteraceae bacterium UBA6016
TGCCGTTTGCAATAAGCTTACTCATCGCCGCAAGGACTTTATTAAAAATACCGGGGAGCTCAGTAGATATAATCTCTTTTTCGAGATTGATTTTTATGCGGTAGCGAGGATCTTCGACATCATGTGAAAAAGCTTGATTGAAGCTGACTGGTAAAAAAGTTGTTTGGATTTTTAGGGGCATTATATTTTTTAGTAGATAAAGTTCATTTTTCATTTTGAGGCTCCTCTGTTTTTCAGAGGAGATTATGAGGTATTGTGCGGACAGCTTTGTGTCTGGTTATATTTTTCTGATGTTCAAAGTATCTTCGTGTGTACTCGTTTTGGCTGTTAATTTCACCACCTTAACATCACCACCAGCTCACTCCATACCTTCTCAAAATCTTTTTTGACGGGCTGGGTCTTGAAGTCCATTTGGGCTTTGGCGGCAAGAGAGCCGTTGCGATAGACCTCGAATAAGATATAACCGTCAAAGTCGCTACCAAGTGAACGAGCGCGTTCGGTGGAGCATGAGGCTTGTATTTTTTGTACTCTGATTTCTATATTTGAGGCGTGGTTGTTCGGTATCTTGATGACGCCGTACTCGTCGCCTATTATTTTTGCAGATTTTGGAGCAGCTCCTACGATGGAGCTGTCTGTGATTTTTGAAAAAATAGGCTTTGTGCCGCATCCCGCCAAAAGCAGCGATAGTGCAACAAACAAAGCTATTAAAAAGCTATTTCGCATCGCTTTTTGGCACACTCTCAACCAAATCTTTTTTCGGCGAACCCATCTCAAAGCTAGCAAAAATAGCCCCGACCGCAAGGGCGGCTAGTACGACTAGCCAAATCACCCTCCTCTTCTCGGGCGACTCTTTGCCGTTGTAGTCGTCTAGTTTTTCTAGTGTCGGTTCGTTGTCTTGGCTCATCCTGCTCTCCTTTTAGCGTTAGTTTTTCTACTATTTTGTAGCTTGCAAATATAAGTATCGGACAAATCAAGGCAAAAATTTATTATCACCACTTTTATCTGTTTTGACAACATCTCCCTTTTCCTTTTTGTTTTGAAGCACCCTCTTTTTCGCAGCATTTTTCGCCGTGTTCATGTGAGTGTTCATGTGAGTGCTCATGCCCACAACACTCGCCTTCTTTATGTTCACCGTGGTTACAATCACCCTCGTTTCTATGTTTTGCCTCTTGTATCATTGAAGGCTCAAACGACTTTAGGGCTCCAGCCTTGTAAGCATCCAACGAGAGTAGCACAGATGAACTTTCGCTGTTATGCAAGATATTTATGTCGTACGATGAGAGCAAATCATACGCCTTTTGTCCTAGATGGTTTGTTATTAGAGTTTTAACACCTCTTCTTACTAGCTCTGCGGCCAGCTCTTTACCGCTTGTAAACTCGTTTTGAAGCACTCCGGCGCTTCCGTCAGGCGAAACGAGCAGCACATAAGGCGCTTTACCGAACAGTTTTGAAGTTTTTGTGTCAGTTGGGTCGAGGGCTTTTAAAGGTATAGCTAACATTATGATTCTCCTAAAATTGATTTGCAGAGATTATAAAACTATTGACGATAAAAGTCAAGTTATTTTATATTTATTTCGTCATTTTATTTTCAACCGACAAAATTACACTATAAAAACAGCAGACATAGATGTATAATGAATTTACACAAAAACGGAGGTGTAAAAATGCTAAAAGAGCTAATGTATCTAGGATTTGGCGGCGCATTGCTAGCAAAAGAGAAGGTGGAAGAGGAGCTAAAAAAGCTAGAAGAGAGGGGTAAAATCTCAAAAGAGGATGCCCAAAGCTTCATAGATAGCGCAAAGGCAAAAGGCAAAGAGGAGGAGGAGCGAATGAGGGGTGAGATTAAAAAAATGTTAAAAGAGGCACTTGACGAGCTAGGGGTCGCCACAAAGGCCGATATTGAAGAGTTGAAGCAAAAACTCTCTTGAGTAGATACGGCTACTATTCACCCCTACGAATCTGGAGGGTATTTCGGTTTTTACTCACACTCTTTTTGCTCATCAAAGGGCGAAAAAGCATATTTCTTATCCGTCCGCTATCTCCGCATGGGCTAAAGAATACTGTGACAAGACTTGGGGCTAGCTTTGTCAAGCTCTCCCAAGTGCTGGCCACACGCGCCGACTTTTTTGAGCCGACCTACCTTGAAGAGCTAAAAAGTCTGCACGATGAATTGCCGCCGATGAACAAAAAAGCAATGATGCGGGTCTTTCAAAAGGCTAGACTAGAGGGTATATTTGACTCATTTGAGCCAAGCCCGATAGCAAGCGCCTCCATCGGCGAGGTGCATATAGCATACAAAAACAAAGAGAAATTTGCGGTCAAGCTCAGAAGAGAGGGAATCAAAGAGCAAGTAGCCGCCGATGTCCGAATACTAAGAGCCATGAACGCAATCTTTAGGCCGCTATTCTCCCTTTACACCAAAAACTCGATAGAAGCGGTCATTAACGAGTTTGCCATCACGATATTAGAGGAGGTAAGCCTAAGAAATGAGCTTGAAAATCTAAAAAAGTTTAGCGCCGTGTATAAAAATAGCGGCATCAAGTTTCCATCGGCGTATCCTGAATACTCTAGCGACGATGCGATAGTTATGAGTTTTGAGGAGGGGTGTAGATTTGATGACCGTAAGACTCTGCTATCTTGGAATATTGATTTTAGACCGCTTATTGATACTCTTGTTAGATTTTATACCGAGCAGATGCTGGTGCGTGGCTACTTTCACGCCGACCCGCATCCGGGAAATCTTCTCGTAAACAAAAAAGGAGAGCTAATACTTCTTGATTTTGGAATGGTAAAGAGCGTGCCAAAACATACGAGGATAGCGATAATAGAGCTAATCAAAGCGGCAAATGAGAGGGATTACGATGGGTATATCGCCGCCTCAAAAAAGCTTGGAACGATAGCGTACGAGGCGCCAAAGGCACAGCTTGCGGAGTTTACGGAGAAGATGTTTGATATATTTGGGGATGAGAGTCTAAGCGCAAAGAGTATGCAGACGCTAGCTTTTGGAGTAATGGAGTCAACAGCCAAACTCCCCTTCAAACTACCGCAAGAGGCGATCTATATTTTGAGGGTTAGCGCCATTATTGAAGGGCTTGGCACAACATATATAGAAAATTTCAACGGAATAAAAGACATTCTCCCGATACTTCAAAATAATATTCCAAGAGCTTTGGGAGACGGCAAAACCCCCTTGGAGCTTCTCAAAGAGGAGATACTCTCCATCCCTCTTGCCCTTAAAAACCTAAAGGATGTGTTAAAAGCCGCAAATGACGGAGAGCTCAAAGTAGAGATGAGTCCATACCAGCTAGAGTGGCTCCAAAAAGAGCTGAACGAGGGATTAAAGCCCATAATTACCGGATTTTTACTTCTGATTGGAGGGGTCTTTGCGTTGCTTTTTGACCCCACTCTAAAGCCATTTGCCCTTGCCATGTTTGCAGCAGGGGTTCTCCGCCTTATTTATCGATAGATGCAACCACCCAAATCATGGTCTATAAAAGTTGTTTTACAATAAAATCAAATAAAAAAAGGGTGGATAAGTGCAAGAAGGTATGAATATTTACGAGGCGGCTCTTTTTGGGGCGGTGGCTATAATGACTCTGATAATACTAAAAATGAAAAAATAAAGAGACTAAGCCTCGACCAGCTTTGGAGACGGGACGCCAAAATAGTAGCCTTGTGAAAAGTCCACACCGATATGCGCAACCTCTTTGTATATATCCTCGGATGAGACAAATTCGGCTACAGTCTCGATATTTATTGATTTTGCGAAGTTGTGTATACCCTCTACGATGGTTTTTGCATTCTCGTCGTATGTCATATTTTTGATAAGGCTACCGTCTATTTTGAGATAGTCGACATTTAGTCTGAGTAGATATTCAAAGTTTGAATAGCCTGTACCAAAATCGTCAATAGCAAATCTACAACCACACTCTTTCATCTCTTCTATAAAGGCTATAACCTCGTTAAAGCTCTCTATTCCCTCTGATTCCAGTATCTCAAAAATAATATTTTTACACACTTTATTATCTACTACCAGTGTTTTAATATAGCTTGTCGTTTCAGGATTTAACATATCATCGATTGATAAATTGATAGAAAAATCTATATGTTTGTCTTTAAGCTCACTGATCGCATTTTTGACGACCGCCTTTGTGATTTGTGGATATAGTCTTGTTTTTTTGGCAATATCCAAAAAGAAAAACGGTGAATGAATAACGCCTTTTTCGTCTTTCAGCCTTACCAAACACTCGTATTTGACTATTTTCTGGGTTTTGTTATCGACAATCGGTTGGTAGAAGGTGAGTATTTTATCCTCGCGCAGCGCATTTTTTATCTTCTTATACCAGCCGATATTAGACTCTTTTTGCTCGTCCAGCAAGCCGCCTATATCGCCGTAATATAGATATTTCATTTTTTTGTTTTTGGCTCTTTTGAGAGCCGCTTCCGCCTCTTCCATCGCTTTTTCGACAGAAGACGATATACCGGCGCTTACGGATATGTCTATGTCTATACCGTCGATTTCAAATGTTTTATCATCTACAAGTTCTATGATTTTTTCTATCTCATTTTTGAGTTGCTCAAGATTGCCGCTACTATCAAGTATCGCAAACTCATCTGCATTTATATGATAAAACAAAAATCCATCCCGCTCAACTCCGTCGCCTATCTCTTTGGCAAACATAATCAGCAGTCTATCACCTATCGGCATACCGTAAAGCTCGTTTATCTCTTTAAATCTATCTATATTCAAAACACCGACACACGCAACACTAAGGTCTTGCAGATCCCTAAGCAGTCTAAATCTATTTTTTATTCTTGAGAGCCTGTGTATGTATGCTTGATTTTCAAGTTCTTGCTTTTGCATAAACGCATTTACGCCAAAACCTATATCTCCGTCAAGCTCTTCTAACATAGCCGCCTCTTTATCGTCAAATCCAAACTCGCTACTAGAATAAACGCTAATAACGCCAAACGGCTCAGAGTAAATATCTTTTTTCAGCGGCAATGAGATTAATGATTTTATGTTTGTTAATCCGGCGGAGTTTGATATAAAAGCATACGCATCGTCTTTTAAAAGCTTGTCCAATATGACCGTCTCGCCGCTTTTGAGCGCTCTAACAGAAGGCAAAAGTTGCGACTCTCCACTGTTGCCCGAAAGATCAAAATCAAAAAAACTGTCGTTGACGATTTGTGCGCCTTTGCCGCCTTTGTATTTTAAAGTTAGTCTATCATCCCTCATAAAGCCGATACAAACCATCTCGTAGTCGCCGTGCAGACCTAGCCTATCGCACGATTTTTGCAAAAACACGGGAATATCTTTTTCGCTGATTAAGAGTTGGTTAATGTCCGTTACGGTTTCAATAATCTTTTCAAGCCTCCTCTCTTTTTCTAAAGCGGCTTGAAGCTCGCTATTTTTTTGATAAAGAGTTGAAAACGAGTTATTGAGCGTCTTTTCCAGATTTTCAAACTCTGTCACAAGATAGTGCGCCGAAAAGATGCTTCCGTCTTTTGCGTTTTGAGTTATCTGTCTAAGCGGAGAGAGAAAATATCTATTTGCAATCAAGTAAAGAGCGATATAGAGAAGAAAATGTACATATAGCATTTTTACTATGATGTCGTAAGTGTTACTACGAAGTTTTTTAGACATATCCTCGTAGTTTATTTTTGCGATTAAATACCCGTAGCAAAACTCCGCATTTTTTAAAAACGATATTTTATGGAAAAAATACCTGCCGTCGACCTCTTGTTTGGAAAAATTATATGCTAGCAGACTTGCGGCATTTGAAGGAAACGGCTCGCCTGTCAGCTTTCTGTCGGTAGATACGGCTATTTTTGTCGCATCCGGCGAATAGGATATAGACTCCAAAAACGGACTTGTCGCAAGCGCTCTATCAAAATGCGCCAAAAGTTGCTCCGGCTTTGAGTCGTGCAAACCAAGCTCGCCCGAGACATAATGATCGATTTTAAGTATTGCGCCCTTGGAGGCTACCGACAAGCTCTCCAGCTGTAGCTCTTTGTATCTTGTATACTGATAGTAGCTACCGACAAGCACCGTAGCAAGGTACGACAATATCATCAAAAGAGTAAACCCTCTTAAAGAAATTCTCATTTTACTAGCTCGCTAGTTGATATTTGTTTTTGCTTCATACTTTTAAGAGCAGAGTCGATGTTTGAGCTATCAACCCATATTATGCCGTCAAGACTTTTTAAAAACTCTTCATAGCTTCGCCCTTGCAGATATTTTTTTACTGTCTCGTAAAACTCTTTTGGGTTGTGTTTAAGAGCCGCAATAGCCTTGTCATTGGCCGCCTTCATACTGGATAGCTCATCTTTATACTCTTTTATCAGCGCATTTGAAACAAACAGCGCATCTACTACTTTTAAATCCAAATTGGCAGTAGAGGCGACTCTTTTTAGTCCCATTTTTTCAAGTAAAGTCGCATACGGCTCGTATGTAACGGCGATTGTCGACTTATTGCTGATTTTTATATCCAGCATATCTTGCTGATTTTTATAGACTTTGTCTAGTTTTGAGCCGGAAATACCGTACTTTTGGCAAAACAGATCAAAAAGTGCCATATTTACACTCTGCGGCTCAAGATATACGCTAATTCTATCAGCCTTCTGCAACTCTGCAATATCTATATTTGACATTACGACATCGCTACCGTTTGAAAGGTTGGTAAAATATATCGGGCTCAAATCTTTTTCATTTGTAGAGATATACTCAAACTGCGTTCCAAAAAATCCGTCTATAAGTTTTGCATCATATAGCTTGACGCTCTCGTCTAGACTCACAGTCCACAAAGGTCTTACCTCTAACTTGCTAAGCCACCCTTTTTCATACGCATACACAATGGGCATATACCCCGGCCAAGGATTTATAGAGAGTCTTAGTTTCGGCTTTCCCTCTATCGAACAAGAGGAGATAAAAACTGCAGCCAGTAATAGTAAAAAAAATCTTATAACGCTTTTTTTCAATTTTAAATATCCGTTTTAAAAAAAATTACTATACTGGTTTTTAAATTAACTTTTTTTCCATGCGGATAGGTGTGAAAGCGTATGCTGATACTTTCTTTCACTCTCTCTTAGCACAAACTCTACATCCATCGCTTCGCCAATCATACTAAAATGCTCCGAGAGTATTCTGGATACAACATCAAAAGAGCCGGTTTTGTCTTTGCCGACAAGCCATCTATCTTTTGCGGTAAACGCTTCATCCCAGCTATACGGGGAGGCTAGTAGCAAGACACCGCCCTCATTAAGTCGTTCATGGATAGTTGCTAAAAATTTGTACGGGTCATACAATCTATCTATCAGGTTTGCCGCCACTATCAAATCATAATCTTTAAAATGCGGCTTTAGATTGCAAGCGTCTCCTTGCCAAAATGTCACCCTTTTGCATATATCTTTATCTATCCCGAACTCATCCGCAAAAATTTCTTTTGGCTCGTAGTTTGCGCCCTCTGTTTTTATCCTATAACGAACTACTTCATTTTCTTTCATCGTAACGGCATTTTTGATAAATCTAGCCGAAAAATCGATTCCGCTAACATCCTCAAACACTTTTGCAAGCTCAAAAGAGCATCTACCGACTGCGCACCCAAGCTCCAAAGCTCTTTTTTGCTCGGTTCCGGCACTAAAAGAGAGCGCTATGCGGGCTATTTTAGCCGGGAAATTTGGCACGCCAAAGTACTCATCTCCGTAATGAAATTCGAGATACTCCGACACGGCGGCATCGCTCTCGTAAATACCGCTTTGCTCTTCAAGAATATTTTGACTCTCGACATAACGAAATCCTGCGTGTTGAAAAAAATGTCGTCTAAACGCATATCTAGAAGACAAAAGCGTTTCATTGCCGGTAGAGATAAAAGAGCCGCCCTTTATAGTATTATGCCTGCCGTCAAATGTCGGAGCTGAAAAATCATCATACAACGGGTGCGCCTCAAACCCGTCAAACGGATATATCGGAGTCTGTGTCCACTGCCACACATTGCCGCAAACATCAAAAAAATCACCGTGCGAAAATCTATCTACAGGGCAAGCAGAGGCATAATGTTCGAGATTTATATTTGCCTCCTCTATTTGCGACTTTATCCCGCTCACGGCGGCAAGCCTATACCACTCAGCCTCGCTCGGAAGCCTATAGTTTTTACCCTCTTTTTTTGAGAGCCAGTTGCAGTACGCTTTTGCCTCAAGATAGTTGACATCCACCGGCCAATTGAGCGGCATCTTCATCTCTTTTGTTATAGCTCTATATTTATATTCATTGCCGCTAGGCACCCAAAAAACTGGGTGTGTCGGCTTTTTATATTTAAGCCACGCACTGCCCTCATCATCCCAAAAATCATGGTTTGAATATCCGCCATCTTGCACAAACTCTAAAAACTCTCCGTTTGAAACAAGCTGTTTTGAAGCTTTAAAGCTATCAAGCCGCATCTCAAAATGCCCATATTCATTATCCCAACCGTAAAACTCATCATCCCTGGCCTTGCCTATCTCCACAAGTCCGCCTGCCACCTCGATAACTTCGTTTGTCGGAGTATCGCCACTCTCTTCGCACACGGCAAAAAGAGGATGCTCTCTCACCCTATCTACCTCTAGCTGTCTTATCAGTACGGAACTTGTCTCAAGATGTATCCGCTCATGCTCAATACCCATCAGCACCGCCCAAAAGCTACTTTCCTGCTCTATCGGCAATAAAAGCGGCTCGTTTTTGATAAATTCACTCACCGCCTCTTTCACGGCTAGCCTATATACCCTTGTCTCATCCATACTGGGCCACTCATACCTAGTCTGGTTAAGGTCATCCCAGCTCATCTCATCTACGCCGACAGCAAAAATAGACTCAAAAAGCGGATTGATACGATTCATTTTTTTGGCAAGCAATAGTTTGTTTACATAAAAAGCGGCAGTATGTCCGAAGTAAAATATAATCGGGTGTCGAAGAGGCTCCGGCTGCTCATAAAATACAGAGTCATCGGCAAGAATCTCAAAAAGTTTTTCATAAAGCTCGTATGTTTTATGAAAATAGTCCAATATCTGGGCTCTTTTTTCTTCACTATTTAAATCACCGAGCTTAATATTTGTAGTTTTATATTTGCCGAGCATTGCACATCCTTTGAGATATTCTGGAGTGTTTTATTAGATTATAGCAAATAGCTATCTGATAACCCGCAAAACCTCTCTTTTCTTCTTTTTAACGGCAAGCTCTTTTGCCGTTAGTCCGGCTTTATCCGTTATAGAAGTATCGGCGCCTCTGGCTTGCAACAAAGATACGCTTTTTGCGTTCCCATAGTATGCGGCTATCATTAGCGGTGTTTGTCCAGAGCTGTTTTTTGCGTTTATATCTGCTTTTGCATCCAAAAGAGCGATAATAATCTCATAATTACCGTAAAATGCGGCAAAATGAAGAGGAGCATACCCTTTGTCGCTCACCTCATTTGGATTTACGCCGTCACTCAAAAACAGTTTTACGATAGCTGTTTTGTCGGAATAAGCGGCCATCATGAGCGGCGTTAGTTCTTCAGAGGCAAGGCAGTCGTTGAGCGCCTTTAACTCTCCCCTTTTCTGCGCAAAAAAAGAAATTCTGTTTTTTTCGATAGCTTCTAATATCTCTTTATCGCAGGTCGGTTTTTTATTGTATTTGATATTTACATCTGTTTCTAAAAGACTCTTTTTGCCTTTCAACGCATCCACAAGCTCATTTGAGAATGATGCAGAAAACAAAAACAACAAGATAAAAATGATTTTTTGCAAGTTTTATACTCCGTTTTGGCGCTTTATTATAGCCAAGACGGAGTAAAAGAGGCTTTGCGCCCCTTATCTCTCGGAGAGTTTGTAGTTTGATATTTCGTTAAAGTTGAGGTATTTGTATATTTCGCTCTCTTTGCCGGCTATCGCCTGAGGTACGATGCTCATATACTCTTCTACCGTCGGTATCTTGCCAAGTTTTGCACACACAGCCGCAAGCTCGGCGCTTCCTAGATAAACTCTAGTATTTTTGCCAAGTCTGTTGTCAAAGTTTCTAGTCGAAGTCGAGAATACCGTCGTACCCTCTGCCGCTTGCGCTTGGTTACCCATACATAGAGAGCACCCAGGGATTTCCGTTCTTGCGCCTATAGCGTTGTAGACTTCATAGTAGCCCTCGTTCATAAGCTGTTTTTCGTCCATTTTGGTTGGAGGCACTATCCAGAAAGTGTTGACGGCTATTTTGCCTTGTCCTCTCATTACCTCACCCGCCGCTCTATAGTGACCGATATTTGTCATACAAGAGCCTAGGAAAACTTCGTTTATGGTATCCCCCGCCACTTCACTAAGCGGTCTTACGAAGTCCGGGTCGTTTGGACAAGCCACTAGCGGCTCTTTTAGCGTATCAAGGTCGATTTCGATTACCGCCGCATATTCTGCGTCAGCGTCCGGCTGTAAAAGCATCGGATTTTTGAGCCAATCTTTCATTTTGTCCGCTCTTCTTTGAAGCGTCGCTTTGTCATCATATCCAGCCTCTATCATCGCTTCAATTAGAGTAATGTTTGATTTTAGATACTCGGCTACAGGCTCTTTGTCGAGTCTTACCGTACAAGCCGCCGCACTTCTCTCAGCTGATGAGTCGCTAAGCTCAAAGGCTTGCTCTACTTTTAGCGTCGGTAGACCCTCTATCTCAACAATTCTACCGTTGAAGATATTTTTTTTGTTTTGTTTTTCGATAGTCAGTAGCCCCGCTTTTTCGGCGTAGTACGGAATAGCGTTTACAAGGTCTCTTAGCGTGATTCCCGCCTGCATTGTGCCTTTGAATCTTACAAGTACGCTTTCCGGCATCTCAAGAGGCATAGAGCCGGTAACTGCCGCAAACGCAACAAGCCCAGAACCCGCAGGGAAAGATACACCTATCGGAAACCTCGTGTGAGAGTCGCCGCCCGTACCTACCGTGTCAGGAAGCACCATTCTATTTAGCCAAGAGTGGATTACGCCGTCCCCTGGTCTAAGGCTTACACCTGTTCGTGAAGTGATAAAGCCAGGAAGCGTTTTGTGTAGCGTCTCATCTGAAGGCTTTGGATATGCCGCCGTATGACAAAAGCTTTGAAGCACAAAATCCGCAGAGAAGCCAAGTGCGCTAAGCTCTTTGATCTCGTCTCTAGTCATAGGCCCAGTAGTATCTTGGCTACCTACAGTCATCGTGTGCGGTTCGCAGTAAGTCCCCGGTCTGATACCCGCTACGCCACATGCCTTACCGACCATTTTTTGAGCTAGAGAATAACCCTTGCCGCTATCTTTTGGCTGTTCTGGTTTTTTGAATATATTTTCCGCGCCCATACCTTTGATGTTTCTAGCTTTCGTGGTTAGTCCCCTACCGATGATAAGAGGCACACGCCCGCCGGCTCTTACTTCGTCTAGTATTGTATTTGGAGCTAGTTTGAACGAGGATATTACGGCGCCGTTTTTGCTAATTTCACCTTTTTTTATGTCTATTTTAATGACATCGCCCGTTTGCATCTGCGTAACATCCGCTTGTATCGGAAGTGCGCCCGAGTCTTCGCAAGTAGCGAAAAATATAGGAGCGATAACGCCGCCTATCACCACGCCGCCCGTTCTTTTGTTCGGCACACCCGGAATGTCGTCGCCTATATGCCACTGTACGGAGTTTGCAGCTGATTTTCTAGAGCTTCCAGTACCTACAACATCGCCGACATACGCTATTTGAAGCCCTTTTTCTTTTAGCTTTGCGATAGTCTCCAAGCCATCAGGCATTTTTGCTTTTAGCATCGAGTTTGCGTGAAGCGGGATGTCCGCTCTAGTAAAAGCTTCGCTAGCAGGAGAGAGGTCGTCCGTGTTTGTTTCACCCGGTACTTTGAACACTACAGCCTCGATAACATCAG
>DIZY01000050.1:37494-59087 GCA_002428055.1 Helicobacteraceae bacterium UBA6016
ACATTTGATTTTGAAAGCTCCACGATGTCACCAAACGCCTCATATACAAGAAGCGTGCTTTTTAGCTCATTCGCCGCCGCTTTTGCTACCGTGGTATCGTCACCGCAAAGAGCGTCGATAAGAGGTTTTACATTGTAGCCGCCCATCATAAGACCCAGCATTCTTACGGCGTCAAGCTTGGAGATGCTCGCACACTCTTCAGACCCGTCAAGGATTTTTGCCAGATACTCAGCTTTTACTTTTGCACCGTCGTCGACACCCGGATTTACTCTGCTCTCTAGCATTTCAGAGAGTTCTGCGTTTGCTTTTTTCTCAGATCTTAGTAGTTGCACAAGTTCGCTTACTTGGTTTTTGTCAAGCGCCAAAGGCGGCACGCCTAGAGCGGCTCTCTCATCGCAATGTTTTTTATAGTTGTCCATAAAGCTCATACTGAAGCTCCTTATTTTTTTGGTTTTGGTAATATTAGCTTTTTTTGAATCTTTTTAAAACAATAGTGTTTCAAAAAGTAATCTTTTTTTCACGCAAAAAACATTATATGTTACTTTTTTACCCATAAGGAGCAAAACTTGCGATTTAAACTAGAAGGACTACAAAGTTCCGCCAATACAATAGACACAATATGTAAAAAATGCGGCGAACTACAAAGCGAATGTATCTGCGATGCCAAAGGCGAAACAAAAGCCAAAAATGAATACCAAATAGCGCTATCTATGGAAAAAAGAAACGGCAAGCCTGTAACACTAGCGGGAATTTTTTATCTTGACGAAAAAGAGGCAAAAGAGCTACTAACCAAACTCAAAAAATCACTAGCTGTCGGCGGTACGATAAAAGACGGAAAATTGGAGTTTCAAGGGGAGCATAGAGATAGACTGCGAGAGCTTCTTAAAAAAGATGGATTTAAGGTAAAAAACTAAAAATGCCACTCTTTGCACCCGCACACAAAAGAGCCCTTGACCGCTCTAGCAAATACCGTTATTTTGGTCTTTGCCTTCTTTGATATTTCCATTATTTTCGGCAAATCCGCCTCGTCAAATCCAAAAAGCAGCTCATACTCCTCGCCGCTACACGCCGCATCTTTTGAGATAGCTTTTAAAAACTCATACCCTACCCCGTTTATCTCGCTCACTCTCTCAAGCTCTTTGTGTAGTCCGTCCGAGATGTCCATGCAAAAGCTCATATATTCCGCCGCCTCATACATGAAGGCGTCACGGAGTTTTGGGGCGTAAAATTTGGAGTTTGACGACACGCTTTCACCCGCAAAAAGGGCGTTCAAATCCCGCAGGGATGAGCCTAGCGTACCTGTGTATGCGAGCAACTGCCCTTTTTTTAGCCCTTTTCTATATATAGGTTTGTCGGTCTTGGAAATTATTGTGATTGATAGGTCTAGCTTTGTGTTGGCTATCGTGTCGCCGCCTATTATCTGTATGTTGTATTTTCGAGCCGCTTTTTTGAGTCCTTTTTGAAGCTGCAATATTTCGGCTTCGCTCATCGAAGGGGGAATTGCAGCGGTAATTAGCGCATATAGCGGCACGGCATTCATCGATACGGCATCCGAGATATTTACGAGCATTGCTTTGTTACCTATCTGCTCATAATTCATCCACTCTTTTTTAAAGTGTACATTTTCAAAAAAAGCGTCTTGCGAATATACGAAGCCGTCTATATAAGCCCCGTCATCGCCGATGATTTTGGAATTTGAGATGTTTTTGATAAAAAATTTTTCTTTATTCATTATTCACTTTCTATGTGCTTTTTGGTAACACTCTAACGCTTCGCCTAAAAACTACGCATTTTTGAGTCCGAGTTTAAAAATATTAGATGATATAATCGCCCTAGCTCAATATGCTAACGGATAGAGGTTTAAATGGATATAAAAATCGAAAAATACGATGCCGTCATCGTAGGCGCTGGTCTTGCTGGATGCGCAGCGGCAAGAGAGTGCCAAAAAGCCGGACTAAAGACTATAGTGCTTACAAAGCTTCACCCGCTTAGAAGTCACTCAGGTGCGGCGCAAGGCGGTATTAATGCGGCGTTAAACGAGGAAGACACTAGCCTTCACGAGTTTGACACGGTAAAAGGAAGCGACTATATCGGCGACCAAGACGCTATAGAGCTAATGTGCAAAAGCGCACCGGAGACTATTCGATGGATAGAAAGAATGGGCGCCGTATTTTCCAGAACGGATGAGGGTAAAATAGCCCAAAGACCTTTCGGCGGACAATCAAAGCCTAGGGCTTGTTATGCAAAAGATAGAACTGGTCTAACACTGCTTCAAACCATATACGAACAAGCGCACAGAGAAGGCGTTGTGTTTATGGATGAGTGGTATGTGTGCGACATCGTCTACAAAGACTCCAAAGTCAGCGGCGTAGTAGCTTACAATCTTAGAGATATGGAATTTAGACTATTTAACGCCAAAGCGGTAATGTTCGCAACGGGCGGCTACGCAAGGTCTTTCAAAATAAACTCAAACGCTCTTGCAAACACGGGAGACGGTCTATCTATCGTAGCTAGACACGGTCTTCCGCTTGAAGATATGGAGTTTGTGCAGTTTCATCCGACGGGTCTTTCCGGCACGGGGATACTCATATCCGAAGCGGCTAGAGGCGAAGGCGGCATACTGTACAACAGCCTCGGCGAAAGATTTATGTCCAAATATGCTCCTCAAAAAATGGAGTTGGCATCAAGGGATGTCGTAAGTCGTGCGATAACAAAAGAGGTGATGGAAGGCAGAGGCGTAGGCCCAAACAAGGACTCTGTGCACATCGACCTTACACACCTAGGTGAAGATGTTATCAATGCAAAACTTCCTGAGCTTCGTGACCTTGCTATCACATTCCTCGGACTTGACATGGTCAAAGAGCCTATCCTTATCCAAGCGACGGCGCACTACTCAATGGGCGGCATACCGACAGACATCGGCGGGCATGTCAAAAAAACTCCGACCGAACTAGTAGAAGGCTTCTATGCGGCGGGCGAATGTGCTTGCGTAAGCGTTCATGGAGCAAACAGACTTGGCGCAAACTCTGTACTTGAAGCGCTATTTTTCGGCAGACATGTAGGTCAGCAAATTGCGGCGGAAGCTGGCAAAATATCTTTTAGAGCCGTAAAAGCAGATGATGCAAAAGCGGCGATTGAGAGCGTACAAGGCGTACTTCACTCACAAGGGCAAGAGAGCGTTACGAAGCTTAGAAATGAACTTCAAGAGAGTATGACACTAAATGCGGGTGTATTTAGGACGCAAAAAACGCTTGAAGAGCAAAAAGAGATACTTAAAGAGTTGAGAAAAAGATACAAAAATATCGCCATCTCTGATAAGTCAAAAACTTTTAATACAGAACTACAAGAGGCAATAGAGCTTGGGCATATGCTTGACTTCTCCGCATTCATCGTAGAAGGTGCACTAAATAGAAAAGAGAGTCGTGGTGCGCATTTTAGAGAGGACTACACCGAAAGAGATGACGAAAACTTCCTAAAACACACATTTGCATATATGCAAGGTGACGACATAAAGCTAGAGCTAGCTCCCGTAAAACTCGGAAAATTCGCTCCTGAGACCAGAAGTTATTAAGTAAAAGGCGTAAAAATGTTTGAGTCAAAATCAAAAAAGGTAACATTCAAGGTCTTTAGGTTCAACTCCGAGACCGACTATCTACCTGTATACAAAACATACGAAATGGTAGTCGAAAGCCACGAAGTGGTGCTGGATATTCTCAATAGAATCAAATGGGATATAGACGGCTCGCTTAGCTATAGAAGAAGCTGTAGACACGGTATTTGCGGAAGCTGTGCCGTCAAAGTAAACCAAAAAGGCGTACTTGCGTGCAAGCAAAACCTGTTTGAGCTAATCGAGATATTTGGCGAAGAGCTGACTATCGAGCCGCAAAATATCAAAAGAGCAATCAAAGACCTTATCATCGACAAAGCTGACTTCTGGGGCAAATACGACGCAGTAGAGCCGTATTTAGTCGCCGAAATAGACGAGCATCCGACAAGCGAAAATATCGTGTCGCACCATAGTGCCGAAAAAATCGATGAAGCAGACTACTGTATCCAGTGCGGTTCATGCTACTACTCATGCCCGTCGGTCGCTTACAACGAAAACTTCCTAGGACCTGCAGCGCTAGCCAAGACTTATAGGTTTACAAGCGATGAAAGAGACTCGGCAAAAACAGAGAGACTTACGAATGTGAACGAAATGGGCAAAGGCGTATGGGATTGCGTCAAATGCTTTGAGTGCGCTCAAGTGTGCCCAAAAGGCGTTGACCCGATAGGCAAAATAACAAGACTTCACACTCAGATATTCGCCGAAAATCTGGCTGAAAGCAATGTAGCCACAAGACACGCAGTGGGCTTCAAGCACTCTATAGAAAAACACGGACTTCTTGACGAGGGCGAACTGGTGCGATACTCAGAGGGCAATATAGGCGTTATGAAGCATCTGCCCGAAGCGTTTGATATGCTAGTTCACGGCAAAATAGTACTTCCGTGGGATATGCCAAAATCTGAAAATCTTGACGAGATAAAAACTCTCGTTGATAGCTCTTCTACACAAAAGTTTGATTAGGAATATGGACATGACAGGACTAAAATACGCTCTATTTACAGGTTGTACCGCTAAAAATTCGACGCCTGAGCTTATGAAATCTACAGAAGCAATAGCAAAAAAATTAGGGATAGAACTAATCGAACTAAAAGAGGCTTCTTGTTGCGGGGCTTCACATCTTCAAGACTTTGACGAGTTTTTGTCCCTAGTACTCAATGCTAGAAATATCTGCTATGCCGAAAAACTAGGCCTTGACCTTGTGACGATATGCAACACTTGCAACCTAAATCTGCTCATAGCCGACCAAAAGCTAAAAGCGGACGCAGACTTAAGACGAAGAGTCAATGAAAAACTAGCAGAAGTTGGACTAGAGTACAAAGGCACAAGCAGGGTAAGACACTTCTTGTATGTGCTTATAGAAGATTTTGGGATGGAAAAACTAGAGGAGATGGTAGAAAAACCGCTTGACGGTTTCAATATTGCCCCATTCTACGGTTGCCACAACATCAGACCCGCAAGCACACAAAATGCGGCAAACGGCAAAGAAGACCCTTATAGGCCGACATCACTAGAGAGGGTAATAGCTGCAATAGGCGGTAATGCGGTAGAGTACGCTTCAAAAAACAAATGTTGCGGATTTCATGCAGACCTCCAAGCGCCAAAGACCTCTACAATGCTAACGGCAAATGCACTTGTAGACGCAATGGATAATAATGCCGACATGATAGTGACACCTTGCCCTCTATGTCATTTAAATATGGATATTAAACAAAAAGCCTCATCAAAGGCGATAGGCAGAGAGATTCATCTTCCGATTTTGCACCTTCCGCAGGCAATAGGTCTAGCGCTAGGTCTTAGCACGGAAGAGCTCGGACTAAAGCATAATATCGTAAAACCCGCTTTTGCACTCTAATCTACAATATACCGCCGACACGATAGTTGCTCGGCGGTAATTTTTTATACACCGCAAATCAAAAATAATTTGCTAAGATACAACAAAAAATAGGTTTGCTAGTATGAAGAAATTGGAAGAGTTGACGGTTCTTGTCGTTGATGACAGCGTAACAATAAGAAAAATCATAACAACCAATCTTCAAAAACTAGGGATAACAAAAATATTTCAGGCAAAAAGCGGCGACGAGGGTTACGGTAGCGCCAAAACAAATAAAATCGACATCATACTGACAGACCATAATATGGCAGGAATGAACGGTCTTGGCATGGTTACAAGACTAAGAAATGACCCAAAAACGGAAAATATTTTTATTATTGCGGTATCTAGCGAGTTTGACGCAAAACTAAAAGATGAATACGGCAGACTCGGCGTATTCCAATTTATACACAAACCATTTAATCAAACAGAGTTTAATAACGCTCTTTTGGCATATCTAAAATCAGAGGACAAAAATGGAGCAGAGTGGGAGAAGCCTGCTCCGTCCGAGCTGAAAGAGCTTCTAAAAAATGGCGATTTTGCAGTTTCTTGCCAAGGTCAAAATCTAGAATTTGACTTTGGCATACAAAAACTAGTTATAGAACTAAAAGATATAGCCGACAAAGGCAAGCTATACAATATGATAGAGCTTAAAGACTAAAGATAATAATTTATCGTATATTCAAGGTCTTGATCGCTGTCTTGTTTGTTGTCTCTTAGCCAACGAAGATAGGATGGGTCTTTTTTTGCAATCTCTTCAAAGCTTTCGCCTTTATGCTTGCCAAACTTCATCGTCTTAAGAAGAACGGGCGTATTTGTCAGCTCTATTAGTTTTTTATAATCCCCCGACAGCTCTATCAGATAAAACAGAAGCTTTTTGAGGATATAGATGTCAAAAAGAGCGTTATGCGGATTCATCATATCGCCAAACTCCTCTTTTAGCCTCTTCGCTTCCTCATCATTTTCGCTTTTATAGAGCCCTAGAGAGTACCTAAGATACTGCATTGCATGGCTCTCTGAGTCTATCAGGTGTTTGGCGCACCTATATGTATCGATAACCAAGCCATTCCAGACAATCCCCTCTTTTGCGGCCATATCTATATCAAACTTGGCGTTATGGGCTATAAGCACAGAGTTTGCCGTATTTAGGCTTCTTAGCAGTTTTGCACTAGGCGTGTCATCAAAAGCCGACTTATCCGCAACAACCTCTTCGGTAATTCCGTGTACGGCCATAGCCCCATATCCGATCGGAAGAGGTGGCTTACAGTAGTCTATAGAGTAGTCACATCCATCTTTTTTTAGTATGCCAAGCGCTATTTGGCATATTCTGTCATTTTCGCCGCCGCCCGTAGTTTCGGTATCAAAAAGAAAAAAAGGCATTATCGTCTCAGTAGTTGTTCTTTTGGAAGATAACTATCGCATCCGTTTTTTGCTTTTACGACTTTATACTCTTCCGTAATCAAAAAAAGATTGCACTCATCTGTCGCATCTTTATGGTAGGCGCAGCCGATGCAAGAAGATTCATTTTTTTTGAACATATTAAATATTTTTGAAATTTTTTGTAGTAGTGCGCTCATAGATTATCCTTGTAAAGCGGTATACTACCCAAAAATTGATTACGGCGTTCTAGCTAAAGGTGCTTTTTGTAGATATGAAGCGGCAATATTTTAAATAAGATTACATTTTCAAGCTATTTTAATTAAATACGATTTATAGTTGGAAATGAAAAAGTCTAAGGATACGCTTTGAAATTCAGGAAAGATTATAGATTTTTTATCGCTCTTACACTGTTTGCCTTTGGCGTAACGACTTTCGTGGTTGCATTTTTTTATATAAATGCAAGAAGCGTACTTCTTGCTCCATCCACTCAAAATCTTCGAGAGATTACCGCTTTTTTTGCATTCAGCATGGCTATTTTAACCATAGTTTTTATATTTTTTATGCGTTTAATCGTGAAATATTTTTTGACATCTGAATTTGACGAACACCTCAGACTAAAACATAAGTTTGAAAGTATGAGCGAAAGTATGGGTGAAGGGATGCTTGCGCTCGATAGTGACGGGCTGGTTGTCTTTGCCAATAAGGTTGCACTTCGCATACTGGGTTATGCCAAAGAGGAGATACTAGGACAAAATGCGCACGAGCTGATACATTATGAAACAAGAGATGGAAGGTTTGTTCCAAAAGATGAGTGCTATGTCCTAAAAACACTCGCAAAAGACGGCTCTTGTGCATCGGACAATGATATATATATACGAAAAGATGGAACAAAAGTGGATGCCTCATTTGTTGCAACGCCTCTAGTCATAAACGGCAAAAATGACGGCTCAATACTGATATTTTCGGATATTACGGAAAAAAAGCAAAATCTAAAAAAACTGCTCTTGTCGGATACGATAGTAAATAATATTAGGGAAGGGGTACTCGTTACCGATAAGCATCTTGTGATAATTTTTGCTAACGCTTATTTTGAATCCATTACCGGATACGAACCTCAAAGCGCTATAGGCAAGAGACCAAATATTTTGAAATCCGGTATGCATGACGAAAAATTTTATCGCGATATATGGATACGACTAGATATGAACGGCTGCTGGCAAGGGGAGATATGGAATAGAAGAAAGGACGGCAAAATATACGCAGAGTGGCTAAATATATCCGTAGTTAACGACGATAGCGAGGTTGGCGGGAAATTTTTTGTGGCAATATTTAGCGACATAACGGAACGCAAAATTCTGGAAGACGAACTGTTAAAAGAGAGAGAGCTTCTCAAAAACCAAGCATCGCACGACGCCCTAACCGGGCTACACAATAGACAAAAGCTTGAGGATGCCATCATCGTGGAGCTTGATAGAAACCGTAGATACGGTGTTAAATTTTCGCTAATCATGATAGATATAGATAACTTCAAAAGTATTAACGATACATACGGTCATCAAATAGGCGATATGACACTAAAAAGTATCGCCGGACTACTAAAAGCAAATCTCAGAAAAATAGATACTATATGCAGATGGGGCGGCGAGGAATTTCTTGTCATAGCTCCGCAAACACATATAGAGGGTGCGGCGAGTCTGGCTGAGAGCCTAAGAGAGCTTATTGAGGCAAATATTTTTGAGACTATCGGAAGGCTTACCTGTAGCTTCGGAGTGACCGCTTTGGAGACGGAAGACGACAAAGATTCGGTCCTAAAAAGAGTGGATGATGCTTTATATATTTCAAAGCAGGAAGGAAAGAATAAGGTTACCCTACTCTAATCCCTTTAGTCGTCTTACCTCTGTAGCTATATTTTGTTGCCTCATAAAATGTTCCCCGATGAGAAATGCGTCCACTCCGATTGAGCTTAGATTTTTTACCGTCTCAAAATTGTCTATTCCACTCTCGGCGACTATTATTTTGCCATTTGGAATGAGCGGTATTAGCTGCTCGCTAAGACTCATATCCATCTCGAATGTCTCCAAATTTCTGTGATTTATGCCGATAATTGAGGCCCCTGCAAACATCGCTTTTTTGAGATCTTCCTTGTCATGTACTTCGACAAGCACATCCAGCCCCATATTTAAAGCATATTCGTAAAGCTTTTTTAGCTCCGCCGAGGAGAGCGCCTTTGCAATAAGGAGTATAAAATCAGCTCCATACACAAGAGCTTCAAGTATCTGATACTCATCCACAATAAAATCTTTTCTGAGAAGCGGCATGGGTACATAGCGACGAATTTGCGGTAGATACTCTAAGTCGCCTTGAAAAAAGTGAGGCTCGGTAAGCACAGACAAGGCGTCAGCAAAGCCTGCCTCATACTCTTTGGCTATTGCTATCGGGTCAAAATCCTCTCTTATAACCCCTTTTGATGGACTGGCTTTTTTGACCTCAGCGATTATTCTATATCTATTCTCATCGGTGCTTGCAAGTACTTTTTTAACATCTCTGGGCGCATACGGATTGTAAGCGAGGCTTCTTCCAAGCCACTCCTCCCCAAAATCCTTCTTTCTTTTTTCCAAATCTTCTTTTGTCTGTTTTATTATCTTATCAAGTATCACTTCTGTCCCCCAAGGCATTTTTTTATTGCCTCAAAATGCTCTATTACTGTTTTATCGTCTTTTAGCTCTACGGCTATTGCCTTCATTATCTCATTTGCTTCGGCGCATTTTTTTTGCTTGTAATAGCCCCAAGCCAGTGAGTCTTTGTAATATATAGATGTAGGGTCTTTGCCTAGCGCCCTCTTGACAAGCTCTACGCCTCTAGCCGTGTCTATATCGTAGTCTATAAGCAGATAGCCTAGATAGTTGTCGTATACATCGTTTTGCATACCGTTTGTTACTATTTCAAGGTTTTTCACGCTCTCTTTTACGAGCCAGTGCGGCTTTTTCTCCGGATAACTCTCAAACTTATAAATTACCGATTGCGCCAAATAGTTTAAGTCTTTTGTTTTGGCGTATAGTTTTGCGGCAAGTATTGCGGCATTTTTATTATCTTTTTTGTATTTATAAGCCTCAAAGAGCAACACATCGTCTTTTTTGCTTTTTTTAAGAAAAGCTATCAGCCCATTCACATCCGAGCCTGCCACGCTTAGCTCAATAATTTTTTTAATATATCTTGCGTCTTTTATCTTAAAATACAGCTTCTTATACACCTCAAGTGCGCCTCTTTGGTCGTTTCTATCTATGTATGCGCCGGCTAGTCTCTCGCAAAGATATTTTGAGCACCCAAACATCCTAATGTGCGTATCCAAAAATGCGGTTGCCTCGCCGCCTTTTTTCTCCAAAAAAAGTATCGAGGCTATTCTGTCTGCCGTTATATGGTCAGGCTTGAGAGTATATGAGAGTTTAAAATATTTTTGCGCCGTTTTGTAGTCGTTTACGACATACGCGATACTTCCTGCGGTATCGTAATCCTCTTTTTGTTTGCTTCTTGCGGCTATTGCCTCTGCCACCTCAAGCGCCTTTGCGTACTCTTTTTGCCCTATATAATTTGCCGCCAACATTTTTTTTGTGTCTAAATCATCATCATTTTTGGCTATGGCTGATATAAGAAGCGTTTTTGCCGCCTCAAACTCTCCCGCCGCTGAATATATCTTGACTAGCTCCATCAGATACTGTTTTTTACCGGTCTGTTTGTAGAGTACATTCAGATACGCTGCCGCTTTCTCATACTCTTTGCCGTCGATTGCATCTACGGCAGCCATAAAAAATGCAGCTTCGTCGGCAACAAGAGGAGCTGTCCTGTTTTTTTCGTTGGCCGTATCGATAGAAGCGTTTACTTCCGTAGTTGAGTTATTTATTATCTCAGTTTTTGGCGCGCAACCGTAAAATATAGAAGACAATAAGAAAATACTCAGAGCGTAATTAATGCGGGACATTCGTTTAAAGCCTCTTCGTTGTGTGTTTTGAAATAATCCCAAAAGGGGAATGTACGGCACTGCGTCGGCCTTACATCGTATATAGAACAGTTTTTCTCTTTTTCGTCAAAAAATATGCATGCATGAGCGCCGTTATACTCTTTTTCTCGTATACTGAGTCTGCCTTTTGCGGCAAACAGATATGCGTCTGCAAAACTTTGTATATCCATAAGCAAAAAAGAAGCCGCTTTTTGCGCTTCATCTTCACTTATCCAGATATAGCCGCTTGTCCCCGTACAGCATCTACCGCCGCACTCGTCGCAAAAGCCGTCTCTAAAGCCGAAATTATAGCCAAGCTTTGTGATTATTTGTTTGTCCAATACTAAAAAGCCTAAAGTTTTTTCGGTATTTTATTTAATATCTACTTTTATGTCGTAGGGTTTGGCGTAATATACACTAGAAGAGACGATAATATCCGGTTTTGCCTGCGCATAAAGCGCCGCATTTTGAAGATTGATGCCGCCCGTAGCAATCAGCACAATTCGCTCATCTATCGACTTTACGACAGACACAGCCTCTTTTATCTCATCCGGTGTCAGCTTGTCGCATTGGATTATATCCGCCCCCGCTTTTGCGGCTTTTTTTGCATCTTCCGTATTTTTGACCTCTACGGCTATTTTATGCTCTTTTGTTGCATTTTTTGCTTTTTTTACACACTCCTCAAGCGATAATCCGGCAAGAGCAGCATATTGCGCAAAAATCAGTACGCTCTCTGAGAGGCCCAATCTATGTGCTCCGCCACCACCGTTTAACACAGCTTTTAGCGCCAATTTTTTTGTAAGTGGAATAGTTTTGCGAGTGGTGGCAAAGTGCGTCTGCGGCGACACGGAGCAAATCAGCTCTATCATTTTTGCCGTCTGCGTCGCTACGGCACAGGCGTACTCTAGGATATTTTGGGATGGCTTCCACGCTTTCAGTACGCTTTTTGCACTCCCTTTTGCCGACAAAAGCAGGTCGCCGTTTTGAAGTATTTCGCCGGAGGGCTTTGTGATATTCGTGAAAAGTCCGAGCTTCTCGCACACTCTAGCCGCCTCCTCAACGCCGCTTGCCACACCGTCATTTCTTGCCAAAAAAGAGACGCTAGCCTCACCGCTAATCTCCAAAAGCTCCGCCGTCAAATCAAAATACGGCGAATCTTCGCCTATAAAACTATCAATTTCGCTATCTGAAAAATAAATCATTTTTGTTTCCTTGGATTGCGAAGTATATAAAAAAATATATCGGTATGTCAAAAAAAGAAGTGCAATGCAACACTAATGCAGATTACACTATCAATTTAAAACAAAATTTTTAATCTTCTCTCCAAAAAACCCTAATTTTCAAAATTAAACTGCCCCTATTTCTCAAGACAACTTTTTGACTTTTCATCTTTAATCTCGAAAAATCTGTATTAAGCAGCATTTTCCACCTCTTTTAGCTCTACTGACACCTAGAATATTGCACTGCTTTGATAGAGATAATGTTTTAGCTTGGGTGTCCATCAAAGACTTTTTATTTAATGAGTCCAAGCTCTCTAGCTTTTTTACTGCCCAGTCCCTCTCGACAGTAGTATTTCCCAGTGCTTTTGCCAGTTTGTCGTTGCTCTCTCGTAGCTCATCTATCTCTTTTTTGTATTCAGAACTCATCTTGGATGACTCAAACGCTTGTGAAGCGTTTGATCGCTAGATAGTAACTCCAAGACCACCTTGGCTTTAAAATCAGCGCTGTATGTCTTTTTCTTGGCGCTCATAATTTTTTACTCCTAAAAACTATTTGTTTTATATCGCTTGATTGAAGCTGACTGGTAAAAAAGTTGTTTGGATTTTTAGGGGGATTATAAACCTATCGGCAACTCTATTTCAAAGCATGCACCGTTACTTGTATTGTGAACGCTTAGCTTTCCGTGCAAGCTCTCTTCGACTATCTGTTTTGACATATACAGACCGATGCCGGTGCCCTTGGTTTCTTCTTTTGTGGTAAAGTATGAGTTAAACACTTTGCCTATTATATCCTCAGGGATTCCACCTGCTGAGTCTTCTATTGAGATTAGGAGTACGGTTTCGTTTTGCGTGATGTCTATTTTTATAAATGGATTTTTTATATTTTTATCCAAAATAGCATCTTTTGCATTTGCAAAAATGTTTAAAAGCACCTGTTTTAGTTCATTTTTGAAGCAAACATATTGGTGTTTATTTGCATCCGTAGTATCAAGTCTGACCTCAATATTGTGCGCTTTTAGTTGCGATGCTAGTATCTTTAGCGCTTCACTTACTGCATCTTCAACAAAAAACTGTTCTGCTTTTTTGTTTGGAGAGAAGAAGTTTTTGAAGTCATCTACCGTACTGGACATATTTTTGATTAAATCCATTGTCGTGGCTTTGTAGTTTTCCAGATATTTTTCGTCTAGTTCGCCGAATTTATACGCCATAGGCAGATCTTGTATATAAAGCCCAAGAGCGTTTAGCGGCTGCCTCCATTGATGTCCTATTGCACCTACCATTTCGCCCATTGACGCCATTTTTGATTGCTGTATCAAAAGCCTCTCTTGCTCGAGTCTCTTTTCAGTCTCGGCCTTGATTGTTTCATGTAGATGTCTGTTTATTGATCTTAGGTTTTCTTCCATAATTTTTTTCTCAGTTATGTCTCGCGTGACGGCTAGATGGACTATTCTGCCGTCCTCTTCCATCGGAGCCGCCGTTGTTTCAAGGTGTCTGCGTCCTCCCTTTAGTCCTATTGTCTCATACTCTATATGCATAAGCTCGCCTGCAAGCACTCTTTTGTGCATCGCTTCATATTCGGCGCGATACTCCGGAGCTACGATCTCAAGGATACTCTTGCCTGCTATCTGCTCTATCGATGTCGCCTCTATCATCTCCAGACAGGCCGGATTCATTCTAAGTAGTCGCCCATTGCTATCTATTATTTTGATGCACTCCGGCCCATTATTTATTATAGACTCAAGGTGTTCTTTATTCTCTTTTAGTTTTTGATTTGAGATTTTTAGCTCTCGTAGTTGCGCATCTAGTTTGCCTTGCGTTTTTGCAAATACAATCCCTATAAAAATAAAAAATACCATAGATACATAATCGCCGAAATTTGTCTTTACAAGACCGAGTATCGGTTTTAGTTCAAAGAGATAGACTAGTATTGCAGTAAAAAAAGTGGCATACATCCCACCTCTCTCACCCCCAATGCGGGCGCTAATATAAAGCGAAGTATAAAAAGCAAACCAGATATGAGGTTTTACGAATGGCCATGCAGCGGAGTGTAGCGCAAGAGCTACTATCGGCACGAAAAGGGCTAGCAGTTCTTTTTTTGTTATTAGTGGATATTTCGTTTGGTTCATTACTTATTTTTGGCCTTTTGATGTTAATTATATTCTATCGATGGTAGCTCATTTTTTTTAATACTATTCTTAAAATTATTCAAAAAAAGTTTAATATTTTTGAAGCCAAACTTATCAAAAATAGTAAAAGCGCCACGACTACGATGGTAGCGCCGCTAGGCAACGAGGCATAAAAAGAGAGTGTAAGCCCGATGATTACCGATGATACGGAGATAACTACGGCGAGTAACCCTGTGATAAAAAAGCTTTTGCGAAACTGCATTGCCGCTATGACCGGTATTATCATCAAAGCGCCGATAAGAAGCGCTCCGACTATTTTGATGGAGAGACCTATAGTGACTGCGACCAAAGAGACAAGCAGATAGTTTAGCCGCTCGGTATGGATTCCCGATGCCTCCGCCGCTTCTTCGTCAAAAGCCGTAAAAATAAGCTTTTGATAGTAGTTTGCGATAAACAATATACTAAGCGTTCCAAAGCCGAAAATCACCCAAATATCCTCTTCGCTAACAGCCACGATAGAGCCAAACAGGTAGTCAAACAGCGAGGCGTTAAATGCGTCCGATAGCGAGACGACGATAATAGCAAGAGCAAGAGAGCCCGATAAGAAAATGGAGAGGATGGAGTCTGAGTAGATGTTGTGATTTCGCCGAAGATACTCTATTACCCATGAGGCTAACACGGCTATGACGATTGCGCTCCATGTAGTAGAGATTGAAAATAAAAATCCTAAAGCCACGCCGAGCAGCGATATATGGGCAAGCGAATCCGAGAGCATCGAGTAGCGTCTAACAACGACAAAAAGCCCCAATGACGACGCCAGTACAGCGATGATAGAGCCTGCCAAAAAAGCTTTAATCATAAAAGAGTATTCAAAAATTTCCATCATATCCCTTAGTGGTGGTGACAGACTACATGCATATTTGCGCCATATATTTTGCTCATCTCGTCACAGCTTAGCAGTTCATGCGGGTTGTGGCACGCCAAAAGGGTTTGGTTGATACACAGTACGCTGTTTACATCGTCGGCTATAACACCCAAATCGTGAGTTATGAAAAGAATAGTTATCTTCTCCTCTTGATTTAGCTCTTTTAAAAGGTCGTAAAACTTGCGCTGTGAATGAGTGTCAACGCCTGTATTCGGCTCATCCAAAATCAAAATTTGCGGACGGCTAACAAGCGCCCTGGCTATCATCACTCTCTGTCTTTGCCCACCGGAGAGCTCCGATACCCGTCTCTCTTTTAGATCAGATATTCCCATCTTTTCCATTATATTTTCTATGTGCTCCAAATCCTCGGCCTTTTGCCTATGAAACAAAGAGCTTTTATGGGCGATACCGAGCCTTACGACCTCTTCGACAGTTATGGGAAAGTTGATGTCCATTTGAGCTGCTTTTTGAGGCACATATCCAATGTTTTGATAATCTCGAAACTTATTTTGCGGTTTACCAAAGAGCGTTATATTGCCGCTTGTAGGCTCCAAAAGCCCTAGAAGCAGTCGCACAAGCGTACTTTTGCCGCCTCCGTTTGGTCCTATGATGGCTGTATAGTCGCCTCTTTTGACGGTAAAGCTGATATTTTGTAAAACACTTTTAAAACAAAGCCCTTTAGCGTTTATTACCGCATCGGTGAAATTCACTTGCAATCCATAGCACCTTTGAGTTTTTCTAGGTTTGTACTCATTATCTCTATATAGCCTATATTTTTGCTGTTTTCTTCGTTTGTAATATTCTCAACCGGTCTTAGTGCGTCTGTTTTTGCATTTGCCTCTTTGGCGATTGTTTTGGCTACTTTGTCGCTAGCAAACTCTTCAAAAAATACAGTGTTAATCTTCTCTTTTTTGACAATTTCGATTAGTTGGGCTATCTGCCTTGCGGAGGGTTTGGACTCCGGCGTCATACCTGAAATAGAGTATTGCGTAATACCGTAGTCGTTAGCTAGATACCCAAAAGCTTTATGATTGACTACTACTTTTTTATTTTTGCAGTTTTTGAGGGCTTGATACTCAGCTTGCAGTGCTGTCACTTTTTTGAGATACGCCTCGGCGTTTGAGCTATATACTTTTGCGTTTGCGGGGTCTTTTTTGGATAGAAGAGCCGCCGTCTCTTTAATCATCAATATATAGTTATCAAAACTAAGCCAGTAGTGCGGGTCGTATACTTTGCCGCCTTTGAACTCCTTGTGTGTTAAGAGCTTGACTGATTTGCTCATATCCACAGTTTTGTCTTTTATCTTTAGAGAGTTGATGATTTTTGCGCTCCAAGGCTCCATCACATCGCCGCTTGTAATAAACAAATCACTTTTGCTTAGCATCGCCATTGATTTTGCGGTAGGCTCAAAATCGTGCGGCTCTACCCCAAACGGTATAAGATTGTTGAGTTTTACGCTTTTGCCGCCAACCTCTTTTACTACGCTGTATAGTGGGTATATTGTAGTCGTGACTGTGATTTGAGCAAATGCACATGCGCTTAGCGCTCCGATGACGAGTAGTTTTTTGAGCATTGATACCTCTTTGAAATTTTTTGCAAGTCTACTACATATCATTTAAATATAAAACTTTTTTTAGGCAAAATACCCCTAAAAAAGAAGGCTTTATATGGCTTCTACACTTGGATTTTTAGACGCTACGCAAAGCTTTGAAAAGTTAACGCCAATCGTTAAAGACGAGTTTACTCACGCTCTTTGTATCGGAGAGACGGGAAGCGGTAAGACTACGGGCTTTATACTTCCAAATATCAAAGACCGAATAGCAAAAAACCACGGCATTCTTACATACGATTTCAAAGGCAATCTGCATTTAGGCGTCAAAAAGCTTGCCCTTGAAGCGGATAGACTCAGTGATGTGATAGAGATAGGCACGCCGTGGGGTAAAAAGACAAATCCGTTTGAGTATATGACTGTCAAAGAGATTTACGCATTGTTGTTTGCGCTTATCAGCCAAAGAGATACGGAGGGTGTATTTTGGCACTCGGCGGCGGCGACTCTTGGCTCCAACATCGTGCGTGTCATCCGCAGGATAGGCAAGGTTAAAGACTCGTTTGTGGAGCTTGGTATCGAGTTTCCAAAGCTCTCGTTTCGCTACTCCGTAGACTTTAACGACAAAATATCCAAAATAGAGCACCATTCGCTCCCTGTCAGCGACTACCACGCCGAAGCTTTCGAGTATCCGACAAGCGCATCTTTTGCATCGCTGTACTCGTGCGTCCGTACCGTAAAAAAGCTATGCTCGTTTACCGACGGTCACCCGATGCTTGTCGCTTTTCTCAAAGATAGACTCATCGCCGCTTTTGCCTCAAAAATGAAAAAAGAGTTTGCCAACCAAAACATAGAGAGCGAATGGCCTGCCGTACAAAAGGGGTTTGAGGAGGCGCTTCTTCGTATTGAGGAGCTTGATAATAGCTTTGCGATGCTTGATAGCTACAAGTCGATGGCGGTCTCTATCAGCGACGATTTTTCCGGCAACTACGGCGTTATATTTTCGCTAGAGTCTTCGCTAAAGCACTTCTACGACTACAGCTTTTTTAGCGAACATGAGTGCGACATCATCGAGGAGCTAAACAACGGCAAGATAATCATCGTCAACACCTCGCTTCTAACCAATCAGATGATAAACGCCCTGAACCAGTCGATAGTCCTCAACCTCTCAAAAAGAGCAAAGCAGCCACGCAAAACTCCCGTATCGATATTTATCGACGAGGCAAACAGGGTAGTGGACAAAAACACGGAGCTTGCCACAGACATACTCAGAGAGGCAAAAGTAGAGCTAATCCTCGCCATCCAAAACGAGTCGCAGATGATATACAAAATGGGCATGGATAGATACAAAGAGCTAAAAGGCAATCTAACCGAGCAGATAATCTTCAGAAACAACGACGAAAACCACATGGTAAAAACAGACAAAGATGTGGAGAGACTGGGGACGCACACATATCTTGCGGGAGAGCTAAAAGAGGTGAAAGCGACAAATCCGATATTTTTTGCCGAAGATGAGCTATTAAAAGCGGAGTACGAATACCAAAAAAACCTCCCCGTCGTAGCCGAACTGCTAGTGATGAACAAGATAGAAGAGCCGACTATCGCAGTCTTTGACGACATAGTATTTGAAAGAGACGACTCCGTGTATCTGCAAAATATTGAGACAAAAGATATGCAAAAAGTGATATTCAGAAGCGATAAAGAGTACAAAAATGCGAGAGAAGAACTAGCGAAGATATATAAGTATGTATTTGGCGAAGAGGGCGAAAAAGAGAGCGACACGATGGGCTTCATGTCGAGATGNNCGAGGGAGGCGAAGTAGACTCCTTTTTTTGCGCCTTACATGCCTATTTTTTATCTCTCAGGCTCTAAAAAGTAGGATTTGGTCTGTAGCCGACAAAAAAACGCACCGCTTGTGCACATCTTTCAAAACCAGACACAATATTGTCCGTGATATATCGCATAATTTTCCAAATAATAACTTTTGGAGATGAAATATGGTTGGTCATCCGGAAATATCGCTAAATGCTTCTGAGGCATTTTGCGTCGATGTTGATTTTGACAGTAATGCATTGGCGCTTATCGCATGGCAGCTACATGAAGGGGCGTATCAGCTATCGGGCGGGTTTGACGCAAGTTTTGATTCTTTGGATAATCTGCATACGGTATTTGAAGGCTCTAAAAAAATAGCCGCCATAAACTCCGGCTATAGAAGAGATATTGGTATTTCCCAGATAATGGACGAACTCATAGATAGTTTATCACCGTTATCTATTAGAAAGGCAAACAAAGTATTCTTGTCGCTATGCGCCTCTACAAACGAACAACTAAGCACTCTTTTTAGGGCTTTAACGCAGTTTGAGGCTATCACCGGCAGGTTTGAGTATGACTATGTATTGCAACTAATGCCGTCATATGCCATAGGGCAGAGCAGGGGTGTTCTGGTTCTTGGGTATTGAATATCGTGCAAAGGATAAAAAATGAACAAAGAAGTTCCGCTTATAAATTTTCCGAAAACACATGCTTTTATATCGTTTGCAGCCGCATATATTAAGGGCGGTAGGGTTTCGGAATGGATGGAAGAGCTTAAAAGTTATAAAATATTTAATAAATGCGGATGTAATCGATGCTATACATTTGGACTACAGTCTTCGAATCTGCATGGAAATTTTGATAGGGCAGGGATGACCGGTTGTTTTGGCGGCGTGTTGATTGTATTATTTGAAGATGAAATCGGTAATTTAAAAGAGTTTGAGATTCCAGATGATGAGTTTGCCGTGCCCTATGCCGATGAGTATGTCTATTTTGATGATGAAAATTATCGCTCCAAGCTAACACAAGATGAAGCTTATCTGGTTGTAAAACAGTGGTTTGCCGAGCATCCAGAGGCCCAGATAGAGCAGGTTGTTTTAGATGATTAAGTGTCCGTGGAAACTTTATATAGACGACCTTAGGATGCCAGTTGACGAGGATTTTATCGTTATTCGAAGCGTAGAGGAGGCTAAAAAAGTTATTCTATCGACATGTATGCCAATATTTGTATCGTTTGACCATGATTTGGGTGTTGATAAAGACGGCAAGCTACTACCAAGCGGCTATGACTTCGCAAAATGGCTAGTTGAGTCCGATATAAGCAAAATCATACAATTTCCATCTGATTTTGCCTTTAAAGTACACTCTCAAAACCCAGTTGGAGCCAAAAATATACAGATGCTATTGGATGAGTATTTGAAATTTAAAAAGCATAATAAATTTTAGGTTTGAAATTAGTAGCTAGTACGCTAAAATCATAAAAAGCGCAAAAGGTCAAAACAGATGTCCGTTTCAAAAACACCAGATTATAAAGTAATGGAGCGCCTAAGCGACATACTCAGACGCTTGGAGTCTGGAGAGAAGCTAAGCATCAAAGAGCTGTCAAAAGATTACGGATGTGACGCAAAGACCATACAAAGAGATATAAATAGAAGGCTTCCAGAGCTTCTAAGTCAGCTAAATATGGGGGTCAGGCTTGAGAGGGAGGGAAGGCTTGTAAGGCTAGGCGGTGACACAACGACTCTAAAAAACTTCGACGAAGCGCTTGTGCTTGATGTGCTAGAAAAACTATCAGAGGGAATGGGGAGCAATTTTGCCCTGAAAGCCAAAAAAATCCTCTCTAATATCAAAAGAGTAGATAGCGAAGAGCATCTATACGCAAGTGTACACTTTGAGGATGTGACCGATAAGGCAGATGAGGTGCTTTTCATCGAAGTTGCCATGGGTAAAGCGGCAATTATCAAATACAGATATGAGATTAATGGCTCGTCGTATGATGTCGAAGCCAAACCACTTAAGCTTATCTGCTTTGACGGCTTTTGGTATCTATTGGCGGAGGATGTGAAAGACGGCGTAATCAAAAAATACTACCTCAAAGCCATCTCAAACATATCTATGACCGACAAGACATTTACAATCAAAAAAGCCCTCAAAGAAAAACTGCAAAACGCCGTAAATGTCTGGTTTGACGCAAATAAAGAGAGCTTTGAGGTGAGGCTATGGGCGGATAAAAAGATAGCCAAATACTTCTACCGCCGCCCAATCTCAAACTCCCAAAGAGTAATCTCAACCGACCCCGACGGAAGCATAGAGTTAAGCGTGATAGTTACAAATGAGTTTGAGATTATCCCTACCGTGTTTTATTGGATACCAAATCTTCTCGTGCTCTCACCAGAGCCGCTTAGAGAAGAAGTCGAGAAGCTTACAGCGGAGTTTGTGGAGAAGATGAAGGGAGTGGAATAGCGATACTATATGAATTTCATAGATTTAATAAAAAAAATGAATCAGCGGGATAGTATATTTGAATCTACAGATAAAGTAGGTATATTCTGGATAGAACCAGATACCAGTAAAATATTTATGGACTATCAAGAATTAAGAGATTTAGCTAAATCATACGATGAGTATAAACTGGTTGACGTCAGTCACTCTACATACTGGAATTCTAATGATGCTTTAGTACCCAAAAAGTATAAAGATAAAATGTACAGTTATGTACCAAGAGGCAGGGTCATATGGGACGACTATCACAAAAAAACTCTTATATTTATGAATAAGCGGTATATTTCAAATGAAATTACAATAAAAGATATAGTTTCAAAGTTTAACTTATGTAGGTACGAATTTCTTTATGATGCTCATTATGATTTGATTAGATAGTCGTTACTATACGCAGAGCTATGCGACGCCAAAGAGAGGTAATTTAAGGTGTTTTATGTTGGAAAAGGCAGGGGCAACCGTGTATTTGCCCATGTTAATTGTGTAGTTGATTCAGCAAATAAATCAGATATTTGTGAAATTATGAAAAAGGCTCTGCAAATCCTATAAAATATATAAACTGTGATTAGGTACGGAGGTGGAAAACTATAATGCCCACAAAATTCCAAACAACT
>DIZY01000041.1:0-201 GCA_002428055.1 Helicobacteraceae bacterium UBA6016
TTCGCCCATACCGATAAATCTTAACGGTACGCCTATTTGACTAGCGATACCTAGAGCTACACCGCCTTTTGAATCGCCGTCAAACTTTGAGAGGATAACGCCGTTTATGCCGATTTGAGCGTTAAAGCTCTCGGCACTTCGTACGCCGTCTTGACCCGAAAGAGAGTCTGCCACATAAAATGTCTCGAACGGCTCTATCGC
>DIZY01000041.1:268-16341 GCA_002428055.1 Helicobacteraceae bacterium UBA6016
TAAAACTCTTTTTGCGCCTTGATGAGAGCGCCTTTTGCCACTTTGACAGGATTTTGTTCACCCTCTTCAAAATAAACATCGACTTCTATCTGAGCCCCAAGCTGTTTTAGCTGCTCTACCGCCGCCGCCCTTTGCAGGTCACACGCCGACATAAGAACTTTTTTGTTTTTTTGTTTTAAAAAGTTTGCCAGTTTTGCCGTAGTAGTAGTCTTGCCTGAGCCTTGAAGACCAGCCATAAGTATGACCGTAGGCGATTTTGGTGCAAATACAAAGCCCTGATTTCCCGCTACGCTTAGAGTCTCTAGGAGGTTTTTTTGCAAAGCTGTCATAAAGTTTTGCTTACCGATTCCGGCTAATTTTGTATCTATTTCTACTTTATGTAATAAATCTTTTGTTACTTTATAATGAACATCAGATTTTAGAAGTGACTTTTTAAGCTCTTCGAGAGCTTTTTTGAGCGACTTTTCATCATCTGAAAATCTTATCTTGTTAACAGCGCTTCTAAAAGAATCGGTTAGGCTAGCAAACAAATTATCTATTCTCCATGACAAATTATAATTTATACAAAATATTTAAGGGTGAAATTTTAGTTAAAAGTAGCTTAAAGCCTCATCACTCCCTAAGTATAAAATCTTTCGGCTCTTCAGCCTTAAACTCTTGCCCCAAAAGTTTCAAAATTTTTGAGTGAAGCATCATCCTTTTTGCCTCTGCTCCACCGTATGTCGTATCACCGAGTATCGGGTGTTTCAAAAATTTCATATGCGCTCTTATCTGGTGTGTTCTGCCAGTTTCAATAACTACTTTTAGTTTTGTTTTTTTGCTCATCATCTCTAGCGGCTCATATATAGTTTTTGCGCTTTTGCCAAACTTTCTGTCAATAATTGCTCTGGCACTGCTTCCCTTTTTGATAAGAAGCGGCTCGTCTATTATGCCACCCTCGGCAACTACGCCTTGCACTATCGCTATATACTCTTTATAAACTTCCTTTTTTTTGAAAGCCTCTATTGCTTTTGCTAGATACTCTTCGTTTTTTGCCAAAGCCAGTACGCCGCTAGTATCTTTGTCCAGTCTATGTATAAGCGTAGCGCCAAGCGATACTTCGACTTCATCGCTCGTCATAAATGGAGGCTTGTCGACGACTATCAAGTCGGCATTTTCAAATATTACTCTCGGTTTTAGTAGTTTTTCAACCTTAAACTCTGTATTTATCGGCATCATCGCTCTTGCTATCATGATTTTTTTACCGTAAGAGAATACTAGACCCCTATCTATCATATCTTTTGCTTTACCGACGGAAATTTCTAATTGTTTTGCAAGAATATTAGAAGCCTTATCCATCTCGCCGCTATATTTTGTCTCGGCAACCTTTTCCGGCTTTTCTACTCTTTTTTCAATTCTTGCCGCAGCCGAAACTTTTACTCTTTGTCCACTTCTATCGCCGATGTGTTTGGACTGCTTTTTTGCTTCCGCTTTTTTTGGCCTAGCTCCTAGCGTCTTAGCCGGTCTCGGATTTGTTTTTTTATCTCTGTTCATTTTCTAATACCCTTAAAAAGTCTAATATTTTCTCATTTTTTGGCACTCTTACTCTTTTGTTGCGCCCAAGTTCTCCGCTTATTATCTCCACATCCCGCTTTGCAATCTTGAAGCTCTTTGAAAAAAAAGCCACAAGCTCTTCGTTTGCCCTGCCCTCTATCGGTAATGCCGAAAGACGAAGTTTTATAGCATCGTTTTCTACTCCAACCAGTTCAGTCTTTTTGGCATTTGGAACTATTTTTAGCGTCAGCTCTACAAAATCACCCTTATCTTTCAAATAGCTCACGAATCCCCTTTTCGGTCTCGCCGATAGCATCTTCAAGTCCAAAAACTTCACTTTTTAAAAGCTTTTCATGATTAGCAAGCAAACTTGTGAGCTCCGAAGAGACGCACAAATACTCGTTTTTTACCTTTTCGAAAGAAGCTTGCTGATTAAAAATATGCGTACCGCTAATGAGCTTTACGCCAAAATAAGCAGGCTCCAATGGATTGTGTCCGCCTACATTTGCAAAAGCTCCGCCGAGGACAACTAAATACGCTTTTGCATATACATTTATCAGCTCGCCCATCTTATCCACTAGCACTATATCGGCTAGCATACTTCTATCTTCACTAAACCTTGACAATGTAAGCGAATTTTCAACGGCAACATCTCGCAGATAAGCCGCCACGCCATCAAACCTCTCCGGATGTCTAGGCACAATGACAAGGCGTTCTTTGCCGAGCAACCCTGCCGCCTTAAACGACTCCAAAACAACAACCTCTTCGCCTTCATGTGTACTGGCCGCTACGAAGTTTTTACGCTCGTCGCTTTGTATTTCGCTTATATCGTAATTGCCGACAAACTGCTTGATATTGCCGACCACTTTTACATTTTTGGCGCCGAGTGCTTCAAGCTTTGCCTTATCCACCTCACTCTGCGCAAATACCGCATCCACAAAACAAAAAAGCGCCCTATAAAAAAATGCAAATCTTTTATATTTTGGATATGACCTCTCGCTAATACGGGCATTAATGAGAGCCGTTTTTGCTCCACGCATTTTTGCCGACACAAAAAGCAATAACCAAAGCTCGGCCTCCATTACAACCAAAACTTTTGTACAACTTACCCAAAAAGGTAAAAATAACTCATATGGCAAAAATCTAGCATTTGTGGTGGCTGCACCCGCTTCTTCAAAACCGGTATTTGTAATAACACTAAAACCAAAACTATCGAAGCGTTTAGCAAGCGGTATTACGGCTTTCGTTTCGCCTAGCGAACACGAATGGAACCAAATGTCGCTTTTTTTAAGAGGCGGATTGCGATAGAGAAAAAATCGTGACGGAATTGATTGTTTATATTTTGGTTTAAAAACTAGATAGAGCAGAAATGGAAGGGATACAATATAGAGAAAAAGGGCAAAAATATAATAAACGGCAACCAGGGAGAAAATCCCCAGTTTTTTACAGTTAACCGTTTTCAATCTCCGTCTCATCTAGGTATAGAATTCTACCGCAGTTTGAGCATGTCATTATTTCATCGCTTCTGATTACTTTTCTATAATCATTGTCGGTTATCTGGATATTACAACCACTACAAGCTTTACCCACAACAGGAACAACGGTTGATGTACCCGCCCATCTCTTAATTTTTTGATAGAAGGAGTAGACTTTTGGGTTGATCTCAAAAACAAGCTTATCTTTTTTTGAGTAAACATCTTTTTTTGACTCTTCAAGAATCTTAAGATCTCCCGACAATGAAACTTCAAAGCTTTTTATCTGCTCCGCTATCTCGCCCAGTGACTCTTCAAGTTTTTTTGCTTCATCTTTTTTTGCGTGTTCTACGGTATCCAACCTAGCTATCTCTTCATTAGCAAAAGCGACCTGTTCTCTTGCAATCTCCTCTTCTATCTGAAGAGCTTTTATTTCTCTCTCCGTTTTTAGCGTTGAAGATTTTTTTGATATATCCGCAAGCTTTGAAGAGAGCTCTTTTAGATGTGCGTCATGTTTGTTTGATTTAAACTTACACTCTTTTGCCTCGCCCTCCAGCTCTTCTATTTTAGCTTTTATACCGTTTGATTTTTCTACAAGCTTATTAAGCTCTGATTTTAGCGACTCTTCTTTCGGGCCGAAAGAGTCTATCTCTAGGTCAATCTTTGCAAGCTCTATAATTTTTCTAAGCTCTTGATTCATAAATCGTATTCCTTGAAGTTTTTGTCTCTTAAATGTTTTTAAGCGGGTTTTTTGAATTTGATATTATAACCTTAATAGGCAAAATTTTCAAATTTTCGTTTATAGAGTCGACAAATACGGCCTCTGAGGCATAGTGTGTTACATCTATCAGCGCCATATTTTGTTCTTTTGCATACATTGCGTCATGATATTTGACATCTCCGGTAATAAGACAATCAGCGTCGATTTTTGACAAAAAAGATGCTCCGCTGCCCGTTACTATTGCTATCCTGGAGATATTTCCATCTTTTTCTACACAATTTAGCGATTCAAGTCCGACTCTATTTTTTATGAGTTCTATCAAATCTTCAAATTGAAAGTCTCCATCGACATAAAGAAGAAAACCATCTTTTTTTATCTCTTTAAACCCCAAAATTTGAGTTGCAAAATACTCATTTAGATGTGTTTTGTCGTAGTTGGTGTGCATTGCGATAATGGAGATATTTTTTTGCACGGCTAGACGAAGAGCCTTGGCGGTCACATCCGAAAAATCAAGCCTTTTTAGTGGTGAAAATATCAGCGGATGGTGCGTCAAAAGAAGAGAGCCCTCGTCTAACCCTGCAAGCACCTCCATCGTCGGCTCCAATGAAAGATAAATTTTTTCTATCTCTGCGCCCATATCTCCAATGATTAGACCGCTATTATCCCACGCTTCTTGCAACTCAAACGGGCTAAGAGAGTTTAAAAACGAGTAGATTTCACTTAGTTTCATTGAAATCTTTTTAGCCTCTCTTCTCTCTCTTCTTCTTGTTCTTTATACAGCGTTGCGCTTGATTTGGCAAGCTCTCTGATTTTTAGAATAAAGTTGGCTCTCTCCGTCACCGAAATAGCTTTTCTAGCGTCCAGCGTGTTAAAGCAGTGTGAGGCGATAATGCACTGGTCGTATGCAGGGAGTGGCAAACCGTGCTCAAGGCAGTTTTTGCACTCACTTATCGCATCGTCAAAATGGCGGAAAAGCATCTGCGTATTTGCAACCTCAAAGTTGTAGGCGCTAAACTCTCTCTCAGTTTCGTAATGTATATCTGCGTATTTGTAAGAGTCATTCCAAGCAAGCTCATATACATTTTCAACCCCTTGCAGATACATCGCAAGTCTCTCCATACCGTATGTTATCTCTACAGCCACAGGCTCACACGCTATTCCCGCAACTTGCTGAAAATATGTAAACTGCGTCACCTCCATACCGTCAAGCCAAACTTCCCAGCCAAGCCCCCATGCACCAAGCGTCGGAGACTCCCAGTTATCCTCAACAAATCTGATATCGTGTTCTGCAAGATTTAACCCCAAAAACTCCAAGCTTTTGAGATATTTTTCTTGTATTCCCTCCGGGCTAGGTTTGATAATTACTTGAAACTGATAGTACGCTCCAAGTCTATTTGGATTTTCGCCGTATCTGCCGTCACTCGGTCTACGGCTTGGCGCCACATACGCCACACTCCACGGTTTTTTATCAAGGCTTCTGAGTAGTGTAGCCGGATGAAAAGTCCCCGCACCGGCAGGCAAGTCGTAAGGCTGGACGATAGAACACCCCTCTTTCATCCAAAACTCTTGCAACTTCAAAAACATTTCGCTAAAAGTAATCATTGTATTAGTCCTTAAAAAAATCTATTATCCAGTTTAATTCGCCGGTGTGTGTCAAATTTTTATCGCCCGTCGGCTTGTCGCTACCAAATCCCCACTCCACCACAACGGATGGTATCTTGATCGCTCTAGCCGCTTTCACATCCTTGATACTATCGCCGACCATAAGCACATTTGAGCCTTCATTGGTCTCAAAACTATCCAAAATCTTTAGAAGCATCTGTGGATTTGGCTTTGGCATAGCCACGCTATCGCTACCTACCACCATGTCAAAATAGCTATCTATGCCGACACTCTCTAGTATTTTTCTGGCAAATGTGCTTTTGCCGTTTGTGGCTACTGCCATTTTAAAACCATGAGAGCGAAACTCTTCCAAATAAAAATCTATTTTCTCATAAAGTCGCACATTGTTAGCACATATCTCATAGTAGTACGGCTCAAAAATATCTCTTTGCTCTTGGCTAAACTCTTTTGTGCCGTAAAAAATCTCTGCAGCATTTATGTTGTCGCAGTTTATTTTCTCCAATACAAACTCTTTTTCAAGCGCAACTAGTCCAAAAGACGCTCTTGTGTGGTTAATGGCCGAGGCTATATTGTCACCGCTATCCACGAGCGTACCGTCGAGGTCAAAGATTATTATTTCGCTACTACTCATTTTTTGCGTGGTTTTCTACCACCTGACCCCACATAAGCTTGTACTTTCTCTTCATAAATTCTAGCTCTTCTTGCGCTGTTTCTAGCTGTTTTGTAAGGGTCTCTATCGTTTTTCTATCTTCATCATAGATTTCTTGCATAGAGATAAGCCCCTCTTTCAAAAACTTATTTTCTCGTCTCAATACCTCAAGAGTCTCCTCTTTTGCATCGATTACTTTTTCATGGAAAGCTATAATAGTACCGATTGTTTTTTCCGCAAAAGAGTGGCTTATCTGCCTATTGTCATCATCCCCCGCAGCGAGAGGTGATGTGCCCTTAAGCACCAAACCGGTACCGCTTGTGACCTCTATAAAAGTCTCTCCGTTTTCCTCTTTACACTCCAGCTCACCATTTTCACAAAGAGCGGCTACCTCATTAGCGTCTTTCATTGCCATCGATGCAAACTCGCTTAGTGAAATCCAAGTCGCCATATCGCTTTTCCTTAAATTCTCTTCTCTATCGTTTTAGAATCTTCTTCCACCGCTTTTGCTTTTTTCTCTTTGTCTTTCAGTAGCTTTTTTGCGATTGCCTCATCGCTAAGCGCAAGTATTTGGAGGGCAAGATACGCCGCATTTGTCGCCCCTGCTTTACCCACAGCTACCGTAGCCACTGGCATACCGCCCGGCATCTGCACAGTTGAAAGAAGACTATCAAGACCGTCCATCAAGCCGCCTTTCATCGGTACGCCGATAACAGGTTTTGTCGTAAGGCTAGCTACAACGCCTGCAAGATGCGCCGCCATTCCTGCCGCACATACAAATACCTTTGCCCCTTTTTCTTCCGCCTCTTTTACATATTCATGAGTCCTATCCGGACTTCTATGAGCGCTAGATACCAGTATTTCATATGCGACATCAAATTTTTCAAGCGTCTCTGCGCAAGACTTCATAACATCGTAATCACTCTTTGAACCCATAATAATAGAAACAAACGCCATTTTTAAATCTCCTTCTTTCTTAAAAAACTAAATCCGGGAAAAGCCGTCGGCAAAAAGATTTTGTTGGTATTGCCGCTATGCACGCTGTCAAGCTCTTTTTCGCTCTCTGTAATTATTTTTTTGAACACGATGATAGGCTGAGTTTCGCTATAAAACACCCTGCCAATATCATTATCACACTCATTCACAACGCCTCCTGCAGGCAGAAGTATCTCTATCTCATCCCCTGGATATATCTTGTCTTTACAATAAAAAAATACGCCATCCTCCGGCACAAATCCTTTGACCTGAAAGTCGCCGTCGCTCATGGCCGTCTCTTGATTTTGCCCGTCATCTTTTTCAAAAGGACGAGAAACGATATAGCCATCGGTATATCCTCTATTTTTGAGCGTATTTAGCTCATTTTCATAAAACGCACCGTCAAACATACCCTCATAGTAGTCGTCTATCGCCTTACGATAAGTCTTTGCAGTAACTGCCGCATAGTAGAGACTTTTTGTGCGACCTTCTATTTTGAGGCTATCTATCACGCCGCTATCAAGTATCTCTTTGATGTGCTTGGATAGATTGAGGTCCTTCGCGTTAAATAGATAAGTCCCTTCGCCGGGTATCTCTTCGAGTCTCATTAGCGTCTTATGCTCAGGATTTTCGACAAACACTTCGTAAGGCATACGGCAGTCGTTTGCGCAACTTCCTCGATTTGGCACTCTACCCATCTGAAGTGAGGAGACAAGACATCTACCGCTGTAGGCAAAACACATTGAGCCGTGTACAAAAATCTCTATTTCAAGATGAGGTAGGTGTTTTTTGATACCTTCCAGATCTTTCATGCTGCACTCTCTGGCGGCTATTATCCGTGTCACGCCCATATCGGCATAAGCTTCAGCGTCCATATAATTTAGTACATTGGCTTGCGTGGAGAGATGAATATCGATGTGCGGAGCCACTTTTTTGGCAAGCTTTATGACGCCGGGGGTAGAGACGATAAAAGCGTCGGGCTTTAGCTCTGCAAGGGCGGCTAAATGCTTTTCAAGGAGCGATAACTGAGAGTTAAAAGGAAAGCCGTTAACGGTAGCGTATACTTTTTTATCTCTTGTGTGGGCATACTCTATCGCCTCACCGAAACTTTGCATATCAAACTCTTTGCCACTTCTAATACGAAGTGAAAAGTGGCTTACGCCGCCGTATACAGCATCGGCGCCGTACTCCAAAGCTACTCTGAACTTTTCAGGGTCTCCCGCAGGAGAGAGAAGCTCAACTTTTTTTTGGGTCATTTTTGCCCGAAAGCGGCTATTAGCGCCTCTATATCATCATCCGCAACAACATCGTTGTTTTGATCGCCGTGGATATGTTTTGCGCTACTTACCCGTTTTTCGTCTTCGATTTTGCCCTCAAACAGCTTATTCATATAGTTAGAGAGCGCTCTCATAATATTAATAACTCTCTCGATTTTTTGCCTATGAATATCTTGATATTGCATCATATCCATAGAGCTCATTGTGTTCATGCCTATATTTGCTAGATTATTGATAACGGCTTCATGTGCCGCAAGCGCGCCGTCTATCTTCTCACTCTCGCTCTTAAACGCTTCGATATTCGGAAATTTGACGGATAATTTATTCATCATATCCTGTAATGAGTTTAGCGTATCGGCAATACCGCCCATCTGCTCCTCGGCAGCCATCTGCTCATTCGATATCTGCTCCAACATATCAAACATTTGCGTAGCTTTTTCTTCCGACTCTTTTGTTACATCGTCAAGCTGATGAACAACTTTGTTTTCAGTAAGCGGTGGAGGTGGTGGCCAGCTCTTTGTGGCACCTAGGTCATACTCTACATTCGCATATTTCTTATCTTCATCTTCGTCGTAGCTATCCTGTTTTGAAGCAGCGCTTTCATCATCGCCACCCTCACTCATATCACCGCTCATTAATCTGTCTAGTTCTTCTTGAGTCATCCCTACCACCTTCGTTTAGGCTTTATGTTCAAAGCTTTTTACGCATCAAATTTGGCTTATTATAGCTTTTTTCGTTTATAATTTTATTTAAGAACGAGGCTGACTCAAAACAAAAAATAAAGAAAAATAATGCTGGTAGATTTACACAACCATACGCCGCTATGCAATCACGCCAAAGGTGAACCTAGAGATTTTGCCATAAAGGCGATAGAAAAAAATATATCTGTTTTCGGCTTCTCAGACCATGCCCCAATGGAGTTTGACGAAGGCTATAGAATGGGTTTTGATGAGATGGATCGATACGAAAAAAAAGTATTGGAGTTAAAAGAGGAGTTTAAAGACAAAATCGAAATAAAACTCGCATACGAAGCTGACTATCTCCCCGGCTTTATGGACAACAGGGTATTTGATAGAGATGTGGACTACCTCATAGGCTCCGTGCATTTTATCGGTGGCTGGGGATTTGATAACCCTGAGTTTATCGGTGAATACAAGGGCAAAGACCCTGACGAGACTTGGGGCGAGTACTTTAGACTAATAGGCGATATGGCAAAAACCAAGCAATTTAATATCGTAGGACACATGGATCTTCTCAAAGTATTCAATTTTAAACCGTCAAAAGATACGGCAAAATTAGCGATGAAAGCATTGGAAGAGATAAAAAAAGCTGAAATGGCCATAGAGCTAAACGCTTCCGGACTTAGAAAGCCTGTTGGTGAGGCGTACCCCTCAAATGAGCTTTTAAAGGCTGCGTTGGAGTTTGGAATACCGATAACATTCGGTAGCGATGCGCACGATTTGTCACATATCGGATACAATCTTGCCGAAAATTTTTTAAAAGCAAAAGAGATTGGCTTTAAGGAGTATGCATATTTTGAAGGGCGGCAAATGAAGTTGATTAATTTTTAATCAACGCTCACGGAAAATATACAGCCTTTTTTGCTACAATTTTGTTATATGTCAGTTAAATCAAAAGGAGATAATGAATGTACAGTAGCGCTGAAGATGTCAAAAAAATTTTTGATGTCATAAAAGAAAAAGAGATTGAATTTGTAGATTTCAGATTTACAGACTTTAAAGGAACTTGGCATCATGTTTCTTACAATGTAAAATCCATAGAAGAAGATAGCTTCAAAGGTATCCCTTTTGATGGAAGCTCTATTCCTTACTGGCAACCGATTAACCAATCGGATATGCAACTTATCCCTGATGCAAAAGCATTTTTCGTAGACCCGTTTACTGCAGATCCTACTCTTGTTGTGTTCTGCGACGCTTACAATATCTACAAAGGCGAGCTATACGCTAAATGCCCTAGATCAATAGCAAAAAAAGCTATGGAGTACCTAAAAACTACGGGTCTCGGCGATGTAGCATACTTTGGTCCGGAAAACGAATTCTTCGTATTTGATGACATTAAAGTAAAAAGCGATATTAACTGCCAATACTATGAAATCGACAGCGAAGAGGGCGCTTGGAACTCTGCTAAGTCTTACACTGACGGTGGTTTCAACTCAGGTCACAGACCAGGCACAAAAGGCGGTTACTTTCCGGTAGCTCCGGTCGATACAATGGTTGACCTTAGAGCTGAAATGGTAAAAGTAATGGAAGAAATCGGTCTTGAGACTTTCGTTGTTCACCACGAAGTTGCACAAGGTCAAGGAGAAATCGGCGTTAAATTCGGCACTCTAGTAGAAGCTGCGGATAATGTGCAAAAAGTAAAATATGTAGTAAAAATGGTTGCTGCTATGAACGGTAAAACCGCTACATTTATGCCAAAACCGCTTTATGGCGACAACGGCAACGGTATGCATGTTCACCAATCAATCTGGAACAAAGGTGAGAACACTTTTGCCGGCGACAAATACCAAGGTCTTTCGCAAACAGCTCTTCACTACATCGGCGGCGTTCTAAAGCACGCTAGAGCTCTTGCGGCGTTCACAAACCCGTCAACAAACTCATATAAAAGACTTGTTCCAGGATTTGAAGCTCCAAGCATACTTGCATACTCTGCGATGAACAGATCAGCGTCTTGCAGAATCCCGTATGTCAACAGTCCGAAAGCAAAAAGATGTGAATTTAGATTCCCTGACTCTACGGCAAATCCATACCTAGCGTTCTCTGCAATGCTACTAGCAGGTATCGACGGTATCAAAAACCAAATCGATCCGGGCGAGCCTAGAGAAGAAGATCTATTTGAACTATCCTTGGACGAAATCAGAGAAAAAGGTATTCAGCAAATGCCGCACACGCTAAGAGGCGCCGCTGAATCGCTAATAGCCGACTGGAGCTTTTTGAAATCTTCAGGCGTATTTGGCGATGAGATGCTAAACGACTACAAACAATTCTTGTTTGAAACTCAAATTTGGCCATACGAGTCAAGACCTCATCCATTCGAGTTCCTTACTTCTTACTCCTGCTAATTTATTACTTCCTTGTCATTTTTACAGTGACAAGGAAGTGACTTTCTTTTTTTTAAACTTTCAAAGTGCTACAATACAACAAAAAATCGAGTAATAATTATGAAAGAATTTGCCGTAGCTCTACAAATTGTCAAAGAGAGATACCGCCCTATACTGGAAAATCAAGAAGAGCTAGTCTGTCTATTTGACACAAACTACAATATAACACACATAAATGACGCATATTGTAGATATTTCAAAAAAAGTTATGACGAGCTTGTGGGCGTAAATATTTTCAATATTGTGCCAAAAAGCGAACACAAGCTTGTGCAGACAAAAATATCAGGAATTACGCCGCAAAATCCAATCGCAGAAGTTGTCTGTAAAATGCAGCTGCACAACAAAACATACAGATGGCAAACATGGAAGAATATAGCGGTTTTTGACGACAAAGGCGATATAGTAGAGTTTCAAGCAATCGGTAAGGATATTACAGAACTAGTCAAACTCAAAGAAGAGGTTGCAAGACTAAAAGAAGGTAATCCAAAAGAGACAAAGCCTAATCCATCCTTTATAGGTAAGTCCGGCGGCAAAAAAGTCATTATAAACGCCAACGAAATATGCTACATTAAAGCAAATCTAATAAACATAGAAGTTGTTGCTGCGGATAAAAAAGCTAAAGTTTCTACGCAGATAAAAGAGGCTGAAAAAATACTGGAAAATATGAATTTTTTTAGAATCCACCGAAGCTATATGATTAATTTGGACAAAATCAAAATGATGGAGTCGGTCTCTGAGAGTAAGTATAAAATTCACTTCAAAGATATAGACGAATGTATCATAAGTAGCAAAAGAGGGGCAAAAGAGTTGAGACGGTATATTAAAAGCGGCGCTAACGCTTATTAAATATAACTGAAGTGGCCGTGAGCCCGAACGCTAACGCCGCAAGTATAAAAATGCTTTTGCCGCCGAAATAAAAAAAATTAGAAAGTTTCGCTCCGTCCGGAGCCGACAACGATACGAAAGCTATAATATTTTTTATCGCCTCAAACACAAGCGAGCCCGGTATCATAGGAATTCCGGCCGGAACCTTGAGCATCTGGAGCGGAGTTTTTGTCTTATATCCTATCAAATCGGCACTCAATCCTACGCAAAATGCACCGGCAAGCACGGAAAGCTCTATGCCTGCGCCCAGATGAACCAAAACATCCCTAACTAAAAATCCGAAAAAAGCAAGTAACCCGACCAGCCAGAGATGCTCTTTTTTTACCTTAAACACCATAGAAAAACCGATAGCCGCAATGACCGCCAAAACAGGATTTAAAATAGACACGCCAAACTCCTCTCTGCGACCAATGCAAGCGTCGTACCAAACACTATTCCAAAAGACAAAAACATCGCCCTAAGTCCTCTGGCTGCGCCGTTTAGGTAGTGTCCTTTTAGCATATCTTCGAAAGTATTAATAAGCTGAATTCCTGGAATCAAAAAAAATGTGGATGCCGCTTGCGCATAAGCTAGCTCTGTCACATTAAACGCTTTTGAAAAAACATACGCCCCCAAAGTCGCCAAAAAAGCGCAAATTAGATTTACAAACATCATTGAAATACCGATTTTCACAACTTTCGTTTTTATAAAAAAGGCAAGATAAGTTGCTAAAAATACCGCCAATGCACCGTAAATATCACATCCAAGCAACATTCCAAATGCGGCGCATCCGATTGGTATCGCAAAAAACGAAAGCGTATGAAACGGCGGTTTTTTGAGTAAAACACTATCTTTAAATTTCGCAAACTCCATATCAGGCGCTGCCGTATACTCGTAAATAAGAGAAAGTCGTTCAAAATTTGGACTTACATCATCTATATGTTTCATTTTGGTATGAAAACCGTTGGCCGTATTGAGTGTTATCAAAACAGATTTTGGAAGAACCAAAACACCGGCGTCGCCAAAGCCTCTTGCGGACACAAAAGCGAGCACGGCTTCTTCGACAGCTGCGCTATCTGCGCCGCACTCCATCATCTCTTTGCCTATCCATAAAGCTGCGTCGGCTATTTCGGCAAGTTCCATCTATTCTCCAAATCCCTCTATCTTCTCTTCAAGCTCAAAAAACCGCTCCATTTTTGCTTCCAAATTATCCTCCGCATCTGCAAGCTCGGCGGACAACTTTGCTATCCCCTCTTTTTGGTATATCTCCGGGTCTCCTAATGCATTCGTGAGTCTCTTTATTTCAGACTCCAAAAACTCTATCTCTTGCGGCAACTTCTCATACTCGTTTTTCTCTTTAAAGCTTAGCTTTTTCGCCTCTTTTTTGGGCTTTTCCTCTTTTTGGCGCACTGGCCCCATAGAGACTTTTTCCATATCATCAAGCTCTTTTAGCTCTCTTTCTATCTCCAGATACTCCGAGTAGCTTTGATGGCTCTCTTCAATCTCGCCGTTACCGGCAAAGATAAACAGCTTGCTTGCCAACTTATCGACAAAATATCTATCATGGCTAACAAATATCACGGAGCCTTCAAAGTTTTGGATGTACTCCTCTAGGATATTGATAGTCGGGATGTCGAGGTCATTTGTCGGCTCATCGAGTATCAGACAATCCACTTTTTTGCTAAAGAGTAGCGCAAGCGCAACACGGCTTTTTTCGCCGCCGCTAAGAATCGCTATTTTTTTATCCAAAAACTCTTTTGGGAAGAGAAAGTTTTTGAGATAGCCGTAGACATGCATATTTTTACCCTGCACCTCCACTCTATCGCCGCCGTTTGGACAAAATGTATCCAAAATATCTTTGGTGTCATCAAGTAGCGCCTTGGTCTGGTCGAAGTATCCGACATCAAACTCTCCCGCACGAACACTCCCGCCATCCGCCTTTAGCTCGCCTCTCAGAAGTCTCAGAAGCGTGGACTTGCCGCTTCCATTTGGTCCGACTATCGCTATCCTATCTTTTTGGAGAATTCTCGTCGTAAAGTCTCTCAAAATTTGTTTACCGCCCAGCGACAAGGAGACATTTTCTAGCCAAAAAAGCTCTTTTTGCTTGTTTTGCGCCGACCCACCGTTCCAGTTTCGCTTCTCTCGTTCTAGCTCCACACGCATTTTTCGTATCGCAGAAGGATTTTTTTTGGACTGTTCTCTTAAATCAAGAAGCTTTCTTTTTCGCCCTTCGTTTCGCTTTCGCCTACCGCTCACACCTCTTTGATACCAGTTTTCCTCTTGCTTGAGGATTCTTAGCAGATTGTCGTGTTCGGTTTTTAGATTTTCAAGCATTTTTGTTTTTTGCCCAAGGTAGGACTCATATCCGCCCTTGAAGCTTTTCATCTTCCCACCGTCTATCTCAACGCAACGAGTCGCTATACGGTCGATAAAATACCTATCGTGCGAGATAAATATCATCGTATAGTTTTCGCTCAGTATCAACTCTTCAAGGAATTCAACCATATAGACATCAAGGTGGTTGGTCGGCTCATCAAGCAACAAAATATCCGGCTTTTGAAGTAAGAGACTAGCAAGCGCCACACGCCTCTGCTCGCCGCCCGAGAGCGTCACGGTGCGCTGAGTCCTAAACTCCTCCAGACGAAGCTGCCTGACTATCCGCTCTATCTTATCCTCAAGATTCCACGCCGAATGGTGCTCGAGAAATAGCGTCAGCTCTTCGCTTTTTTTGAGAAGCTCTTTGTCGTCATGGTTTTGCGCTAACTTTTCATTGGTAGCTTCAAACTCTTTTAGCGCATCAAACAGCTCGCTTAGACTTTTTTTGAGTGACTCCATCACATTGTCATTCGGGTCAAATTTTGGGTCTTGGGCAAGCATCTTTATCTCGATACCGTTTTGGCGGATTATCCTGCCCTCGTCAGAGTCCATCTCGTCCATGATAATTTTGAGTAGCGTAGACTTGCCGCTTCCGTTTTTGCCCAGTAGCGACACCCTTTCGCCTTTTTCTAAGACAAAGTCCACGCCGTCAAGTATTTTTTGGGCTTCAAAGCTTTTTTTTAGTTCCAAAATATCGATTAATGCCATTTAGTTTCCGTGCAAAGTTTTTGGGTAATTATAGTGGAAAGGGGGTTAGGTTAGGTTTGTTTTTTGCTTGCATTGTCAAACTAAAATAATTTGGAAGTGTAAAATGCAACGCACTATCGAAAATTGTACGCTTCATAGCGTATATGTCAAAAACGACTATTTTTATAAAAAAGTCAAAGATGCGCAAAACGGCGGTGAGCTTGATTTGAGCATAGATACATATTTTAACAAAGTATGACAAAAAATCAATAAGCGCCTTGCTAGACAAAATAAAGCTCATATATGCGGGTGACAATGAGCTAGGCGCTACCGTAAGCAAATATGCCGACTCCACAGATATAAAACAAAACAAAAAGCGTAACCACAGAAGATGGACTAGAGGGAATTACACTTGATTTTGCTTCTGACTTTGAGTATGAGATTGCAGAGCTAAATTCTGAGCTGAAACACGGCAAACGGGTATCGTTTTTATTGGATTTGGCAATGCCGACAAACGGCGCCGGCACAAAAGAGATGTTAGAAAAGCTAGTTGAGGATATGAAGCAAGAAAATAGCGATACACTCCTAGGCTCATCCCAAGCGTCAAAAAGGCTGTCTCATGTATTTGATGAGCTACAAAAAGATAAACAAAACACTTTTGATGCCAGTGGAGTGTAGCCATTTGTTAAATCCAAAATTTAACATAAAATTAACAAATCAAATAAATATTATAAGAAATGTTAAAAATTATATTGACAAAGACGATTTTTTTTTT
>DIZY01000056.1:0-661 GCA_002428055.1 Helicobacteraceae bacterium UBA6016
TCATACACCTCTTCGGCTATCATCTTGGCGAACCGCTCTATTGGCTCTTCGCCATCAGGAGCTTTGCCTATATTTTTGAATTTTGAGAGAACTAGATTTATGACTATATCGCACGCTTTGTTCCAGAGTGCGGCATCTCTCATCTTCTGTCTGGACGGGTGCTTTAGGGCTACATGCAACAGTACATGGGCGTAGAGATATTTGACCTCTTCGCCTGGCATTTCGATTAGTTTTTGGCTATCTAGCGAGATGCTTTTGCCATCCGTCATTATTGGATATTTGGCGTTTTTTAGCGTATGATGAGGCAAAGAGAGAGCGAGTACCGACAAAAAAGGATGTGCAAACAAAAAATCCACCCTGATTTTGGTAAATAGCTCGTTTGTCACACGATGTATCCGCCGTAAATCTCCAGCCATGCTTCAAATGAAGGGGCAGCGGCTATGTTTTCGTTTTTTACGACAAGGTCTTTTACGAGCATTACGCCAAATTCGGTCGGCAACACTTTTGAGTATGCAAGTAGCGCTTCGCCTTGCGCCTGCGAGCCGTCCCATCTTTCGACAAGCGCTGCGGTCAAGGCATACAAGGCTCCCGGATTTGTAGGGGCTGGTACATCTTCGCCTCTGAGCACTGCGTCCACATCTGGAATCTCGGCGTATGTCTT
>DIZY01000056.1:707-13480 GCA_002428055.1 Helicobacteraceae bacterium UBA6016
GGATTGGTCTCTGCGTCTTTTGGCGCTTCTTGACTGAGTAGGTCGGGGCGAAAACCCAAAAAGGCGACGATACTTGGATGCAAGCCGTTTTGGATGGCCCACACTTTGAAATCCTCAAATTTTGCGCCCGCGACCAGATGCACCATTCTGTTTGCAAGCGGGGAGGGGAGTCGAAAGACTATTCCTCTATCTGACACTCTATTTCCCGCACACACTATCCGCCACCCCTCAGGCATCGAGTATTCGCCAATTTTTCGGTCCAACACTAGCTGATATATTGCGGCTTGTACGCTTGGAGGTGCGGAGTTTAGCTCATCGAGAAACAGTATACCGACACCCTCGGTCGGCAAAAATATAGGTGGCATCCATACAGTTCTGCCGTCTTTGATGGAGGGAATCCCTCTAAGGTCTACGGAGTCTAGCTGACTTAGGCGCACATCGCTTATCTGCCACCCTTTTTTTGCCGCTATTTCGTTTACGATATATGATTTGCCGATACCGGGTGCGCCGTGTATAAAGACTGGAATATTTGTTTCAAGTAGCAGGTCAAGCTCTTTTTTGAGTCTTGCCGTGCCTATTTCTGGGGTTATCATTTGTGCATCCAAAAAAGTTTTTGAATGATTGTAGATTAAAAAATAGACTATTTTGGGGTTAGATTTTAGGCAAATCGGCTCAATGAGCCGATTGTGAGAATACTTTTACTCTACAAAACTACAGCAGTAGTCCGCAACTTCCGATATTTTTAGCTTAAACTTTGAGTTCGCAGGCACATTATACGCTTGACCTTCGGTGAATGTTTGCCACTCATCACTTCCCGGTAGCTGCACGCTCATCGAGCCGCCCAGCACTTCCATTATCTCCGCCACGCCCGTACCAAATTCGTATTCGCCCGGTAGCATTACGCCTAGAGTTTTTTTGCTTCCGTCTGGAAATATTATCGTTCTGCTTGTTACTTTGCCGTCGAAATACACGTTTGCTTTTTTGACTGCCGTTACATTTTCAAAGTTCATGGTTTGTCCTTAGATTTTTATATATTGAGGATTGTTTATTGTTAGTTTGATGGCGGACAGAGGGGGATTCGAACCCCCGAAAGCCTTACGACTTTACACGCGTTCCAGGCGTGCTCCTTCAACCACTCGGACACCTGCCCAACTATTGATTTACGCTCAAATTTCCGGCAATACCCACAACGGGGCACGCTGAGCCGCAAATTAGGTCTTCAGCAGACCGCTCGCGCAACTAGTTGCTATTTACGGCTTTCGCCGATGGAGGTTGCAATTATACAAGCTTTATGATTAAACGGCTTTAAAGCCTTTTTGGCGTAAAATTCCGCCAAGCTCTTTTCGGACCTGTGCGACGGGATTACGAGGCATCGGGTCAGGGTAGGAATACAGCAGCCCACCTCTTCTTTTCGGGCGCCGCAGCCATCCGGAGAGAGCCCTTGAAAATACCTACTACAAAACAACAATCAGATTTTTATTTTTCCCAGCTTATCATTGCCCAATATGTCGGTTTTTGCGGTTTTTTGCGGAAGTTTTCGTCTTCAAATAGGTTTTTAAGTCCCGCTATTTCACTTTCGCTCATCTCCCCGATACTCCAAAATGTACTCTCTCGAAAGCTATCAAAATCATTGAAATTTATCTTTTTATTTTCGCTTTCGATATAGTCGATACGAGGATTTATCCCCATTTTGTAGAGGATATTGACGATGTAAATATAGTCCGGTTTTGGGTGTATTCGTCTGCCCATTGCCTCTAGTATCTCCGTATCTACGAAGCTTCCGCCGACTTTATAGCTTAGATATACCCGTTTGTTTGCTTTTGTGTCTAGCTTTGCTAGCGCCTGAGCCATATCGGAGACCTCCATCGAACGAGAAGCCACGACTATATCTGCGCTAGGCAGACTATCCCACTCATCATCCCAAGACGCCTGCAAAGTTTCTATGTTTTCTATCTTTTTGGATGCGGCGTTTGCGGTCAGTAGCCTGAGCATCTCCTCGGAGTAGTCCATTGCATATACTCTTTCAAGCTTTTTAGCAAAGCGCAAAGCGAGGTTGCCCGGGCCGCATCCTACATCCAGTAGCGTAGTGCACTCTTTTGTGTCAACCCGTGATAAAAACTCTTCGTTATAGATGCTCTGGTGTATGCGCGAGTCCATGTCTTTGGCTTTTGCATTCCAATCCTCTTTGGTTTTTGGCTTGAAAGTGGTTATATTTTTTTGCTCTTTATAGAGTGTATTAAAGTCAATATCTAAGATGTTCATAAAAAATGCCTTGAGTTGTTTATCAAAAATTATACTTTGAAGTGTTGAAAAACGGTTAAAGCGCCATATTTGAGCATAAAAAGAGCGTTAAAAGTAAATTTTTGTAGTATTATAAAAAACATATATAAATACCCAATTTAAGGGGGCAAATGACTAAGGCAATACGCTCCGTCTTCGCAGTTTCCGTGTGTTGTTCAATAGCTTGTATGGGCGTTGATGAATTAGCCGTGAACGAGCTTGCGAACGACATTAATAATTTTACGAAAACAGCGACCGAAACCAAACAAAATATAGACTACCTCCCGTTTATTATGTCCGTATGGGATGGCAAGCAGCTCTCAAAGCTCGGTGTTCGCACTCTTAAAGATGCTTTGATGCTTTTTCCCGGTGTAGATGTCTCCGTGGATAATGTGCGAAACAGCTCCCCGATATTTAGAGGTTCAAACCCTTTTGCATACGGGCAAAGTAGGCTTTTGATTGATGGTATTGCGGTAAACGATAGGACATTTGACGGATACAGTATCTATCTTGATATGCCAATAGAGATGATAAGGCGTATAGAGGTAGTGCGCGGTCCAGGTAGCTTTGCAGAGGGCGCAAACGGATATGCCGGTACTATTAGCGTAGTCACATACGCCGAAAAAGGCTCCAAAGAGGGCGGTAGAGTCTTTGTGGTGGGTGGTTCGTATCAAGGATATAGCGGCGGAGCTATTTTCAATAAAACATTGGGAGATTGGCGTTTTCATATAGATGCATACCATTATAAAGATAGCGCCAAAACAGCTATAAGTGGAAAAGATGCCCTCATATATAGCCCTGTTAATAGTGCCCTTGCGCACTCTGGCGATGCACAGACATGGCTTGATACATCTGCCGTTGGAGTTAGTATCGCAAATAACGAGTTTAGCCTTAGTGGGCGGTTTACGGCGTATGAACTTGGAAGCGCCTTCGGAAATTTTTATGTTTTACCGGATGAAAACGGAAAGCAGAAGATGCCATCTTGGTATCTAGAAGGGAAATATCACAAAGAGCTTTTTGAAAACACAACCCTAGATGCAAAAGTCGGCTATATGGAAGACGGCTGGGAGAGCTATGCGCGCACATATCCGGCCGGCATGAAGATAGGCTCTATGTCGTTTGCTGACGGATACTGGGCGGATCTTGCCGTAAAAAATAGAGTAGCTTACGGCGGCGTATCCGTAAAATACGATGGCTTTGACGAGCATACAATAAAAGTCGGTATGTATCAGGGGTTTGAAAAAAATATAGATTTGCGCTCGGTGACTACAAATCGTACTACGGGTAGCGGATGGGTGGACTATTCTACTTCGGCACCTTTTTTCGACGGCGATGCCGCTAAGCGCAAAACAACCAAAATGTATATTAGTGATTCATGGGAGATATCCGATGAGTTGGCGCTCTCTTTTGAGCTTGGAAGCGACAAGGGGAGTGATTTTGAGCGCCAAAATAATTATAGAGTAGCGGCTGTATGGCAAGCAAGTGATAACGATATAATCAAGCTAATGACAAGCACCTCATATAGGGCTCCGGCATGGCAAGAGCTGTACGGTATGAACAATCCGGCAAGGGTTGGGAATAGGGCGTTAAAGCCTGAGAGGGTAACGGCTTATGAGGCTCAGTATATAAGGAAACTAGACGGCGACGACTCTTTTGGAGTAAATCTATTTCATCTTCAAAACGAAGACCAAATAAACAAATTAAACGCACAAAATCAATATAGAAATGCTGGAGACTCAACAATATACGGTAGCGAGCTGGAGTATAAAAAAAGATTCAATTCGGGTTCTTTATATATTGGGTATTCGTATATAAACGGTAAAACATCCGACCAAAACTCCCTTTCTGCCGCAGCTATGCATCTATTGAAGGGAGCCGCATCAATCGAGCTTGGGGGCGGGTTTTCATTGGGGGGCACACTTATATATGTTGGAGATAAAAATAGAGTAACGGGCGATAGCAGAAGTGACACCGGTGCATATATTAGCGGCGATGCGGCTTTAAATTATGATGCGAAAGCTTGGGGCGCACAGCTTGGGGTGCGAAATGCCGCCGATGCGGCTATTACTTATCCAAGCGAGAGAAATACATACGCCGGTGATTATCCGACAAATAAACAGTTTGTTTTTATAAAACTGTTTAGTAGGTTTTAAGTGTTTAGTAAAATTTTATTCACGATTCTTTTCGCTTTATCTGCCTTTGGATACGATGAGCTTCTTATCGATGCTCAAAGCTCTGTAGTGCCGAAAATTGCGTTACTAGATAAAGATATACAAAAAAAACTGGTCGGCGGCAAACTTCAAATCGTAATTGCATGCGATGCGGAAGATATTGGACAGGCAAAAGAGATAGTCGCCAAAATGAACGCAAATAATGCAGGAAGAGTCGGCTCTTATGCGTTAACGGCGGTTGCGGTTGAATTTTCCCAGCTCTCAAAAAACGAGGCAAGTCTAATTTATATGTTACGCTCAAGTGACGCAAATATTAAAAAAGCGGTAAATGCGGCAAAACATAAAGGTGTAGTTAGTTTTGTATATGACAGGGCAGACCTTACAAATGGAGCGATGCTCTCTATGAATATCGAAAGAAGCGCCGTAATAACGCTTAAAAGAAGCGCAATGAGAGACTCCGGCGTCCAGTTTGTAGATTCGTTTTATAAGATAGTGAGGATTATAGAGTAGATGCGCATAGCAAACTTTACGCTTTCAAGTAAGATTTTGGCGAGCTTTATTGCGGCCTCTTTGGCTGTTTTTTTGTATATAGCTTACTCTGTCGTTGTTAGCGTAAAGACGAGTACATACATCTCCGAAAAAGAAAAAGCCGGTATTCTCCTTGACTCGGTGGCCAGCGAGATAGGTATGAGCCTGTATCTTGGGTTTGACGCACAAGGCGTACAGAAGGCAAAAGAGCTTTTGAGTTATCCGGATGTACTTTCGGTTAGCATAATGACGGCATCGGGGAGAACAATCGGGCATTTTGGGGCGATGAATTTGGGTGACGATGCGNNTAAAGGTCAAAAAAATCGTTAAAGATAGTGTAAACGGCAGAGATATTGCAGTTTTGGAGCTCTACTATTCAAATAGAAACTATCTAAGACTAATTAATAATTTTGAACAGTTGCTGATTAAATTTTTTGCCGTTTCTGCGCTGATTTTTGCGTTTATGCTCTTTTTTGTTAGGAGGCTTTTGTCTCCTCTTTCGGATATAGCCGAAAATATGAGAGAGTATATTCCGGGCAAAAATGTAGTATTTAGCAGAAAAGAGAGCGATGATGAAATAGGTTCTATCATTTTGTCGTTTAACGCTATGCAGACCAATATCGACAACTTTTTAGAAGAGATAAGGAAAAAAGATAGTGAACTAATGCGTCAATCAAAGCTAAAAGCTTTGGCGGACATGATAAACGCCGTAGCACACAACTGGAGGCAGCCTCTAAATGCCATAGGTATTATGTTGCAAGATTTCGAATATGCGCACCAGTACGGAGAGCTTAATGAGGCATATATTAAAAATAGTGTCTCAAAAAGCATGGAGCTTTTAAATAAAATGTCTAAAACTATAGACGACTTTCGTCTGTTTTTTGCGTCAAGCACGGAAGAGGAGAGTATAGATGTCGGCAAAATTGCCGAGGAGGTCGCAAAGGCATACGAAGACCAGCTCTCATCCATGAATACTCGTATTCGTATAGACGGCGACGGTTTTGTAATAATCGGACAAAAAGAGCTTTTGCGAGATGTTATAAGCTCGTTGGTGTCAAACGCAAAAGATGCTATCGATGAAAAGCTGAATGAAAACCCAAGCTTTAAGGGCGATATTACGATAAAACTAGACCCTGAGCATAGAAGGGTAGAGTGCATCGATAACGGCGGAGGTATGGACAAAGAGTCTCTTGAACGAGCGTTTGAGCCTTATTTTACGACAAAAGAGCAGGGTAAGGGTGTCGGTCTCGGGCTTTTTATGTCTCGTACCGTTGTTGCCAATATGAACGGCGAACTTACAATCGCCAATAAACACGGCGGACTCTCAGCTCTTATTTCGTTTACGCTCTAAATTTTTTTGATTATCGGGTTAAATGCTTTTACACCCACTTGTACTTCGTCCCCGACTTTTAGCTCCTCCAAGTCGCCCTCGCTCATTAACACCTGCACGATTTGTCCGGCGACCGATAGGTGTGCAATGTAGGCGATGTCTATTTTTTTGATGCTTAGTATTGTTCCCAAAAAAGAGAATTTACTGGAAAATTTGCTATCAAAAAACGCCTCTGACGGCTCTAAAATATTTGATATTTTCCCTTCTTTAATCATGCCTACTTTATCGGAAAGCCGAAATACCTCTTCTTTGTCGTGAGAGACGAATAGTATTGGAATGTTAAGAGCCGTTTTGAGTCTTAATAGCTCATTGTGAAGCTTTCTTTTTACATTTACATCAAGTGCCGAAAACGGTTCGTCAAGCAACAGTATCTCCGGCTCTCTAGCTATTGCTCTAGCTATTGCCGCTCTTTGTTTTTGTCCGCCTGATATTTGGGAGGGGTATGAGTCGGCAAGTTCTGTAAGTTCTGTTAGCCTTAACAACTCTTTCGCTTTTTTTGCATCTTGCTTGGGCTGAGCAAATAGTATATTCTCAAATATGCTCATATTCGGAAATAGCGAATACTCTTGAAAAACAAAGCCAACTTTGCGTTTTTGCGGTATTAAGTCTATACCTGCTTCGGCGTTAAACCAGGTTACTCCGGATACTTTAATCTCTCCGGAATCAGGTTTTTCAAGTCCAGCTATCATGCGAAGAAGAGTGCTTTTGCCGCTACCGGACGGTCCAAATATAGATATTAGTTCTGTTGTATCGTTCTTAAAGTTGCATGAAAAAACAAACTCGCCGCTCTGTCCTAGTAGTTTTTTTGTTACATTTATCTCTATCACTACCAGACCCGTTTTTTGTTAAATTTATAAACGATAAAAAGAGTAAGGAACGAAAATACAAACAGCACCGCCGAGTAAACATGCGCCGTAGCATACTCGAAAGACTCTACTTTGTCGTAAATGGCGATAGAGGCAACCCTGCTTACGCCGTCGATATTTCCACCTATCATGAGCACTACGCCAAACTCTCCCACTGTATGTGCAAACGCCAACACCATACCTGTAATCAGTGAGCTTTTAATGAGGGGCAACTCTACTTTAAAAAAAATTTGCGTACCGTTTTTCCCTAAAGTCTTTGCGGCATCTTTGAGGTTTTTGTCTACGCTCTCAAAGCCTGAAATAAGAGGATGCGTCATAAACGGTAAGCTAAAAATGACAGAGCCGATTACAAGCCCTGCAAAGCTAAAAGCTAGTTTTGCGTCAAATAATGCTTGCCAAGCTATTCCCAAAAAGCCATTGTCTGAAAAACTAAGCAAAAAATAAAAACCAAGCACTGACGGCGGCAGAACAAGCGGAAGAGCCACTATACTCTCAAAAACAGGCTTTAGCTTTGACTTTGTATTTGCCAGATAGTACGCAAGCGGAGCGGAGATAAATAGCAAAATTAGAGTTGTTATGACGGCTAGCTTGAGCGTCAAAATAAATGGAGCTATATCAATCATCTATGCTTTCCAGATAAATTTCATTTGCTTTTACGAGGGCGCATACGGTGTTGCCGGCACGCAGCTCTAGTCTTTCGACAGATTCCGTAGTTATCATGCTAGATAGTTTGATGTGCCCGAAATTTAAGATAATTTCGCAAAGTATCTCACCTTTTTTGATTTCGGCGATACTGCATTCTAATTGATTTGAGATACTTATACCGGAGTGTTTGCTCTTTGAGAGAGCTATTTCGCTCTCTTTGATGAGCAGATATACATTTGCCCCGTTCTCTCGTACGCTTTTGTCTTCGAATACGAGTAGCCGAAACAGATACCCTTCGCTTAACGCCTCTATTCTAGCTAAGCCGTTTGAGTGCTTTTGGGAAACGACCGTGGCTTTTATTTTATTCAAGCGTAAAACCGTATTTTTTCATAATCGTATCACCCTCTTTACCTTCAAAGTAAGAGAGGAATTTTTTTGCACTCGGATTGTCGCCCCCTCTTTTTGTCATTACATACGCCTGAACCATTTTTTTATGCGCCGATTGCGGAACTAAGAATGAATCTACATCTTTTGCAATTGTCGGCTGAAGTACGAGTGAGTGAGCTACTAGCGCTGCATCCGCTGCACCGGTTATGCCGAAAGTCGCCGCTTGCTGCACATTTTCGCCTTTTACTATTTTGCTCGCTATTTTGTCATATACTCCTGAAGTTTTCATCGCCTCTACCGCTGCTTTGCCGTATGGAGCAACATCTGGGTTTGCGATTGCTATCTTTTTGACATTGTCGTTTAATAAAACATTTAACCCTTGTTTGACATCAACGCCGCTACCTTTTTTTGTTAGCAATACAACTCTGCCTACCGCATACGGCTTGATTTCGCCAACCGTCATGCCGTTTGCTTTTAGTTTTTCCGGAAACGAAATATCCGCCGCAAAAAATAGATCAAATGGCGCTCCTTCACTCATTTGCGTAACTAATTTACCGCTTGCGCCGAATGTCGTTTTGACTTTTTCGTCTTTGTTTGCCGCCTCATATGCTTTTGCTATTTCTGCAAGAGCAAATTTAAGGTCAGCCGCAGCCGCAATATTAATTTCGCCCGCAAAAATTAGAGATTTTGCTACAAGTAGTCCAAGTACTATTTTTTTTATCATTTTATGCTCCTAGTATTACATTTGAGGCTTTGAATATCGCATATACGGTATCACCCTCTTTAAATTTTAGCTCATCCATCGCATCATTAGTGACTACGGCCGCCAGCGTTCTATCCGCCAAGCTCATTTTTACTTCGCTGTTTACAGCTCCAGGAATGATTGAGGTGACCTGAGCTTCTATGATATTTCTGGCGCTTAGTTTTTTAGGTTTTTCTTTTGAGAGGATTATCCAGCTAGCTTTGATGATGGCGTATGCTTCCTCGCCTATTTCAAAGCCTAGTGACTCTACGGAGTCGTTCGTGATGACGGAGACGATCTTGACACCTTGCCCTATGTCTATCTCTACTTCGCTGTTGACCGCACCTTTTACGATTTTATCTATCTTGCCGAAAAGTTGATTTCTTGCCGAAGTTTTCATATTTATCCTTCTTAAATTTCTATATAGTGCGTCAAAACTAGGCGTATCTTCTGCAATGGATGATAAAAAAAGCTCATATTTTTTCTCCAGCGCCTTAAATACCGCTATCGTCTCTTCACCTTTTGGCGTTATCGTCGTACCGCCTCCGCCTTTACCGCCTGTACTTCTGGCTACTAGCGGTTCGTCGGATAGGTTATTCATTGCATCCACTGCATCCCATGCCGCTTTATAGCTCATACCCATCTCTTTTGCGGCTTTTGATATGGAGCCTGTTTTGCCGATAAGCTCAAGCAGATGCACTCTACCGCTACCTAAAAAACTTTTACCGCTTGTCTTGAGCCAAACCCTTCCTTCTATTTCCACCTCTATCCTTTAATTAGCGTGCTTTTCGTAGTATACAAAAAAATATAGCGATGTGTCAAAAAGAATCTGCCTCTTTTTTATGCAAAAGGTTATAATCTCTAAGCAAGTAAAGAGCTGGAGCCGTTATGCTAAAGAACAAATCTGAATTTCTAATAAAGCTATTTTTTGCGTTAATTTCGCTCTATGCACTACTATTTTTTGCGGTTCCGCCAACTATTAAGTCTATAGCACAGAGTAAGTTAAGCGAATACGGCATAGCGCTCAAAATCAAAAATTTTGAGTTTGAACCGCTATCGGCAAAGGTGCATATAGATGGACTCTCTATGTCGCACAGGGGCAAGCCTCTTGTGTCGTTTGAGAGATTGGATTTTGACTTTAGTTATTATAGCGCCACAAATAGAGCTTTTATCGTGGATGCCCTGTCGATAGATTCGCTCAAACTTTATGTGTATAGAGACGCCAATAAAACTTTTAATTTCCAAGAGATTTTTCCGTCTACCGCTGAGGACAACAAAAGCAAGAAGCCTTTTTCCTACTCCGTGAGCAACATTAGGCTCAAAAACGCTCATATTGAGTATGCCGACGACTACCTAGGCCAAAAATTTATAATCTCAAAAACAGACATCTCGCTCCCGTTTGTATCGACCATAGCGCATGATGCCATCGTCCATACCGAGCCTTCCGCCAAAGGAACTCTCAACGGTTCCGCTTTTTCCTTTAGCGGCAAGCTACTGCCTTTTTCAAAAGAGCCAAAAGGCGAAATGACTCTTAACATCAAAGATTTTGACATCGGTGTTGCAAACAGCTTTTTGCCAAAAGATGGCATAGTAGAGAGTGTGCATGGTAGCATCTCATTGTCCGCTAAACTCATATTTGAAAAATCTGCAACCAACAAAGCCAAACTAAGGGCGGATACAAACCTAACAGGCTTTATCGTCAATACGCAAAATGCAGACATCGAAACAAATAGCGTCCATCTATCGGGGCTAACGGTTTCGCTTGGGGATATGAATGCCTCCCTTGCAAAATTAGAGCTTAAAAACCTTGGGCTTTCACACAAAAATAGCCGCCTTTTAGGCTGTGACTCGCTTGCCGTCTCAAATCTCGCAACAGATATTAAAAACAAAGTTGCCGCATTGGATAGCCTCCAAATAGGCGGTATAAATGCCAAAATCACAAAAACCGCCGTAGGACTAAATCTAGCCTCGTTAGCCCCTGTGCCAAAAGCGGAGGCAAAAAAAGAGGAGACAAAAGCGTGGGATCTCTCCATAGGCTCTTTGGCGCTTAACGGCAAGGGCGAGTATAGCGACGATAAGTTTGCAGGCAAAAAACCTTACAAAGTAGAAATATCGTCTTTTGATATAGTGGCAAAAGAGCTCGATACCAAAGGCGCCAAGCCAGCCTCAATAAAAGCTGACATTGCAACCTCTGAGGGTCTTTTGGCGCTTGAAACTCTTGTTCAGCTGAAAGAAAAAAAGATAAGCGCTGTTGTAAACGCAAAAAAAATTAATTTAACCACTATAGATAAGTTGGGATTTTTGCCTCCAAAACTTAGAATGTTTAGCGGCGATGCGGATTTTGGCGGGAAGTTTGAAGTGAGCTTTGGGGCAAAGCCTAGCGCATTTTTAAGTGACGGTTTTGTGGATGTGCGTAGTTTTGGGCTTTATACCGACAAGCGAAATTCAAGGCTTATTTCATTTGACACGCTTGCTTTGCAAAAAATAAAAAGCTCTTATCCTTCTTTTGATACCGAAATCGGTGGGGCAGCTATAAGCGGCTTTTACGCCAATATCAAAATCGATGAAAACAGATCTCTAAATCTTGCAAAGCATTTTAAAAGTAGCGAGACGAATGAGACCAAGGCTGTAGAAAAAGGTAAATCGCCGTCGCTTGCGCTAAATAAATTTAGTTTGCAGGGCGGAGTCATAGACTTTGAGGATAGGTCGCTAAAAAATAGATTTAAGACGACGCTAACAGACATCACGGGAAGTATCGGCAGGCTCTCTTTCGATAAAAACGAGTCGGCTTTGATTGAGCTAAAAGCAAATAGCGGAGGCTACGGGCGTATAGCGATAAACGGCGATGTAGTGCCGGATAAAGCAAATTTTGCACTGCATCTAAAGGCACAAACCGTTGACATACCGATGGCGCAGTTTACCCCGTATACGGAGAAATTTATCGGGCAGAAAATTGAGAGCGGAAATCTAGGGCTGGAGCTCAGCTACACGGTCCTTGGGCGAAAGCTGGAGGCAAGCAACAAAATTTCGCTTTTTGGATTTAATCTAGGGGAAGAGGTGCAGAGCGAGGGTGCGGTAAGGCTACCGTACAATCTGGCAATAGCAATACTAAAAGACGGCAACGGAAATATAGATATAGAGCTTCCGGTACAAGGAAGCCTTGACGAGCCAGAGATAAAAAGCGGCGCTATTATTTGGAAGCTGATAAGACAGCTAATAGTGAAAATTATTAAATCGCCTTTTAGCGCGCTAGCGTCGATGTTTGGCGGCGGTGATGAGCTTAGCTACGCTATCTTTGAGCCCGGAAGTACAGGCCTAGGCGATATAGAGACGGCAAAGCTCAAAAAAACGGCGGAGATAATCAATAAAAAACCGTCCCTCAAAGTCACGCTTACGGGTTTCGTCGATTCACAAACGGATATAAAAGGGTTCAAAGAAAAAGAGCTTGAGAGAAAAATGCTCATTGCAAAATATCCCAAAGCAGATGCGAGCGAGTATGAGAAATACCTCAAAATAGTCTACAAAAGCGAGAACTTCCCGAAGCCGAAAAATATGCTCGGATTTGATAAGTCGCTCTCCGTGCAAGATATGAAAACGCTGATTATCGCGCATATTGAGGCTGGGGCAAAAGAGATGGAGACTCTAGCGAGAACAAGGGCTCAAAGCACAAAAGAGGCGCTAGTAAAACACGGCGTTAGCGAGGAGCGTATAAAACTATCGGACAAACCGCTAGGAGCGCCTGAGCAAAAAGAGAAAGTCGGCGG
>DIZY01000056.1:13511-15286 GCA_002428055.1 Helicobacteraceae bacterium UBA6016
AGCGTAGCAAAAAAGGCTGAATACAAAAATAGATTCGGTCCGTATAACGCCCCCGAGGCAAGCGAGCCAAAAAAACCGCCGAGCCCGTATGAGAAGCCGTAAAAGTGCATTTGGGCTCTCTTTTTGTCCTCGTATCTGGAAAATATGAATAAAAATGCGGCCGTCGTAAAAAGAGCAAAATTGAGAGCGTGCGTCAGTTGTGCAATAGCCGCCACGATGAAATTGCCCGCAAAAAAATGCAGAAGCAGCCATCTGGCTATTAACGAAACAATCGCGAATTTGATGATAAAAAGCGGTTTTATCTTTTTCAGTAGTTTGCCCTGAAACGCAAACATAAAAATCTCCGCAAGTACCCCGATGCTCCACAGATAAGTGATAGCTTCAAGGCTAATGCCGTGTTCGTGCTCAAATACGGTGAAAAATCCGTAGAATGCGCCGAAGCTAAGCTGCATAAAAATCATGGCAAGCCAAAATGGGGAGTCTTTGATATATCTTTTTAGCTCGCCCCCGTCGCTCTTTGTCTCCTGCGCATCTTCTTTCGCCTCACCTCTGTTGGATAGTATTGCTCCAAAAAGAGACATTAGAGCCACAGACACGAGATAGTGCCAAAATATATCCTGCGCATCCAGCGCCATTTTGCCAAGAACTATTCCAGCCCCCATAAACCCTATAGAGCCAAACAGCCTTACAAGCCCGTACTTCTCTTTCGGTATCGCTTTTAATGCAACTGTATCGACATACGGAAGGCTAATCGAGACAAAAACGCCGTAAATCAAGGTATTGAAAAACAGAAGCCAAAAATTTTGGTAAGTTAGCGAAAATGACGCAAAAAAGAGTGTGGAAAAAACCAATGAATAGATAAAAGTTTTTTTTGTGAGCTTGATTTTTGCGGAAAATAAAAAAGGGGTAATAAAGCGGATGAGCGGCATAAGCGAAAGGAGTATGCCTACCTGCGCCGCAGAGTAGCCGATGTCTACAAGTGTTTTTGGGACGAATATCACAAAAACGCCGGTTGCCCAAAAGTAGAAAAAGTAAAAAAGCGCAGTTAAGGTGCTAAAACGGCTAGGCATCCCTTGTCTTTTCGGTCTTTTCGCCGATGTCGCGTACCACTACCGTACCAGAGAGCCTATCCGCCAAAGTTTGTCTGCTTTTTGAAAAAAAAGCAATAAAAAATCCGATACCCAGACTCGCCCAGCAAACCATCCAGATAAAAAATCTTAGAGATGCTCTTGCAAAGCTTATCTGCTCAAAGTCTCCGATACTCACGACATACATTCCAAACGCTTTTTTGCCCGGAGTTTGCGCTTTTGTGGATATAAGATAAGAGCTGATTAACCAGACGGCGATGATTTCAATGCTAAGTAGATATGGGCTTGGGGTGCTTGTCTTCATCTCGTGATAGCCAAATAGCAGACCCCATAGCATTGCTATCGGTGTTACGATAATAAAAGAGTCAAGCAAAAATGCACTGAGGCGGAGTAGGGGATTTGGATATACAAACCTCCTACTCTTATCGATTGCCATTAATTGCCTCTACTGCCCGGTTTTACGGCTACGCTTCCTGTTTTACAAAGAGGGCAGGTTTCCGGTGAGTACATCTCGAAGTCAAAATCTGTAAGCGCAAAAAACGGCTTATTTGCAGGGAGTTTTGCTTCCGGCTTTCTTGCGCTTTTCCCGCCGACTCTTTCGCAAAAGCCTCTATTAGCAAGAGCCGCAAACGCTACCACTTCACCGCCAAGAGCCTCAACCGCAGCCATCGCTTCAACGGCGCTTCC
>DIZY01000056.1:15298-17512 GCA_002428055.1 Helicobacteraceae bacterium UBA6016
TTCTCGCCCTGTTTTACCTCAAAACCTCTTCTAAGACTCATGACGCCGCCGACTCTCTCGGTAAAGATAAATCTAGCGCCAAGTGCGCGCGCAAGTTCGTATCCGGCGAGGATTCCGCCTAGAGCGGGAGAACATACCGTGTCGATATGAATTCCACTGGCTTTTATCTGTTTTGCTAGTTCATCCGCCAAAATTCCGGCAGTTTTTGGGTCTTCAAGCACTTTTGCCGATTGGAGATAAAACTGCGAATGGTTGCCGCTTGAAAGAAGAAAATGCCCCTCAAGAAGCGCATTTGCGTCTTTATAGATTTGTGCTACGTCCATCGTTATACCTTTAGAAGTTCGGCTTCTTTTTGTTCGCATAGCGCATCGACTTTGGCTACAAACTCGTCTGTTATTTTTTGGATTTTGTCATGTGCTCTTTTTGAGTCATCTTCGCTTATTGCTTTATCTTTTTCAATCTTTTTTACTTTATCGTTCGCATCTCTTCTTACATTCCTGACCGCTACTTTTGCGGTTTCGCCGAAGGCTTTTGCTTTTTTTGCATTCTCTTTTCTCTGCTCGGTCGTCATCGGAGGAAACGATAACATTACGGATTCGCCGTTATTGCCGGGATTTACGCCTAGGTTTGCTATTTGGATAGCTTTTTCTATCTCTTTTAGCATCGATTTTTCCCAAGGCGTTATAGTGATAGTAGTCGCATCCGGCGTACCTAGGTTTGCCACGCCGCTAAGACCTGTCGGCGTACCGTAGTAGTCGACTTTGATATTATCTAGTATATTAAGTCCGACTTTGCCGCTTCTGATGCTTCCAAAATCTCTTTTTAGCGCATCTATTGCCTTATTCATACCCTCATTTGTAAACGAATAAATTTCTTCTAACATCGATTAATCCTTTTCTATAAGTTTAGCTCTATATCTGTGGTCGTCCGTGTAAAATATCAGCTTATGTTTGCTGTTGACTTTTGCCATATCGACAGTCGTCTCAAATTTACCCTCTTTTAACTCCAGCGTTCTCACATCACCTTTTGCGACATATACTTTTATGGTTTTGCCGGTGTAGTTTTGGATACTGCCTTTTATCGTCTTTCGAGCGCCTGCATTCGGTTTTTGAAGCGTAATATCAAGTGGTTTTACAGCTATAGAGAGCTTAAAATCAGTCTCTTCGCTCATGGCCACTCTCTCTATTTGGTTAACATCGCTTTGCACATTCACGGCTCCGCTATCTACGGTCAATATAGCTTCAAACCCAAATGATTTTATCGTATTTTTGACATCTATATTATAAAGACCAAACGGGTAAGCGTACTGCTTAGGCTTAAATCCCATATGTTTTTCAAAACTAGCCAAAGCGTCCGTCGTGTCTTTTTTAAGCTCATCCGCAGTGAGTTTTGTCAGATCCTTGTGCGCATAAGAGTGAAGTGCGATTTCGCCGTACTTTGACACCTCTTTTATCTGCTCCCATGTCATGTAGTCGCCGTATTTTTTGTCGATAGCCTCCACATAAACGCAAAGCGTAAACGGTATTTTAGCATCCCTGAGTATCGGAAATGCTTTTTCGTAAAAGCTTTTATAGGCGTCGTCTACTGTTATCGATACAGCATTTGCATCTATTTGTTTGGAGGTTTTGAGCGCCGTTGTTATAGACGATAACGAGACAAATTTTTTGCCGTCCGCTTTTAGCAAATTGATTTGCGATAAAAAGCTTTTTGATGAGATATTTGTGTGTTTGTATTTTGGTTTCGGGTCGTCAAATCTATGATAGCAAAGAATATGCGCATCCGCAAAAAGAGATGCGCAAAAAATGAAAAGAAGCGAGAAATACTTCATTTGGACGGTGTGTTTTGGGTAGGGGTAAGCACTTTTACCGTATCTATGACGGATTTGTTTTTGTCTTTATTGAAAGAGTATGTCAAAAATACAGTGTTTATGATAAATAAAAGACCAATCGCAAAAGTAGCTTTTGTTAAAAATCCGGCAGGTCCTTTGGCTCCAAATACCGATTCGTTACTCCCGCTGTATGCACCTAGTCCGATGGACGAGCTTTTTTGTAGAAGTACGGCTATCGTCAAAAGTATGGCGAAAACAAATTGTATCACAATGGCAAAACTTATCATATTTTAATTTCCTTAGGCGCTTTAAAAAGTTATAATGCAAGCTAAAATAATAGCTAAAAAAGTTTTAATGATGCCGACAAATCAGTTTGATAGATATGC
>DIZY01000101.1:0-35348 GCA_002428055.1 Helicobacteraceae bacterium UBA6016
TGCTTAAACTCATTGGGATAGCCGTATATTAAGGCCTCTCCCGGCTCATCTATATCCAAAGGCGAATAGACATTTGAACTGATATTGTGGTGTTCCAACTGGGGACCAATAAGACTTACAATCTCAAGCGTAGCCCCTATTAGAGCAAAACTCTCTTTTGTAGTCTCCGGTCTAAATAAATTGCGAAAATCGTCTATAGTTTTAGACATTGTTTTGATTTGACTCATTGCGCCTGTGTCAAAATTTTGGATATATTCATCCGTTAGTTCGTTGAATTTTTTGGCTATTTTTACATCTTGAATCATAATGCCTAGAGCATTTAGAGGTTGACGCCACTGATGGGCTATAGCCGAAATCATCTCACCCAAAGCCGTTATTTTGCTTTGTTGCAAAAGAAGTTGCTGGTCAAAGCGGCGCTTTTCGTCTTCGGCTCTTTGTTCTGTTGTATCCTTTACGGCGCTTATCATATAAAAATTATCGTTTTGTTTTATTACTCTATATGACACATGGATATATATATTTTTGCCGCTTTTTGTGATGCGTACCGTGTCGGCGCTTGATTCAAATGAAGGATTTTTAATTGCTTCAAAATAGACGCTTTGCACAGTCTCCGCATCATCTTTTGGCATAACAAGCAAAAATGAGTTACCGATAAGCTCGCTTGCCTCATATTCGAAAAGTTCGGCATACTTATCGTTGACGCTTGCATATACTCCATTCTCATCGGTAATACAAATAGCCAAATTCGCTTTTTCGTATGCGTTTGCTTCCAATGCAAGTAGGGCGCTATTTTGCGGCATTTTTGAACCTCAAATAAAAAATGGTTACCATAAGGGTATGAATATATTTATAAAAACAATCTTAACAGCATTACTACTACTAGGATGCTCTACAAAACCTTTAGCGCCGAACAATCAAGCAATAATTGATAAAAAGCCGCTTTTCAACCTCTCTTCCCTATCGATAGAGAGTAGTTACAATCATATAACCGGCGAGCAAAAACTTAGCTTACTCTTATCGGAAGAGGCAAAAAAACGGGCAAACGAAACAATTTACTTCACAAAATTTAAAAAAGGGATACTAAAACTCAAAATTTTGTCATCCCATATAGAGAATACAAAAAAGAAAAACGGAAGCTTCTTATACTTTTTTCCAACATACGAAAGAGCAACTATCGCCAGACTATCATACTCGATGTCCGCCTACTCGCCAAACGGCGAAGAGCTAAAAACAACAACAAAAACAGTAGAGCTAAACGCTAAAGAGCAGACAGATGAGGCTCATAAAGAGCTCATTGAAAAAATGTTAAACGAATTTCAAGCTTCAATATTCGCTGTTAGCAAAAATGAACTGTCCGCATTTTCGGCAAGCCGTTAAACTAGCGCCGTCTTGGATAGTTGAGCGTGCTTAACCCCTTTTAGCCCTGAGATTTGTGACGCTATCCGCTCTATTTCGGTAGGACTTCCCTTGATAACAATAACCTCAAGACAATCATGATGCGTCACATGCATATGAAGGCTACAACTAACATTCAGAAGATGTCCATGCTGAATCTCTACCATCTTGTCTGAAAGTTCATTATAGTGGTGGTCATAAAGTATAGTTAGTACGCCAAGGCACTCCGTCTCATTTTCCCACTTTTTTTCCACCATTTTTTGGCGGATTAAATCCCTGATAAATTCAGATCTAGACGCATAGCCGCTTTTGAGCACATCATTTTCTATATAATCAAACATCGACTGCTCAAGCGATACGCTAAATCTTACTATTTTGTCATCTTTTTCCATCTATATCCTTATCAAGCAGAGGCTTTGTGTTTGGTGAATTTTTCATCTTCATTAGCATATCAATTTTTTTTAAATTTGAAAGCTCAAAATTTGCAGCGACAGTCGAACTCCTGATTCCATCATGCTCCAACTCATAAATACCTAGCCCTGTGTTAAACATCGCAATTTTTACGGCCATAGAACGAGAGTATGTCGTTATGAGCGCTTTTTTGCTCATCAAATCGGATATTTGCGAAAAATACTCACTACTCCAAAGCCGTGGATTTTTTGCTGGACTAAATGCGTCTTGATAAACAATGTCAAACTTTCTATCTATATCTCTTAGGCTCTCTCTTGCATCACCTATCGCAACCGTTACGCTATACCTCTCATCTTCAAAAATAAACCTCTCGGAGATGCTTTTGATTAGCTCTATATTTTTAATCTCGACCGGATACGAGAAACTTACAAGTCTTTTTACCAGAGCGGCGTTTAGCTCCGGTGAAAAAATATTTAGCTTTAGACGGGGATAGTGTTGTTTGGCGTAAGATATAGAGGCCAAGGTATTAAATCCGAGCCCAAAACATATATCTAAAATATTTAGCTCATCGGCATCTTTTGCGAGAGCGTTAAAAGCCGGAATAATATGCTTTTGCATCGTTTCGCCGAGTGCACCGCATGTTAAGCTGTGATAGTGTTCCCCAAAATCTTCGTCATACAGCGTATAACTGCCGTCGGCCGTGTATATTTTTGTCATCAAAACCCGATATATAACTATAATTTGACGCTTTTTTACCAAAAAAAGACTAAAATAACCCAAATTAGCGGTTGGAAAAAGATGGAACAGATATACGCCGATGACGGGACCCTTCTATATGAAGGCGAATTTAAAAGCAAAAAAAGAAGCGGACCCTCTAAGACTTTTTATCCTGACGGCACGCTTATGCTAGAAGGCTCATACAGTAACGGCAAAAGAGATGGGGCTGCCAAGATATACGCCGAAGACGCCAAGCTTGTCATAGAGTGCTGTTTTGATGACGGAGCCGAAACAGGCGGCTGGAAATATTATCACCCAAACGGCAAAGTCAGTAGGCAGGGGTATCTCAAAAACGGCAAAGAAGAGGGGGAGTGGTTTTTTTTTGATGAAGACGGTAATCTGAGCGAAAAGGGAAACTACAAAAACGGTCAAAAACACGGCGAGTGGGTTGAGTATTACACTAACTCTAACAGAAAAAAAGTACTAAACTATAAAAAAAGCATCATAGACGGAGATGCTAAATTTTATTATCAGCACGGAGCCATAAAAGAAGAAGGTAGCTACAAAAACGGTCAAGAGAGCGGCGCATGGAAAGAGTATTTTGAAAGCGGCGAATTAAACAGTAGCGGCGAGTATAGAAACGGTAAAAAAATAGGTATATGGTCCGGCGAAGAACTTGAGAAAATTATTAGTTAGCTCTTTTGCGGTTTTTGTCTTTGGGGTCTCACTATTTGGCTTTACGCCCGAAAATGAGAAAAAACTAGAAGAAGCGATAAAAATAGAGTACCAAAAAGAGTATCCAACAATCGTAATATCAATCGTAAAAATAGAAGACATGGTAAAAGAAGAGAGGCAAAATCTAAGATATGTCGGACTTGAGATGCAAAGACAAAATCTGCAAAGAGATAGCGGAGTAATTTTGGCTGTTTTTGAGAGTGACAAAAATAGCACAAAAAGAGTATTCGTACGCTACAAAATAGAGGCTCTGCTAACTGTCGTAAAAGCAAAATATAACCTCCAAAAAGATAAAATTATCACCTCCGAAGACATAATGACGGAAAGCATAAGATTTAACAACTTTTACTCAAAACCGTTGTCCGAGAGCACAGTTCAAGGACTTGCGACAAAAAGATTTATTGCGCTTGGAACGGTACTGACCCAAAAAGACGCCACAAAGCCTCCTGTCATCAAAAAAAACTCTTTACATGGCGCGCTAATGCGTCAAAAAGGACTTGAGATAGAGCTAGAGGTAGCAGCAATGCAAGACGGTAATTGCGGTGAAACAATAAGCGTAAAAGCAAAAAACGGAACAATAATGAAAGCTTTCATAACTACAAATAATAGACTTGAGATACAGTGAAAAGCCTAGTCTGTATATCTGGAGCAAGCGGGGCAGAGCTGGGGCTAAAGCTTTATAAAGAGCTAAGAAAAGAGCATGAATCTTTTCTAGTAATTTCCGATGCCGCAAAAAAGGTTCTTTCACTAGAAAACGGCTACAACGACGAGAACATAGATGCTCCACCCTCCTCTGGGTCATTTGGTGTTGACGCTACATTTATAACACCTTGCAGCATGAATACTCTAGCAAAAATAGCGCACGGTATTGCGGATAACCTAACGACAAGAGCGGCAGCGGTAGCGATAAAAGAGCGCAAAAAACTACTTTTAGCCCCTCGTGAAATGCCGCTTTCGCCGATAGCTCTCGAAAATATGTTAAAGTTGTCACAAATCGGAGTAACAATAGCGCCTCCGATGCTAGCCTACTACAGCAAACAACAAAGCCTTGAAGAGATGGAGAATTTTATCGTCGGCAGATGGCTAGACCTTGCGGGAATCAAAAACAGCTTATACAAAAGATGGGGCGATGATTAAAATAAAAAAAGCGATATATCCCGGTACTTTCGACCCGCTGACACTGGGGCATTTGGATATAGTCAAAAGAGCTCTCAAGGTGTTTGATGAAATAACCGTAGCGGTTGCGCTCTCTAGCGACAAAAAGCCTCTGTTTGGTCTGGAGGAACGGGTGGAAATGGCAAAAGAGTGCTTCAAGGAGCTAGGTAACATCAAAATAGAGTCATACGATACGCTACTAGTGGATTTTGCGGCACAACAAGAGACTCCGAACATCATCAGGGGACTTCGTGCGATAAGCGACTTTGAGTACGAACTTCAACTAGGATACGCCAACCAAAGCCTAAACCCAAACATAGAAACCGTATATCTAATGCCGTCTTTGGAGTATGCATTTATTAGCTCCTCCGTAGTGCGTTCCATCCTAAAACACGGCGGAGACGCATCGCATCTTCTGCCAAAAGCGGTCAAAAAATTTATTGAAGGCAAAGATTTTGTACATTGCGTTTGAGGGCGTAGATACCTGCGGCAAGACCACGCAAATCGGGCTACTGCAAAAAGCGTATCCGCAGTTTGTATTTACCAAAGAGCCGGGAGGCACAGAGCTTGGCATCAAAGTACGAGAGCTTGCCCTGCACCATCCAAACATCGATGAAAAAAGCAGACTATTTCTATTTTTGGCAGATAGAAGCGAGCATATAGCAAAAGTAATCCGTCCGAACATTAACAGTACGATAATATCGGATAGGTCTGTAATATCAGGACTCGCATACTCTTCGCCAAAGTGGTTTGAGCAGGCAAAAACAATGTCTCTTTTTGCGGTTGATAATATACTCCCCAATTTGGTTATTATTCTTTGGCTAGATGAAGCCACGATAGAGGCTAGACTGTCTACAAAGGCGGCGGACGAGATAGAAAAACAGGGCATAAAAAGACTGCTCGAAATACAAGAGGCTATGCCGCAAATTTGCGACAACCTTGACATAAAATACGAAAAAATAGACGCTTCCAAAACGATAGAAGAGATACACAATATTATAAAGGCAAAACTGAAATGATTAGCGCCCTTAGAGGAATGAAGGACATCCACTTTGAGGATGCGAGAAAGTTTGAAAAATTTTTGGACATCGCCGTGCATATAGCAAAAAACCACGGTTTTTCACACATAGAGACACCGATACTTGAAGAAACCGGACTTTTCAAAAGAAGCGTCGGCGAGAGTAGCGACATCGTCGGTAAAGAGATGTATAGATTTACCGACAAAGGCGACAACGATGTCTGCATGAGACCGGAGGGTACGGCTGGCGTGGTGCGGGCTTTTGTAGAGAAAAAACTAGACAAAGCCGGTGGCGAATACAGATTTTACTACTTTGGTCCGATGTACCGCTACGAAAGACCGCAAAAAGGCAGACTAAGACAGTTTCACCAGTTTGGTATAGAGTCTTTCGGAGAAGCTAGCCACCTCGAAGATGCGGCAATGATAAGCATGGCAGCAAGCATATTTGACGCTTTGGGTATAAAATACACGCTCAAGCTAAACTCTCTCGGATGCGAAAAGTGCATACCAAAATACAAAACAGAGCTTGTCGGCAAACTAACGGCAATGAAGCAGGATCTGTGCGAGGATTGCGGTAGACGGATAGAGACCAACCCGATGAGAGTATTTGACTGCAAAAACGACGCTTGCCAAAAACTTCTAACCCCGCTTCCTCGTATTACGGATGCGCTATGCGAAGAGTGTGAGAGTGATTTTGACGGCGTTAAAGCGGCTTTGGAGCGCATCGGCATAACTTACGAGATAGACAAAAATCTAGTAAGAGGACTGGACTACTACACCAAAACTGCGTTTGAGTTTGTCTCTACGGAGATTGGGGCGCAAAGCTCTATTGCGGGTGGCGGTAGATACGATAAGCTCGTTGAAAGCTTGGACGGTAAAGCGACACCTGCAGTCGGCTTTGCGGTTGGGATAGAGAGGATACTGGATTTAATACCGCTTGACGAGCCTCTAAGAAAAGGTATATATTTTGCCCCGTTATGTGATGAGGCGGTACTACAAGCTTTTGAGATGTCAAGAGATTTTCGACAAAATACGGTAACTTATCTAGGATATAGTGCAAAATCTCCAAAAAATCATCTAAAAGCCGCCGATAGACACAATGCCGTATGGTTTGCGGGCATCGGCGAAAACGAGATGCAAACAAAGAGTGTGTGGCTGAAAAACCTAGAGACAAAAGAAGAGTTGAGCCTCTCTTGGCAAGAGCTAAAAGCAAAAATTTTAGAGGACAGGTAAGTGCAAAAATATGGTATAGATGTTTGGGGGCAAGATAGTTTTGTCATCGAAGAAGGATGCGTCAAAATAAATCACGGCAATAAGCCGTCACTAGTAGACATAGTCAGAGAGATACGAGAAAACGGGCACAAAGGTCCACTACTTTTGAGATTTCCACATCTTATCGAACATCAGATTGACCTTATTTTTAATAAATTTAACGCCGCTTTTAAAGAGTTTGACTATAAAGGCAAATTTAACGCAGTATTTCCGTTAAAAGTAAACCAATTTCCAAATTTCATAGGACAGGTAGTTAAGCTTGGCAAGCCTTATGGATATGGGCTTGAAGCAGGCTCAAAAGCCGAAATAATCATAGCGATGGCATACAACAACACCGGTGCACCCATTACCGTGAACGGTTTTAAAGACATGGAGATGATAAGCCTTTGCTTTATCGCCGCAAAAATGGGACATAACATCACCATTACTATCGAGGGTATTAACGAGTTAGAGCTCATCATCGAAGTAGCCAAAAGACTTGGTGACCCTGTACCAAATATAGGTCTTAGAATCAGACTTCACTCCGTAGGCATGGGGATTTGGGCAAAAAGCGGCGGTATCAACTCCAAATTCGGACTTACCTCTACCGAGCTAATAGAGGCGATGGATATGCTAAAAACAGCAAATCTGCTTGAGCGGTTCAATATGATTCACTTTCATATAGGCTCACAAATGGGCGATATAGCCCCCCTCAAAAAAGCCCTAAGAGAGGCAGGAAATATCTATGCCGAGCTCAAAAAAAGCGGCGCAGTTAATCTAAACGCTATAAATCTTGGCGGCGGTATAGCGGAAGAGTACTCTCAACAACCGAAAAAAATGGACAGAAACTATAAGCTTGAAGAGTTTGCAAACGATGTCGTATATTTAATGAAAGGTATAGCAGCTGCAAAAGGCGTTAATGAGCCGGATATTTATACGGAGTCCGGCAGATTTATCGCAGCAAACCACGCCGTACTAATAGCCCCTGTACTAGAGCTATTCTCAAACGAATACGAATCAAAAGAACTTCGCCTAAAACCACAAAATCCGCCGCTCGTCGAAGAGCTTCTTGATTTGCTAGATAGCATGAATGAAAAAAACGCAAGCGAGTATATGCATGATGCTATAGACCACATGGAATCCCTGCTTACACTGTTTGACCTTGGGTATGTAGACCTTCAGGATCGCTCAAACACGGAGATACTTCTTCATTTGATTACTAAAAAATTCATCTCTTTAAGCGGCGGTTCATACCTCAAAGAGATAAAAAGCGTTCAAGATAATCTGCAAGAAAAGTATCTGCTAAACTTCTCACTCTTTCAAAGCCTTCCCGACTACTGGGGACTCGGTCAAAACTTCCCTATTATGCCGATTCATAAACTAGACGAAACGCCCACACGAAGCGCAAATATTTGGGATATTACCTGTGACTCAGACGGAGAGATAAAGTTTAATATCAAAAATCCACTCTTTCTGCACGATGTAGACCTGCTGACGGAGGACTATTTTGTTGCATTTTTCAAAGTCGGAGCATATCAAGAGGTGCTTGGAATGCAGCACAATCTATTTACGCACCCGACGGAGGCGACCGTAATATTCGATAAAGATGGAAACTATGAGGTAGACGACATTATTCAGGCTCAAAATCTTATAGATATTCTGGACGATATGGACTATGACATCAAAGAGATAGAGATAAAACTAAGGCACCGCATAGCCGATTCTAGACTTATCTCGGAAGAGAAGAAAAAAGAGATAATGGGTGAACTATATGTATATATGAGCGAAAACAACTATCTTAGAACGGTTCAATTCTAATGACGCTTTGGGCTCAAATAAGAGAAGATTTCGGAATGGTCCTGGAAAAAGACCCTGCTATCGCCTCAAAACTTGAGCTTTTCTTTAACTATCCGGGGCTTTGGGCAATCTTTTGGCATCGAATAACGCATAGACTCTATCTTGGCAACTTCAAAGTACTGGCGCGGGTAATAATGGGGCTAAGCCAAATTCTTACAAATATAGATATTCATCCGGCGGCCAGAATAGGAAGACGGGTATTTATAGACCACGGCATAGGAATCGTAATAGGAGAAACGGCCGTAGTCGGCGACGATGTGACAATATACCAAGGAGTCACGCTAGGAGGAGTCAGCCTCTCAAAAGGCAAACGCCATCCAACAATAGAAAACAATGTAGTTATAGGCTCCGGCGCAAAGATACTTGGCAATATTACGATAGGAGCAAACGCCAAAATAGGAGCAAATTCGGTCGTAATCAAAAATGTACCGGCAGACTCCACGGCCGTTGGTATCCCCGCAAGAGTTATCAAAAAAGGTCCAGATAAAAGCCCGTACAGCCATGACAAATTGCCAAATATCGACACGGAGATGTTTATATATCTCCTAAAGCGCCTTGAGGTACTTGAAAATGCTCTAGTTACAGGCGATAAAGATATAATTACAAAAGACAAAGACCTGAGCCGCCTATATGAAGACTTTATAAAATCACTAGAAAAATAAGGAGTTTTGCGTGCTTTCAAAAAGAATTACTGTACTACAAGAATCAATCACGATAGCCATCTCTACACTTGCCAAAAGACTAAAAGAAGAAGGTAAAGATGTTCTAAACTTCGGCGCAGGCGAGCCTGATTTTGATACGCCGCAAAAAATAAAAGATGAAGCTAAAAAAGCGCTTGATGACGGTTTTACCAAATACACGGCCGTTGAAGGTATAGCCCCCCTGCTCCAAGCAATAGCAGACAAACTAAAACGAGAGAATAACCTTACATACTCGCCAAAAGATATTATCACCTCAAACGGCGCCAAACAATCGTTGTTTAATCTCTTTGCGGCGGTAATTGATGAGGGCGACGAGGTGATTATCCCCGCTCCATATTGGGTTACTTACCCAGAGCTTGCAAGACTAAACGGCGGCGTGGTTGTAGAACCAAAAACAGACGAGTCTACGGAGTTTAAATTAACAGCTGAAGCACTAAAAAAACTAATCACGCCGAAAACAAAAATGATAGTACTTACCTCTCCGTCAAATCCAACAGGAAGTGTATATGCAAAAGACGAGCTAACGGCAATAGGTGATGTCCTTAAGAGCACAAATATCATCGTAGCAAGCGATGAAATGTATGAAAAACTAGTTTATGACGGCAAAAAATTTACATCGGCAGCAGCAATTAGCGACGATATGTATCAACGAACTGTTACGATAAACGGACTAAGTAAATCCGTTGCAATGACAGGCTGGAGATTTGGTTATCTTGCAAGCCCAAATAAAGAGCTGATCAAAGCGATGAATAACCTTCAAAGCCAGAGCACATCAAACATAAACTCTATCACCCAAAAAGCAGCAATAGTCGCACTAAAAGGCGATGTGGACAGCGAAATAGAAGCTATGAGGGTAGAGTTTGAAAAAAGACGCAATATAGGCGCAGCAGGATTTAATGCAATTGATGGCTTAAGCGTTCTAAAACCGGACGGAGCGTTCTATCTATTTGTTAATATCTCAAAAATAGAGAAAGACTCAATGAAATTCTGCAAAGAACTACTAGAAAAAGAAGGTGTAGCCGTAGTGCCTGGCGTTGGTTTTGGCGTAGAGGGATATTTTAGATTTTCATTTGCAACAGACGAAGCAACCATTCAAGAAGGTATCAATAGAGTTGCAAAATTCATAAAAGAGAACTACCTGTAATAAAAAGAACACTAGAAGAAGCAAGGCTCCTTCTAGCTACGCTAGGCGCTAAGCCACTGAAGCTAGCCGCATTTGCGGCAGAAAATAAAATATACCGACAATTTTAGGCATAAAAAAACCTCGCCCAAAGGACGAGGCTTTTAACTTTGTTAATTCAAATCTTCAAATCAACCGCAAGCAGGCACATTGCCGCTGTCAGAACCGTATTCTTTCAAGAAATCGTGAAGATCGCCAGCATGACCTTTAAATGCGCCATTGAAATACGGTGCAGCTTTAGGGTCTTTTTGGTGTTTGTCTATAAGAGTTTTAGCTCCATTAGCAAACGCTTTATCCCATCCAGCTTGTGTATTCATAGCAGCGCCTTTTACGCCATTGCCGTGGCAAGACTTACAAGCTTTTAGGTAAAGTTTTTGTCCTTTATCTACGCCTGCATTCGCACTCATAGCTAGAACAGCGGCGCAAGCGCCCAAAAATAGTAACTTTTTCACAGTTTAGTATCTCCTTTTATTTTTGTAAATACTATCTTATGCTAACAAAACTAAAAGAAACTTTAAAATTAAAAAAAAATGAAGTTAAATATATCAGTGGCTTATAATTGTGAGCATAATGTGAAGTTTTTACCGAGTGGCGATGCGTGGATTATTCGCTAATAACTCTTATAGCGCCTATAACTCTATTTTGGAAAAATGAACTCATAAGATTGTCTATGGCCACAGATCTGCCGGTACTTGGGGCGTGAACAAACTTATTGTCGCCTATATAGATGCCGACATGAGATGTGTTTAGTTTGAAAAATATAAGGTCGCCCGGCTTTAGAGATTTTAAGTCAACTGCATTACCTACGCTTCTCATCTCTCTTGAGCTTCTAGGTAATTTAATGCCGGCACCTTCATTAAATACATAGCCCACAAAACCGCTACAATCAAATCCTGTTTTTGGACTTGAGCCGCCAATTTTATATCTGATACCGATTAACTCTTTTGCTATTTTAGATATTTTTTCAAATCTTGCAGATAGGAAGTCTGTGTCTTTCTTGTCTTGTGCCGATATTTCGGTATCTTCTTTTGATTTGAGAACTATAAAATTGTTCTCAGGTTCTTCTGGTTGCGTAACGGAAGGAGCCGCCATCAACGAGCTTGCCGCGAAGAAAGACAGAATGTAAAATTTGAGTAAATTTTTGCTTTTAAACACCATGCACCGATTATAGTAAATTTTATATGGCTTGTCAAGCTTTTTGACTAAATTTTTATATAAAAATGCCGACAAAATTATTTACAACTTTTTTAGTACAATCACCTCATGGACAAAAGAGAACTAGACTCACACTTAAAATCAAACAAAAAAATAAGCTCCGCCATGCTTTTCGGAGCGTGCGATTACCTAGCCGAGCTATACATGAAAAGTATATTACAGTCTGTCGGCGAAGGTTTTGATATATTAAAAATGTATTTTGACGAATACTCGTTTGCCGAAGCTAAAAATTTTATCTCTCAAAACTCACTCTTTGGTGATAAGTTGGTTTTACTTATAAAAAGCGACAAAAAAATTCCAAAAATAGAGGTAAAAGAGCTAATTGCACTCGCAGACAAAAACGATGCCCTATTTGTGTTTAGGTTTTTTGGGGATATGACAAGTAAAGATAAGGACTATTACGAACTATTTTCAACATCGCACAACTCATTATATGTCAGATTTTTTGCTCCAAACTCGATGCCGGAAGCTTTTGGTTACCTAAGAAACGAAGCTGACAAAAGAGCTATAAATATAGGAAAAGACGCCATAGAAGAGCTACTTGTACTAAAGAACATGGATATTGAAGCGGCAGTAAAAGAGTTTGATAAATTCGCACTCATAGAAAAAGATATAACGCTAAAAGAAGTTAGAGAGTTTGTGGACGAGTCTGACGATGTTGCCTTGGAGAAGTTTTTTGATGCAATTTTGGATAAAAAAGAGTTTTATAGGGATTTGCATAGGATTTTAGAAAAGGCGGAGCTTGACGAGGTAAGAGTAGTGCTGTTTTTTGAATATTATATACATGAGCTATTTTTATTTTTACTCTATTCAAAGGCTTACGGCAGTTATGACGCACGGAAAATAACAGGCAAGCCGCTTCCTGATTTTGTAGCAAAAGCTAAAGCCGCAAAAGCGATAAAAATAAAGTACGGCACATACGCAAAGATATTTGAAATACTTTTGGAAGCTGATTTGAATCTGAAGATGTCAAAAAATTCGGATAAAAAAGCAACCCTCATTCACTATTTAATAAAACTTCAAAATAACTTATAGTAGAATTCGACTCCCAAAATCCTTACCTGAGATAAGTCTTGGGTTAAATCCAGAAGGAGCTTTCATGGCACAAAACCACTATGAGACAATGTTTGTTCTCAAACCAACTCTTACACCTGAAGAAACACAGGCAAGAATCGCATTCATAAAAGATGTTATCACTTCACAAGGCGGTGAAATAGTAGCCGTAGAAGATTGGGGCACTAAAAAACTAGCTTACAAAGTAGAAAAATTTGATAGAGGCTATTACTATATAGCATACTTCAAAGCTGAAGGTAAATCGCTTCTTGAGCTTGAGAGAATCTATACGATTACTGAAGATGTTATGAAGTTTATGACGCTAAAATATGCAAAACAGGCAGAAGTGAAAGCTTGGAACGGTATGGTTGAAAAAGCCAACGCAAAGCTCTCTAAAAAACAAGAAGGCTAAAAAATGCTTAACAAGGTTCTACTAATCGGCAATACTACAAGAGCAATGGAGCTTCGGTATTTACCATCCGGTTCGGCTGTCGCAAAGACAGGTTTGGCCGTTAATAGGACTTGGAAAGATAAAAATACCGGAGAGAAAAAAGACGAAACTATGTTTATCGACATAGTTATCTACGGAAAATCTGCGGAAATAGCCAATCAATATCTACTAAAGGGCAAAAAAGTACTCGTTGAGGGTAGACTTGTTCTTGAGCAGTGGATGGATCAAAGCGGACAAAAGAGAAGTAAGCATGTTCTATCGGTTGAAAGCTTCCAATTTTTGGATTCAAAATCATCTGAAGGCGGATATGACGGCGGCTCTGAAAACGACTTTGAAACAAGCAAAGAGGTAGGATACTCTAAACCTGCAAATAGCGCAGCGCCGAGAGTACCTGAAATAGATATTCAAGACGATGAAATACCGTTTTAACAAAGGAAAATAAAGTGGCTGAAAAAAGAAAATATGCAAAAAAACATTGCAAATACTCTGAGCTAAAACTAGAGTACATAGACTATAAAGATGTAAAACTTCTTAAGCATACGCTATCTGAAAGATATAAAATTATGCCAAGAAGACTAACGGGAAATAGCAAAGACGCTCAAGATATGGTAGGTCTAGCAATCAAAAGAGCAAGACATATGGCTCTTATCCCTTACATTGTAGACAGAAAAAACGCTGTTAGCGCTTTTCAAGACTAATCGTTTTTAAATACATATAGGTACTTATCGGGGTTCTCGCCGTAAAGCGAGAGCTCCACTATATCTACCACTTTCATTCCAGATAGTTTTTCCATACTTTTTTTATCGTGGTAATATTGTATTATCTCACCCTCTTCTCTTTTATAAAACCCATCTTCTTGTTTTGAAAAAAGCTTAATGCTCGTTGTTAGTATTTTTTCGTCAAACTCCGCCTCAATAACTGCAAATCTACTCTCTTTTTCAACTGATATAACGCCTTGTGCTACTTCGTCAAAACCGTAATAACTGTTTATGTCTGCAACAAAATATCCACCATCGTGCAAAACATTTTTGATGCAACCGAAAAACTTCTCCAGCGCTTTTTTGTCCATATAATTTAAAACATCAAATACAGCCGTTGCAGCATCAAACTTCTCGTTAAGTTGACAAATATCTATATGCCTAGCATCCAGTCCGGCCTTTTTTGCGTTTTCCACCATCTGTTCGCTAATATCCACGCCCAGCACACTGTATCCGTTCTTAACAAGCCCAAGACCGAATGCACCGCTTCCACACCCAACATCAACTATATTTTTGACATCAAGCGTCTTTAGCTTGGCATAAAAAGCACCATAAAGAGTCTCTATAGCATCCGTAAAATCGAGCATATCCTCAATTTTTGCGTATAGCTCAAGCCCGTTCGATTTCATTTTTAATTAGTTCCGTCAGTTTTAAAATATCTTTTTTTCTAGTTACAAAGCTGTTCTTGTTTGCCACAAGTCTAGCTGAGGAGTGCATAATGGTCTCAACCTCATGAAGTCCGTTTTGCTTCATTGTCGCCCCGGTCTCCACTATATCTACTATTGCATCGGCTAGCCCGACAAGCGGCGCCAACTCTATGGAGCCGTACAGCTTGATGACTTCTACCGCCATCGCTTTCTTGGCAAAAAAGTTTTTTGTAATATTCTCCATTTTTGTAGCTATGCTGATTTTATGCTTCGTATAATCAAGTTTCTCCGTATTTTTCATACCAATAACAACTTTACACTTCCCTAGACCAAGATCCAAGAGTTGCGCCAAGTCAAGCCCTTTTTCTTCTAACACATCAAAGCCGACAACGCCTATGTCGCACGAACCGTAATAAACATATGTCGGAACATCTTGATTTCGCACAAGCAAAAATCTAAAACCGTCTTTTTCAAGTATAAGCTTTCTATCTTCAAATTTAAAATCACTATTAAATATTTTTGAAAATAAACTAAGCGTCTCATCCGCTATTCTACCTTTTGGCAACGCAATCGTTAACATACAAAATCCCTCTCTATAAGTTTTAACATTCCCTTGAAAATTAGCGTATCATCTACCGCAGACCTATCTTCAAAAAATCTCGACAAAAACTTGCCATCACCGCCCGTAAAATATATAAATTTATTCTTTGACGCCTCTTTGATTGCACCGATTATTGACACGAGAGCGCCGTAACTGATAGCATCTTTTGTGTTTTGCGGCAACTCTTTTAGGTTAACGCCCATATTGAAACCGACATCAAGCCTTGTTGATATTTTCGCATATGATTCAACAACGGTTGACAAACCGGGCAGTATGAAGCCTCCGAGATGTAATCCGCCCTGCATCACATCTACCGTAATTGCACTTCCGGCATCTACCACGGCTCCGTCGTTCGCAGCATAACAGGCAAATGCCCTGTCGGCTCCCAGTCCGACATATTCCGAATCAAGACAGAGCGTATCGGAGAGGTCTATGGTGTAGTATTTTTTTGATAGCCTAGCCAAGGCGTCTTCATTTACACTAACCACATATATCTCTTCGTTCTCATCGAGTGTTGGAACAGATTTAACACTTTGTTTCCAAAGTTTCCCATCTTGATAAAAATGATAAAAGCTATTTCCTATGTCACATAGTATCATATTCTGATTTCACCCCTTAGCGGATGATACGCAAAAATCGTATCTTGCAAATTTTGTTTTTTGATATGCGTGTAAATCTGCGTCGTACTAATCGACGAATGCCCCAAAAGCTCCTGCACGACGACAATATCAGCTCCGCCGATAACAAGAGAGCTTGCAAAGGAGTGCCGCAATACATGCGGCGATACGCCCAAATATTCATGCGTAATTTTAAATGCGCTTATTCTGCTAAGCTTACTGCCTTTGTAGTTTAGCCATAAAAAATCGCTTTTAAATTTTCGTACCGACAGATAGTCGTTTATGGATGCTAACGCTTTTGCGGCTATCGGAACCATTCGCTCTTTTTCGCCTTTTGCCGAGCGAATTTTAAGCCAACCGTCTTCTATATCGGAATACTTTGCGTTAAGCGCCTCACTAACCCTGCAACCGGAAGCATACAAAAATAGAATAAAGGCTCTATCTCTAGCTCCAAGCCAGCCATCTTTCTCAAGCATTTCCAATCTACTAATTATAAAGTCATACTCTAAAAATTTCGGCAGAGCCATTGGAAGCTTAGAGTGCTTAACTAACGGTTTATCTTCCGCCCAGTTTTGGGAAGAGCAATACTCAAAAAAAGAGTTTATAGTCGATAGCTTTCTATTTAGTGTATAGCTATTATTAAATCTCGCCAAAAAAGCTAAAACGGATTTCGTATCCGCCTCGATACAAGGGGCTCCAAGAAACTCTTCAAACTCATAGAGGTCATTTGCGTATGCCAAAAGCGTATTTTTGCTGAGCGCCTTTATGATGGTAATATGCTCCAAAAAAGCTTCAAGCTCGGAGCTTTTCACTATTTTGCCAGTTTAAACTGCTTATTGTCATAAAATACGGAGTCGCCACTAGTGTACAAAAACCCCTCAAACCTACTTCCCATTCCATAAAAAGGAGAAGAGAATTGAAAGACATTTGTAGTTGCTATATTTACATCCGTAGCTATCAAATATCCCTCTTTTTCTATCGCATATATATATTTGCCGTATATCACGCCGACAAATCTAGCAAACGGAAACTTCTTCTCTTTTAGCACTTTCAAATCGGTATCAGTAAGTATTATCTTGCCGTCTTTGGTAAAGATATAAATACCGTCTTTGATAAAGATAATATCCGCAATATCAGCTTCAAGAAAGTTTGCGAACTTAGGGTTTATAGATACTATTTTTGTCGGTGTTGCCGCAACAAGTTTATTGTCTATAATGTCAAAAAATATTACATTGTTAAAATTCTTTTCACTGCTAATAACAACATCTTTAACTACTTTTTTTTCATTTATATCCACAACAAGCAATTTACCGTCAAGCGTCGGAAAGATAACAAGTTCATTCAAAAAGTATGGAGCCGCTATCTTGGCGTCTATCGCCATAGCGGTCTCGTTTTTTTGCTTAAAAAGTATTTTTGACTCTTTAGCGTCAAACAAAACAGAGGTATTATCTGCCGTAACAAGGGCTATTAGAGCCTCTCTTGCGCTAGCGGTAGCCACCTTTGAGTCAAAATTGTGTTTGGCAAGCTCTTTGCCCAGCTCATCAAAAACAACAACATCCCCAAGGTCATTTCCTGCCGTTACAAAAGGGCCGCTTTTTGATAAAAGCGAATAACCGCTTGGGAGCGAAAACTTGCCGATACCGTCTTTTGCGACAAACTGCCCATTTTCCATTGTAGCGCCTTGAGCATTTACGACTACTAGTTTGGAGCTAATTTTTGAGTCAAAATCAACCTTCCCGTCAATCTTTTTAGGCTCAAAATAACTCTTTGAGGAACAACCTCCAAAAAGCGTGACTATTAATAAGCCTGCGATAGCGAGATGGGCTTTTTTCATATATTTTCTCCGTTTCTTAAATCTCTCAAATTTTACACCATCATTGCTTGCTTTTAGAAAATGAGTGCGGCGAGAGTGACGCATGCTGTAAGGTAGTAAATCCCCGCTGTTTTTGCAAGCTCTTTGGTTCCCATAAAATAACAGACGGCTAATTTTGATATGTTATTTGTTATAACCGCTATCACTATACCGTAGCTTGCCGCCTGTAAATCCAAGCTTTGTCCGGCTATCTGGGAGATAGATAGTATGACGGCGTCAACATCCGATACGCCGGATAAAAAACTGACAATATATACCCCACTATCACCGACAAACTCTTTTGAGAGTTTTATAAGCGCAATAACAACTCCGAAGAAAAGCCCTAGTATCATCGCCTCTTTAAGCTCAAACGGATTTTTATACTCTATATCCACACTCTCAAAACTCTCCCGCTTGCTACGAAAATAAAAATATCCAGCAACAACAAGAGAGGCTATAAACGCTATAACAAAAGCCATTATGACTTTATACATCAACGCTTGATTAAATAAAAACACAAGCAATAAAGCGCGAGCCAACATTACGGTTGAGGCAAGCATGATACCTACCGCCACTTTTTGCGAGACACTGTTATTTGCGGCAGCTTTTCTTGATAACGATATTGTTACGGCAGTAGAGGAGACTAATCCGCCAAGCAACCCGGTAAGCACTATACCCTTGCCTGCGCCAAATACCCTTACGGCAATATAACCGGCAAACGATAAACCGGCTATAAGCACAACCATCAGCCATACATTGTACGGAACAAAAAGCCCGAGACTATCGATTGCTCTATCCGGAAGTACGGGCAAGACAACAAAGGTCATAGTAAGAAAAAGAACGGCGGCATTAAGGTCTTCTTTGCCGATATATTTTTCTAGTTCTTGTATTTTATCTTTAAGATTCAAAAGAAGCAGTAGGGCTATGGCACAAAATATTACAAATTTTGGTTCTAAATAATTCAGTAATGCGCCGAGTAAGAAAGCCGCAAGAGCCGAAAACTCCGTAGTGGTTCCTCTCTGTTTTTCGTTGATGCCGCTAACAATATTTGAGGCCACCAGCATCAATGTAATCGCCAAAAATGCAGCTAACAAAAAAAAGGCGCTGAATCCGCTTAAAAAAGCAGATAAAAACCCTATAAACGAGATAATCGCAAATGTTCTGCTACCGCCAAAATCTTTTGTACCGATACTATAATTGCGCATCTCTCTTTGGATGCCGATAATAAACCCTAGAATTATTGCAATAAAACTATTCTGAATAAAGGCGCTTTCTAACATTTTCTAATTCAATGTAACTATCGAGTGGAAAAGATAGCTTGCATACTCTTTTAGTTCAGAGGTTGCGGGTATTTTATTTAGCGTCTCTCTCGCTTTTTTGTAGTCGCCTTTTTCTATATGCTTATTTGCAACAACAAACAACGCCAAATCTTTATAAATAGACTCTTTATTTGAGCCGTATGCGCTAAGTTTGTCGATATTTGCAGATGCTAAAGCAGACTCGTAAGTAGCCATATCAGCTATCACTCTATTTTTGGAGAGTGTAGCGCCGTCAAGTCCCGCTTTGTTGCCGTCTTTAAGTGAGCTTTGAAAAACAAATGCATCATACAAATGAGAGCTTTTGGCTTTTAGCGCAGCTAGCGCATCTTTATCATTCGGATTTTTCATAAGCTTCGAATAAGCCTCATTAGCCCCGATAATTCTATGCTCCTCATAGTACCCGTAAGCTTTATAGCCGATACCGCCCAAAACGGCAACAGACACTAGAGATACAACGAGTATTTTATATTTTTTAACAAATTTTTCGGTTTTAACAAAAGCGGACAGGAACTTCTCTTCATTATCAATCTCCTGCTTTACTCCGTTTATATCCTCTTGTAAGCTCATTCAAACCCCTGTTTTCATTTTGTTTTGATTTTACACCAACTAGCTTGAAAAGCCGAAACGCTCATTTAATTTTGCATCCAATAAACGCACAAAACCATCTTCAAACCTGAGACTTAATCCCATAGCGATATGCGGTATTTTTAGGGCATCCAGCTTTACCCCGTCTTTTTGGGTGCACAGTATAGTCACATTTGGATGTTTTACCAATATCTCGTCTATTTCATTTTTTGTAAAATAGTGATGGTCACCGAAATAGTATTTGGCTATTACGCCATCAGGCAGATATTTGTCCAGCCTTTTCGGATTTGCAATAGCGCTAACAAGTACAAATTTGCCATCAATCGCAACAGTGTTAACTTCTCTAATAAAATCAACATCTTCAACCGCCGAAATATCAGCAAATTTAACAAAAAAAGATGGAAATCGAAAAGGGCCGCTAGGTAGACAAAAACTGTTTTTTGGAGCTGTTTTTTGAGAAAGAAGGATGTCTAGCTTCGCTATATCAAACTTTCCAAAACCGTCATCAAGGATTACAATGTCGCACCCCATCTTCTTTGCTACATCTATCCCTTTTTTTCTATCTTCGCTTACTATAACGGAGGCGTTCTCGGCTTTTTTTGCTATCAAAGCCGCCTCATCGCCACTCTCCACGACATCACACTCTATTTTGCCGAATCGACTAACAACGATAAGTCCGTTTGAACGCCTACCGTATCCGCGCATCACCACGCAAGGTCGTTTAAACTTTTTGCAAAGCTCAATAGCAAAAGGGGTTTTACCGCTTCCACCAACCGTTAGATTGCCGATTGAAATTATTGGAATACCGAAATGCTTAGGTGTCGATAGGAGTTTTTTAGACATAGATACGGCGCAATAAATAGCGCTAAACGGCAACAAAAGATATGCAACTACTCTATGCCACGGTAAATCAAACCGAAAAAACATATCCTCAATTTTATGAATCACTACAGTCCAGCTATTTTTGGAGGTCTGCCTTTGAAGAGATTTGCCTCATATCTAGCAGTAATAAAATCAACCATTTCGGCATCATGCCCCTCTTTTATAGCCTCATCCCTAGACAAGCCTCCGTCAAATATTGCATACATAGCTGCGTCAAGGTCTTTATATCTATAGCCTAGCTCCTCTTCGTCGCTCTGCCCCTCCCAAAGATCAGCGCTAGGGGCTTTGACAATTATCTCTTCTATGACGCCGAGGTGCGCCGCAAGTCCAAAAATCTGGGTTTTGTATAGTGAACCTATCGGATTTATGCCGCATGCGGTGTCACCATACATCGTGCCGTATCCTAGGATTATCTCACTTTTGTTGCTTGTACCTACTACTATCGCCTTGTCTCTGGCAGATATATCGTAAAGCACCGACATTCTTAGTCTTGCCGCAAGATTGCCTTTTCTGAGTGGAGTGCGAAGTTCTAGCGGATAGGCGTGTAGCATATTTTTGATGGAGACATGCTCAGCCTCTATGTCGAATTTTTCGCAAAGCATAAGCGCATGACTCATATGTACGGGGTTTGTCGTATCGCTTGGTATCATAACCGCAAGCATATTTGCTCCAAACGCTTTTTTGCTAAGCGTGGCGACCACTGCAGAGTCTACGCCGCCGGAAAGTCCGAATACAACCCTTTCAAACCCAGCTTTTGCAACCTCTTCTTTTAAAAACGTAACTAAACTTGCTTCAATATTAGCATAATCGGTTCTCATCTCTATAAGCCTTAAAATGTTTTTCGGCTATTTTAGCCAAAGTAAAACAAAAAACGGTGACTTATTTTTTGACTCTTGATTTTACAAATGCCCTAGTCATATAAAACAAAATATAAATCATTACACTGATTGCCAATACATCTATCACTTCGCCCATGCAAAAGCCCCCTTGTTTTGTCTAAACGCCTCATAAGAGACTATGCTCACAGCTGTCGCAAGGTTCAAGCTTCTAAACTCTTCTCTCATATCNNGCCCCTCTTCTCTTTGCCCCATTAATTCCAGCGGCAACCCAGCATCCTCGGAACCAAAATATAGATAATCTCCGGGTTCAAAAGAAGCATCTAGATAAGAGCTTTTTGTCTTTGTCGTCAGAAAAAAATGTCTCTCACTTATAGGATTTGCAGCTTGAAACTCTTCCAGACTCTCCCATACGGCAAGGTCTAGATGGGGCCAATAGTCAAGCCCTGCTCTTTTTATCTTCGTATCGTCAAGCTCATAAGGAATCGGCTTGACAATATGCAGTCGCAGGCCGAGAGCAACACAGGTGCGACCTATACTGCCTGTATTTTGCGGGATTTTTGGGGATACGAGTACTATATTAAACATCAAAACGGCCAAATAGCCTCTAGCGCTTTTGCGCCCCACGGTTGTGATGAGGCTCTTTTGATTTCGCCCTGTGTATCGTATATGATTTTTGCGTCAGAGATATATTCAGAGCCTATCGAGTTATCTTTGCCTATATCGTCAGCCCTAATAACTCCGCTTACTCTCATTATCTGTTTTTCGCCGTCTATCATTACCTCTCTTGCACCATCTATGAAGTAGGTATTGTTGCTCATTACTTTTATAACTCTAGCGGACACGGTAGTTGAGAAACTCTCTTGTCTGCTCCCCTTGCCGCTTCCGTCAAATGTATAGCTAGAGCCGGTCGTAAGTCCGATGTCCATTACGCCGTTAATTTTGTTTGCCAATGCGCTCATCGGGGCGCCGAGTGCGCCGTTTGTAGATGCCATCAATCCACCACCAAGCTGGTCGGCCTGATTTCTGGAGAGTTTTTTGGAAGAAGATGAAGAGCTTGTAGCACTCTCTTTAATGACAACCCTAACTATATCGTTGACTCGCATCGCTTTTCTATCCGAATAGAGCGGGTTTTCGCCTTGACCGAATAAACTTCCGGCATTTGGAACATTACCGTTCTCTTCTTTTGGTTCCATCTGCTCTACATATTTCGGCGGCTGCATCTCCACCTTCGCATCCATCGGATGCGTAGAACACCCAGTGATAAACAATGTCGCACACGCCACACCGCATAAATAAGCTTTTTTCATAAAACGCCTTAAGCTTGGTTTTTGCTATTAAAGCAAACTTGGTTCCAAAACTTAAGAGCGAAACATATATATCATCAAAGCTATCAAAATAGGCGGGATAAAATACTTCACACAGATATACCACAACTCAAAAGTAAAAGACGAAATATGCGTAGTAAGATGTGTTTTTAAAAAGTTTTTATCCATTCCAAAACCTATGAATAGAGCCGTTGCAAGACCGCCTATTATCAAAAGTATCGCACTAGATACAAAATCGAACCAATCGAAAAGAGATTTTGAGCCAAAAGATAGAAGTTTTGAATATTCCGTCGTATTTGAAAGCAACAAAAAAATACCCACAGCCCACACGATAGCGCCGAATATAGTTACCGATTTTTTGCGGCTCCACCCTTTTTGTCCGATAAGATACGCCGTAGTCGGCTCCAAAATAGAAATAGCGGAAGTGATAGAAGCAAATGTAAGCGCAATAAAAAAAAGAAGCGCCAAAATGTTGCCGAAAAATCCAAAGTTATAAAAAAGAGCCGGCATTGTTACAAAGACAAGTCCTGGACCCTGTTTTGTCTCAAAGCCGAAATTTATCAAAAACGCAAAAAGCGTAATGCCAACAAAAATTGCCACAAAAATCTCCATAACCGAGACGATAACAGCTGATTTTACATAGTTTGTCTCTTTGTCGGTGTATGAAGCGTATGTAAGCATCGTTGCCATACCTAGAGAGAGCGTAAAAAAGGCGTGTCCGACGGCTACTAGAAGAGCTTTTGGTGTTAAGCTTTCAAAGTTTGGCGTAAACATAAAATTAGTTGCCAAAGCGAATGAATCAAAACTCATCGAGTAAAAAAACAAAAAGAAAAGTATCGCAAATAAAAGCGGCAGAAGTATCACATTTGCTCGCTCTATTCCTTTTTCTACTCCAAGAAGTACTATATATACGGTAAGTGCCATTGAGACGGTATGAAACAGTAGTTGCGTCTTGATGTCGGTGAGCAGCATTGTTTCAAAAACGGCTTTCGCCTCTTCAACGGTAGAGGGCAAGGAGGAGAGCGTCAAAAATATATAGTAGAGTATCCAGCCGATGACGATAGAGTAAAAAGAGAGGATAACAAGCCCCGTGAGCATTGAAAAACCGGCGTTTCGCCAAACTCTTGGAAATTTGAATGCAAGAGCTTCATAGGAGCCCAATGGGTCTTTTTTTGCTATCGCACCTATTGCCATTTCGCCTATCAAGAGCGGAATTCCTATAAGCACAACCGCAACGATATAAGCGAGCACAAAAGCGCCACCGCCGTACTCTCCGGCAATATACGGAAACTTCCAAATATTGCCAAGCCCTATCGCCGAACCAGCGGCGGCAAGTATAAATCCTATTTTTGAAAAATGCGCCTTCAAACTATTTTTTACCCATCTTACGCATACAAAATAGTTTGCGGATTTTGAAGATTTTTGAGAACCTTATCAAGCAATTTTTGAATATCTTCGAAAATATCTTTTGGCTTATCCGACTTTTTTAGCAGATTATCAAACAATCCGACCGTAGATGCGCCAAGAGCGTTTTTCGCATTTTCATCTTTTGGTTTTGGCATTTCATTGCTAATATTTGCGGCCACCATATCAAGCGGTTCTTTCATAAAAGAGTCGGAACTGTTTTCTTTCATAAACTTATCTATCATCGGCTCTATTTTTTTCATCGCATCGGCTATTTCAACCTTATCCTGCTCACTAAGCCCATTCGTTTCAAATCGAAACTTATACCCCTCTTTTGCGGCGAAAGAGAGCGATTCACTATCCTCTTTTTTTTCATATCCAAGCTCTTTTTTTGAATAAAGTTGTAAATCTATTTTATCCCCGCTACTTGTCTGAAAAGAAAATCCCATATTTGCAGAACTTGCATACCCCAAAGAACTACTATTCATCACTCACTGCCTTATTTTTGATGTTTTCCTATTATATCGTCTATATCAACTCTTTTTGGAGAAGCCGAAGTTTTATTAATTTTGCCGTTTTATAAGACGGGGAAAGCTTGTATATCGAGCGCCCGACTCCTTGATTGTTTGCAATATTGGGTATCTTTGCCAAAAACAAAAAATCTATCTTGCCTGCATCCACAAGCGCAGTTATGCTCTCCCATACTTCAGATATATAAACTATCCGCTCTTTTTTCTGTTCGGCAAAGCTTCTGCTCTCATCTATATCTACGGCAAAGCGCCTCTGTTTTAGATATTCAAATAGCTTTAATGCCCTTTGCATACTTATCGCCCTAGAATAGACGGCGCCGCCGACCGTAAGCGGATTTTTACCGCCTAGATACTCGCCTATCTCTAGCCTGCCGAGTCTACCGCACTCAAGCAGCGCCCTTATCTCATCTTGCACCAAAAAACAAAACGCCTCATCTTCACTCTCTTTGGCAAAATAAGCCAACACATCATTAATGTCAAAATAAAGTTTGCCGTTTATCTTGAGAGCCTTTGGAAAGTTCTCAAAGTGCATCCGCAGATATAGCGCATTTAAGCTAATCCCTAAAAACCCTGCAATATAATTTGCATCCACTAGATTTTGGGATATTTTGGATAGTTTTAGATTTTTTCTAACCATAGGATTATTATATGCAAATTTTATCAAAAGCTTTCGGCGCATACGAAACCAACTGTTATATCGTGGCTACAGACGATGGAGAGCTTATTGTAGACCCTGGAGAAGGGGCGTTTGAGTGGATAAAAAGCGTTGTCAAAAAACCTCTTGCTATACTCAATACACACGGGCACTTCGACCATATCTGGGACAATCAAAAAACTAAAGAGGCGTTTAATATCCCTATATTTGCGCCAAAAAATGACGCTTTTATGCTCAAAGGCGATGTTTTCGGCTTTAATATGCCGCCAAGTAGCGCCGATGTCGAAACGAATGAGAATTGGTATGAGGTCGGAGGAGTACGCTTTAAATACTGGGATTTTCCGGGGCACACGCCTGGATGTTCTGCTATTCAGATAGGGGATGCTCTTTTTAGCGGGGATTTTATCTTTAAAGGCTCTATCGGCAGAGTAGACTTTCCGTACTCAAGTCCGGAGGAGATGAAAAAAAGTCTTCAAAAGTTTTTGGATTTTACGCAGGAGCTTACGATATACCCGGGACACGGCGACAAAACGACCGTATCAAGGGAAAAATCAAATGCGCAGGGGTGGCTTGCCTATCTCTAGTCTGTCAACTTTAGCCTCAAAGGGTGTTTATCTAGCACTACAGCCTTAAAGACGCCTTCAAATACTTTTATTTCACCCATCATGCCGACCACTTTGACATCTCTAGTTCTAGTGCTAAGGTGGTTGGCTACAGCCTCAAATGTTATAGTTTTTCCAATCTCGACAGGAGCCAAAAACTTCACGCTAGCCTCCGCTAGCACTACATTTGGATCGTTGACGGCAGCCATAGCGGCAAAATCAGCGGCACCAAATGTAAAGCCGCCATGCACTAGACCGAGGTCATCCACCTTCATCTCTTTTGTGGTCACGAGCGTAAGCGTGCATTTTCCTTTTTCTAGCCCTATTACCTCTCCCGAAAAAGTCTTATCAATCGCAAGATGTGTCTTTAAAATTTCTCTCTCTAGCTGAGCGTCTATCGCTTTTTCTTTTTCTTTTTCTTTTGCCACTTTTATTCCTTTTTTATTTGCGTTTGCACTTGAAATACGCTCTCACAGGGGCGTCATACCCCTCTATCGTCTTCGTGTCATCATTTGGGTCAAGGAAATTATTCAGGCTAAGCCCCTCTATCCAATCAGTCTTTCGCTGCTCACTTAGCTCTGTTTTTTTCGTGCCGATAAGCTCTATATCTACAAAACCCGCGCGCCCAAGCCAACCTATCATCGTATCAATGCTAGGTATAAAATATGCGTTACTCATTTTGGCGTAACTTGCAGGCGGACAGAGGGCGTAACACCCCTCTTGCATTATCACAAGATTGTCTATTATTAGCTCTCCACCCTCATTTAGCGCCGCTTTTATCTCTTTTAGCGCGGCTATCGGGTCGCTTCTGTGATATAAGACGCCAAGGCAAAAAACCGTATCCGCTTTTATCCCCTCATCCGCCATATCTTCCATTCCGATAAGTCGAAAATCTATTTTTTTTGAGTTGATAAACTTATTTATAAACAAAAACTGTAGATAAAAAATAGCCCAAGGGTCTATCGCGATTATCTGTTTTGGCTTATAAGGCTCCATTCGAAATGAGTAATAACCGTTGTTTGCGCCTATATCAACAACCGTCTTTCCTTCGATATTAATATGAGGAGCTAAAATATCAAACTTTATATAGCTATTCCACTCGCTTTGTATCTCAAAGTCGTCTATCCTAAAAGGTCCTTTGCGCCACGGAGATAGAGCTTTCGCCAGCTCGTATATTTCGCCGTTCTTTGCAAAACCGCGTCCTGTCTCTATCTCTATAAAATCGCCATACGTCACTTTTGAAGCTATAGACTCCATAGCGCCGAGACGCTCATAAAGCGGTTTTATATCTTTTGTCTGTAATTTCTTGTTCATTTATTTCCTGATGTTACGCGCGTATAAAGCTTGTAAAATCATTTCTTCTTCGCGCCAAAATCAAAAATGCCGCTTGGGCAATCTTTGTGATACACACCCTCGATATCGTAGTACTCTTTGCATTCGCAATAGTATTCGCTTGTTACGCCGCACTTCGAATAGCAACCGGCAAAAAACAAAGGAACAATTAGTAAAAATAATCTAAACAAAACTTAAGCCTTTGGAGTTTTTTGATGAAATCAGTTATGGAAATCTTTGAAAAAATAGCAAAAGACATTCCAAGATGTTCCGGCGATGCAAATGCGATGATGGATTTTATCGAAAACTTTGCTAAAGCTGAGGGCTATTCGGTGCAAATCGATAAAGTCGGTAATATCTTATGCCAAAAAGAGTCTCCAAAAATCTGCCTGCAAGCCCACTACGATATGGTCTGCGTAGGCGACACGGCAAACATAGAACCGATAGTTGAAAACGGATGGATGAGAGCCAAAAACTCCTCTCTTGGAGCCGATAACGGTATCGGCGTCGCTATGATGCTCGTCTTTATGTCACACTTTAACGATGTAGAATTTTTGTTTACGGCGGATGAGGAGATAGGGCTTGTGGGGGCTAAAAATATGGAGCTAAAAATAGCATCAAACAAGGTGCTAAATCTCGATTCCGAAGAGGAAGGCGCCGTATATGTAGCTTGTGCAGGTGGTACGGATACGCTGTGCGTGAAAAATTATGAGCTTATGCAGACCTCGGAAGAGTTTTGGGAGGTATCGCTTGATGGGCTACCCGGCGGACACTCAGGGGTGGATATAGACAAAAAAATACCAAACGCCATACTGGAGCTAGCCAAAAAACTAAAGGAGAAAAACGCCGTTATCTCTTCATTTGTAGGCGGAGAGAAGCGAAACTCTATTCCCGCCTCCGCAAAAGCGGTTGTCATGCTAAAAGATACGGCAAACATGGGCGGCTTCAAGCTAGTAAAGACGGAGGCAAAATATGTGCTCAAAGACTCAGGCGGATTTTTGGATGCCCTGCTATCCTGCCAAAACGGCGTACTGGATTATAATATCGATTTGGGTGTTGTGGAGAGTAGCTCAAATATCGGGATACTATCCTTGCGAGACGGAATCTGCGAAGTGCGCATCTCGTCTCGTTCAATGAACGAAAGGGCGCTCAAAAATATCACCGAAGAGATAGGCGAGCATTTTGAGGGCTTCGGATTTAAGGCTACTTTACAGGATTTTTACGAGCCGTGGGAGTGGAGCGAGGATGAGTTTTGTATCTTTGTCAAAGGCATTTACAAAAAATATTTTTTCAACTCCAATTTCAAAGCGATACACGCAGGACTGGAGTGCGCCGCCCTCAAAAAACACTTCCCGCACGCATCTTTTGCTTCGGTAGGTCCAAATATCGAAAACCCGCACGGTCTAAAAGAACGGGTGGAGATAGAGTCTGTCAATAAAACTTACGAGGCTATTTTTGAAATTTTGAGACAAGCAAAGGTCTAGCAAACTTATAAATGAGCGCTATCACTATATACAGCACGCCAAGCGCAAAAAGCGAACTGCCGCCGCTAATGCCGGAATCCATCATAATACCAAGCGCTACCGATGTTACGGTAGCGGTAGCCGTAAAAAACATATCGTTAATAGCCACCACTCTGCCGTAAAACTCTTTGTCAATAGAGTCTTGCAACATTGTCATCGTATACGACCAAATCGTAGTCGTAAAAAGTCCGCAACAAAACGCCCCGATAAGAGAGAGCCAAAAGTCGTGACTCAAAAAACCCCAGAGCATAATCGCAACACCTTGCGCCAAAAAGAGATAAAAGAGTCTCTCTTTGTTAATGTATTTAGAAAATAAAAAAGGACCTATCACGAGGGCGACGGAACGAATAGCACCTATAAAGCCTATGGCGAGAGCCACCGATATGACGCTTTTGTATCTACTCTCTGCCAATACCGTCACCACCCCGTCAAATACGGTCAAGCCTACGCTTGCGTGTAGGGCTATAATAAAAAGTAGTTTCGGGTTTTGGCGAAATATATATTTTAGTCCATCTCTAAAAGAGTCCAAATAACTGCCCATCTGCTCGCTTTTTGCCACCGAAACAGTAAGTCTGTTGAATGTAAATATTGCGGCTATAAACAGTGACGCATCAATAATAAAGGCGGCTTTAATACCAAGATACTGCACAGAGAGACCGCCAAGAGCCATTCCAAGCGTAAAGCTAACCGACCAGACGATAGAGTGAATCTCGTTGGCAAGCTTTAGCTCTGAAGGCTTTAGGATTTTTGGCATCAAAGACATCTCGGAGGTAAAATAAAATCCGGCAGCGCTCATCTTGATATACACAAGCGCCAAAAGAAGCCATATATGCTCCCCGCCCTCGATAAAAATAAACAAAAAAGTACATATCGCCTCTACAAACAAAAGAGTATTCATGAGCCGTTTTGGCTCCATTCTATCGATAAGCGCCCCCGTAAAAGGACCTTGGATAAGAGCCGGTAAAAAGGCAAAAGCGACGGCAAGAGAGATAATAAAAGCGCTAGCGCCTAGCTGAACCAAAAGCGTAAGAATGGCAACCTGACTAAACCAGGAGCCAAAATATGCAATAATTTGAACGGTAGTCAGAATGCGAACAGCTTGGCTTTGGCGTAATAATGATATATAATTCAAATAAGTAACCTTGTAATAAAGCGTATAAAATGTTCAAAAAACCCGACTTTGTAAAAAAGAGCGAAATTATAACCAATCTTTTGATATTCGCTATTGCGGTAGTACTTGCCTCTGAAATATACACTCTCGTGAGCCATATCATGCGCACGGAGCACGCTATCAGTATCATACCTTTTCGTATTGCCGTTATATGCGTCATACTGGTTCTTGCAATGCTACTCAGAAAAACAGAGATTTCGCTTCTTCGTGAGTACGGAGCAAAAAAAGAACAGCTATACAAAACCACTATAGAGGATATATCCGAAAAGCTGGCGGATGAAGAGATGCTCTTAAAAGAGTACAAAGATGCCATAGACAAAAGCGCCATAGTCTCGAAAACGGATAAAAACGGTATTATCACATATGTAAATCAAAGATTTTGCGAAGTTACAGGGTACTCTAAAGAGGAGCTTATCGGCAAAACACACAAACTAGTACGGCACCCCGATAACGATAGAAGAACTTTTCATACGATGTGGCTAAAGCTACTATCAAAAAAAACATATCACGGCAAAATACAAAATATTGACAAGCAAGGTAGAACTTTTTTTGTCGAAGCCACAATCACGCCGATACTAGACAGCGACAATGAGGTAGAAGAGTTTATAGCTATTATGTTTGATGTTACAAAAGAGACGCTACTCGAAAAAAGCATTCTAGAAAAAACCGCAAAAGAGCAAGAGGAGAGCTACAAAGAGGAGCTAAACCGCGCAAAAGAGTCATTTTTGCTCATTTTTACGCATGAGCTAAAAACCCCGTTAAACGCAATAATCAACTTCAGCTCTTTTGTCAAAAAAAGAATAGAAAAAGAGGATATAGAGGACAAAAATAGACTGCTGGACCTTCTAAGCAGCGTCAAGCAAAACGGCGAAGATATGCTGTTTTCGGTTACTAATATGCTAGATACCGCCAAGCTGACAAGCAAAAAGATGGTGTTTGCAAACTCCGTTTTTGAACTTGGCATGCTACTGGAGGATGTAAAGCAAAAGATTTTACCGCCATCAGACATCAAATGCGAAACAAATATACAAAGCGACATCTTCATAAAAAGCGATAGACTAAGAGTTGAACAGATAGTATCTAATATTATTTCAAACGCAATAAAATACGGCAATGGGGAGATAGCAATAACTCTTGGCTCCGCAGAGGAACGATTTGTGCTATGCATAGAGGATAACGGTATCGGCGTAAAAAACAAAGAGTCGCTATTCGAGCTTTTCGCCTCTAGCGGATCGGATACTACGAGGGCATCAAAAGGTACCGGCATTGGACTTTATTTTGCAAAAATGCTGTGCGATGAATTTGGGTTTGAAATAACTGTAAGCGATGCAAACAAGCTATCGGGAGCTCGTTTTTGCGTTAGTGGACCAACGACAACAAAAGTGGAGAAATAGATGATAAAAGTGCTCATCGTGGACGACAATAAAGATAATAGACTAACGCTAAGGCTTTTTCTAGAAGATTATGAAGAGCTATCTATATTTGAAGCAGATAACGGGAAAAAAGCAATAGAGACGGTCAAACTCGCAAATCCGGACATAATCTTTATGGATGTCATGATGCCGGTAGTAGACGGCATAGAGGCCACAAGAGAGATAAGAAAGCTTGATAAAAGCGTGATGATTATTGCGCTCTCTGCACTAAATGACGATGAAAACAAAACAGAGATTTTAAAGGCGGGCGCAGAGGACTACATAACAAAGCCGATAAACGAAGAGCTTTTCAAAGCGAGAATGAATAACTACATCCTCATACTCGAACACAGACGCAGCAGAGAGAGAAACAGAGGAGCCGTCAATCTTTTTTCAAAAGATATATATCTCAAAAAAATAGCTTTTATGATAAACGACGAGGCTGGACTTGCGGAGTTTTGGGAACAAGAAATGCCGCCAAGCCAAAACGACAACTTGTGCGATGCAATAAGGGCTGTATATCACCTAGGATTGCACCTATTAAAGGCAAATAGTAGTTTTCAGATTGTTAGCGAAGAAAATGACGATACGATATTTTTCTCCGTAGTCGGTATCAAGAATTTTATCACGCAAGATGTACGGGATATTTTTACAAAAGAGAGTTCTTTCGTCTCATTAGCCATAAAAAGCGACGAAATATCAATCAGTATTCCGAAGGTTCTATCTCTACCACAAGTTGTCGAAAAAGAGAAAATGATGCTTGATGCTAGCGATAAAGAGATACTCAGAATGACTCATATCGAAAAAATATCGGCAAGAAATTTTGCCGCAGAGCTAGAGCCGGACATCGTAGATAAACTGGAAAAACTAGAAGCAAACGAAGAGATTTTGGATAGCCTCGTGTATGAATTTGAGATGCAAAAAGAGTTTGAAACACTTGCCAAAATAGCCGCCGAAATAGAGATATACGCCGCCGAAATAGACGCATTATATGAATTCAAAAATCTAAGCTATGCCCTATCCAGCCTTAGCACATTCATCAAAGGGCTCAAAGAAGAGAGCGTGGATGTGCGAAAAACGCAAAAATTGGGACTAATAATTAGAAATATTTTTGCCGACCTTACAAACTGGCGAAAAACAGTCTTTATAGACCAAAGTACAGAAGATATTCACTATCTTGATAGCTCACTTCTTAGCTCTTGCTTGCAAGTGGAGCTTATTTTCAACGATTCGCAGATAGAGGGAGAGGAAGAGCTGGAGCTATTTTAGCTCTCAGCCAAAAACCCATCAAAAAAGGCTATTTGCGCCTCTACTTGCCTTTTTGCCGTTCCACCAAAGCTATTTCTAGCGTTCATGGAGTTTATATGCTTGATAACCTCCAAAGCGTCCTCTTCTATTCTCTCATCTATGCTTTTTAGCTCCTCAAGACTCAGCTTTGAGAGGTCTATCCCTTTTTTCTCCGCAAGCGATACCGCACGCCCTGATATATGATGCGTCTCTCGAAACGGTACGCCTTTTTTGACTAGATAATCCGCCAAGTCCGTAGCCGTCAAATGCCCCGTCTCGCAAGCTTTTAGCATATTTACCTTTTCTACTTTCATCGTGCGAAGCATTTCGGATAGTATTACCAGTGAAGCGGTAGCGGTCTCCACGGAGTCAAACACCCCCTCTTTATCCTCTTGCATATCTTTGTTGTACGCCAGCGGCAAGCCTTTCATGACGGTTAGTAGCCCCATTAAGTTGCCGTACACCCTACCCGTCTTGCCTCGTAGTAGCTCCGCCACATCTGGATTTTTCTTTTGCGGCATTATGGAGCTTCCGGTGGAAAACTTGTCGCTCATCGTAATCCACTTAAACTCATAGCTGCTCCAAAGTATAAGCTCCTCGGAAAGCCTAGAGATATGTGTAAAGAGTACGGAGATATTAAAGAGCATCTCAAGCGCAAAATCCCTATCGGAGACACTATCCATGGCATTGATAGTCGGAGCATCAAAACCTAGCTCCTTGGCAGTCAGATGTCTATCTATGGCGTGCGGCGTACCCGCAAGAGCGGCGGAGCCTAGAGGGCAGTAGTTATTACGCACAAAAGATGATTCAAACCTCTCAAAATCTCTTTTAAACATGGCGCAATATGCAAGCAGTTGGAAAGCAAAGCTGACGGGTTGCGCATGTTGTAGATGCGTCATACCCGGTATTAGCGTATCCGTATGCTCTTTTGATATGCCGATGAGCGTGGAAATGAGCGTTTTTATCAGTTTTTGGATATTTTGGTTTTGGTTTTGGCAGTAGAGCCTAAAATCAGTAGCAACTTGGTCGTTTCGGCTTCTCGCCGTATGTAGTTTCTTGCCCGCCTCGCCGATAAGCTCCGTTAGCCTACCCTCGACCGCCATGTGTATATCTTCTTGTTTGATAGAAAACTCAAAAACCCCGCTCTCTATCTCGCCCAGCACCTGATGCAGTCCATTTCTAATAGACTCTAGCTCCTGTGTCGTTAGTATCCCTATGGAGTGGAGCATTTTGGCATGTGCCAAAGAGCCTTTGATGTCCTCTGCAAAAAGCTTCTTATCAAAAAATATAGAGGCGTTAAACTCCTCCAATAGCTCGCTACTACCCTCTTCAAATCTTCCGTCCCACATCTTCTGTTTCATAAAATGCCCTTGGTTTTTACTCTATTATAACAAGCGAGCGGTAAAGCCTCTATTTAAAGCCCTTTTGGTTAGTATTTATAAAATTTGTTAAAAGGAAAATAAATGCTCAAAAAAGCCTTATTTATATCTCTTGCCGCTTCTGCGCTCGTGGCTGGACAGTTTGCCACTCTAAAAGACGGTAGAACGATAATAATGCACGATAACGGCACATGGGAAGAGGTGCAGGCGGTAAAATCAGGCAACGACCAAGTTGCAGCTATGGCGGCTAGAGATATAGCCGGAACAAAGGCTGTATCAGTAGAAGAGCCGTTAGCTAGAATGATTGTCGGAGAGTGGAAAAGTAGCGACGGCGAACTTTACTATAACTTTAGAAACGACGGCACGGTATCATACACAATAGACGGAACTTCAAAAACGGAAAGCTACACGATACAGTTTATCGACAGTAAAGACAACACAATCTCTGTAAGTATAGGCGATGCTAGCAGATATGGAAAAGTCGTATTCGGCGGACTACTCAGAAAGTTTGAAGTAGCAAAAGACGGTAAAAGTGCTGTAGATTACTCGGATGAAATAACGAACCTAAAAAGAGTAACTATCAAAAAAATAGGCGCTCCGGTAGAGTCAAAAACAACTACACAAAAAGTAAACAGTTCAAACAAAAAAACAGAAGAAATATCTCCGAAAAACGGCTTTGTGAAATAAAGAAACTTAATTTTAAAGCTATGGTTTTCTTAAAACTATAGCTTTAGAGTGCAACCTCTTTTGCTCCATATAAAATAGAGGCAAATACTACCACAGCAACAATAACTATAGCAATAGTAGCAAGCATTTACAAATCCCTTCAATCAGCGCAAAATCAATAATGTTTTTTTGTGTGGGTCATAGTGCGATATGTCGAATAAATCATAACACCAAAAAAGGCAAAGGTTGTTATATAAAAAAATATTTCTAGCATCATAAATCCTCCAGTTCATCAATTTTATTCAAAATTCTCTCATTAATTGCAAGCACAGCAACTAAACAAATCAAAATACCGATAATTGCAAAAAATATTTTAATACCAATCAACTGCTCAAACGATGAAAAAAGAAATCCAATAATTGCAAAGCCGCCTGCCGCAAATAAAAACAAAAATGCCCTAAGATGAGCTATATCTTCTTTAACTTTATCTAATTTACTCATGCGGCTATTCTATCAATAATTTTGGAAGTTTGTCAATGAAAAAAGGCATAAAAAAAGCCGAGAGGGAAATCCCTCTCGGCCTGTAAAAAGCGTGTAAAAGCTTAAATTAGAAGTTGATAGTAGCTATAACCCTAACAGCTTGTCTGTCTTGTTTTGCAGCATTGAATTCTGATTGGTTGATGTAGTATGCAGCTACATTGATGTCGCCAACTTTTGTACCAACGCTTAGGTCAATCTCAGATGGATCAAACTCAGTATTTCTAGCGCCAAACCAGTCATTTTGACCGTCATTTTTGCCTACAGAGTAAGAACCGTAGCTTGC
>DIZY01000101.1:35405-38943 GCA_002428055.1 Helicobacteraceae bacterium UBA6016
TAAAGTTTTGTTTTCTTAAAGCCTGTAGCCGTATTTGCTACCGGTAGGAAACCTTTGCTTACAGATGTATAAGCAGCTGCAAGATTTACGCCAGCAACAGCGCCTGACACTTGTACGCCATATGCATCAGTCGTATAGTCTGTGCCACCGTTAGAAGTTCTTACATTTAGAACATCTCTAAGAGCCATTTCAGTAGCGCCTACAGTATCTAGAGTAGAGTAAAGAGCTTCTACTTTTACAATATTTGGCACATTATAAGTAGCGTCCATCCAGAATGCATTTGCAGTATCTGTTACAGCATAATATACAGGGTGTAGAGTAAGATTTGGGATAGATTTGTTAATCATACCAGCCGCATAAGCGCCGCCGTTGTCAAGACCACCAAGAGCTCTTGCACCGTTACCAAGAGCGTTAAGCGCCCAGTAGCTTGTGAAACCAGTAGAGCCGCCGTTTACAGTGCCTCTGTTTACAGCAAGATTGTTATCAAAACCGTTACCTCTAGAAACATAAGCCGCCACCAAAGTAGTGTCCGGTAGGTCTTGATTTACAAGTAGAGCTGCTTCGAATGTATTTGGAGCTGCGTTCCATGTCTCTGTAAACGCTAGAGGAGTATCAAGTTCCATTCTACCGATTTTTACAAGTGTTTTACCAGCTTTGTAAGTCATGTATGCTTCGCCAAGCCACACTGGCATATTGCTGTCGCCAGAAAGAGTACCTGTTCCAGCAGAAGAACCAGCGTTAAGGTTAAGAGCCTCAGCTGTTACAAGGTTTTGCTCAAGACCAAGAGTTGTTGCAGCATAAAGCGTAGTGCCAAAGCCTACTGCTTTAGTAAGATCACCTGTAGCTCTTAGTTTTGCAACTAAATCGCCAGTAGCACCTGCTTGCTTGAAAAGACCAGAATTTACATCTGCGTCAGTATCTACTGTTTGATACCAAAGTTTAACGCTACCGTCAACTTTTACATTTTCTAGCGCAGATGCGTTAGAAGCGATGCCCATAGCGACTAGAGCCGCAAGAGATAATTTTGTAAAGTTCATAAACACTCCTTGTTTTTTTCGTGATTGAGGTACACGCTTTTGTACTCACGGTCTAAATTTTAATCAACTAAAAATTAAATGAAACTTAATTATGCTGATAAAGTGCCGTTTTTTATGGTTTTTGTGAAAGTTTCTTAACGAAAAATTAACAAATGCTAAAAACAATCTGCTGATTCTCCATTTTAAGCAAGCCTGCTTGATAATTTCGCAAAAAGAAAAGAAATATATGAATAACAAGTATTGGCAAGACCAAAAAACCGGGCTCCACTGGGAGCTGAAGACATTCGGCAATAGGCGAATGGAGTATACAATTGTAGAGGCATTGGAATACGCAGGCGAGTTAAATGCCGACAAGTGCGGTGGGTTTGATGATTGGCGACTGCCTAGTATCGAGGAGCTTTCGACGCTTTGCAGTATAGAACCGTATATATACAGCAACAACTACAACGAGTGGCGCACATGGTTTGAAGGGGTCAAGGGGACGACAAACGGCGGGTTTTTTATCGTTAAAGAGCTGGAGGATAATATCGGAAAAGATGGGTGGTATTGGAGTATTACGCCAAAAAATGACAATGAATACTACCTGCTAAACTTCAAGGAAGGAAATATAAACTCACATCTTCCAAATCAAGCATTTTATGTACGGTGCGTAAGGGGCTAACGCTTGAGATATTACGAATTTTTGAGTGAACATGAGTGCGGCTACTTTGAAGAGAAAAACGCCGTTAGTGTTAACAATATATTTGTAGACGAGTGTCCTGCATTTTTTGCGGATATGCTGATGGCTAGAGGGTGGAGACGGTTTGGCAAAGGGTATTTTCGTCCGATGTGTCCTGATTGCCATAAATGCGAGAGTATACGCATCATAGTAGATGATTTTAAGCCCTCAAAAACATTTCGCAATATCCAAAACCGCAACAAAGAGACACTCTACTCCTTGCATCGCCCGGAATACTCCGATGAAAAGCTCTCGCTTCACCAAAAATACCATAAAGAGCGAAGCAAGACAAGAGGCTGGAAGCTGCATGATATGGATAGTGAAAAATACGCAAAGATGTTTGTAGACGGAGCAGGAGAGTTCGGCTACGAAGTGCGCTATTTTAGAGATGCCAAGCTGATAGGCATAGACTATATAGACATACTAAGAGACGGTATCTCCTCTATATATTTCTTCAGCGACCCGGATTATGCTCATTTGTCGCTAGGCACATACTCCCTTCTTACTCAGCTCAAAATAGCCAAAGAGCTAGAGCTCAAATACATCTATCTGGGCTATATAGTAAGAGAAAATCAAAGTCTGTCATATAAGCTAAAATACAAACCACACGAGATATTAGAGGGTAGGCCTCAGAATGAGGAAATGGCGGAGTGGAATACCAAAAACTTCCGGGAATAAAGATATAATAATCTAAGATTTTAAACAAAGAACGGGAGGGCGTCAAATGACGGCTACTTACAGACTATCTGCCAATCAGATTGGAATAAATCTGCTTAACTCTATCAAGGATACATTCGGCAATAACGAAATAGAATTGGTGGTGCACACGCTAGACGAAACAGATCATCTGCTAAGCACAAAAGCCAACAGAGACCATTTGACGGATGCGATAGAGCGAAGCAAAGAGACTCAAAATATCGTCACGGTAGACATTAAAGAGCTTGATTGAAAGTATCGTTCGATATTGAGGCTTGTTCCGATTTCAACGAATGGGCAAAAGAAAATAAAAAAATCCACCAAAAAATCATCGAACTAATCAAAGATATATCAAGAAATCCATTCGACGGCATAGGCAAGCCCGAACCGCTCAGAGCCAATCTATCCGGATATTGGTCGAGGCGCATTACGGACGAGCATAGGCTTGTATATAGAGTCGAAAACGGAGAGATTTTTGTGCTTTCTTGTAAGTTTCATTACTAGGGTTATGGTTTTTGTATTGTGCGTTTGTGAATGCGGATTGGTTCTTTGTTCCAATCAGCTGGATTGCCGTCCATTCGTTCCGTGACTACTACATCCATAATGACTGTGCCGCTGAGGTCGGAGTCCGATAAGTTGCTGGCAAAAACATTATTGTCGTTACAATTTGCAGGTTTGCCATCCTTAAATAGATAATTTATCGTCACATTTATGTCGAAAGGGTCAGCTTTTATATCTAAATTTTGAAGACAGCCGTTATCGTCAGTACCACCAATTACCCCATCTGGACCGTTAACTTTGTCATACCCCTGTACCCTCAAAATAGCAAACTCCGTAGCACTATCCAACAACATTGCAGCTTGTATCCTCAGATAATCATCTGTGGCTTTTTTTGAGCTTGTGGTTGCTATAGAAAGTATCATAATGCCTACCGTAGATATAAGCACCAAAAGCACAATTGCCGTTATAAGTCCAAATCCCCTGTGTTTGAAACCTGTATTCATCAAAAAACCGACTTTTCTTTGCGTATCGTAATCGGATAGCCACCCGGCATTATTTTTTCGGCTACAACATTAATGCGTATTAA
>DIZY01000101.1:39045-41282 GCA_002428055.1 Helicobacteraceae bacterium UBA6016
CTCCGATTTTTGTGATTGGGTCTATATTTTCCAGCTTTATTGCGTATGCGGAGTGGCTTAGCGAATATTCATTAGATATTTCACTTACCGGAGGATTTTCAAAATCCATTTTATCTACACCGTTTCTTTTTACTTTATGCATTTTGGTCGGAGTATGGGCGGTATCAAGCCCAAAATCACCGCAGGTTGTCGACGGCGGCAACTGCGTATACTCTTCCGCAAAATATAACGCAATAGGCGAATTACTAGCTTGAGAAAATGAGTTTGTTTGCCCTGTTAAATCATCTAAAACAATCTCTGCAAAGTCCAATTTAGAGCCTGGCGTAGCTATGGAGCTAAATGAAGAGCCATTTACATCTACAAAACCGCTCCACCCTCGATAGTCGCTTATTGTCGTATCCCAAAGTCCTATGTTTGACTCGTCGCTCTTACCAATCCATGCGGCAATTTGAGCTTTGGAAGTATTTATATCCACCGTATCATCTATAATATAACAACCGGTTCCATCTAGCCCAGTCAAGCCGACTAGCGACTTTATAATACTGCCGCTACTGCCGAGTCTTGACGCTAGCTGTTCGATAGTCACCTTGGTTTCACTCTCTAGCTCGCTACTACCTTGTTTTTGGATCATATCTTCATATATGGTAGAAATCTGAATAAATGTTCCGCCTGCGATAATACCCAGTATCACAATAACAAAAATAAGTTCCATCATAGTAAATGCTGATTTTTTCATTTTTGTGTCTTTAGTCCTGGGTTGCCAACATTTGGGATAAACGATGAAAAACCGACATTCATGGTTTCACTCCCAATATTTCTAGTAGCTACAATCCTAACACGCTTGAGATTTGTGGATTGTGCGGCGGTAAGATATTCATTACCTCCGTTAAGATACCAAACCGCCGTTTGCCTTTTTGGATTTGCTGCGTCAGTCATGACATTATCATCAACATATCGCACAGCAATATCGTATCGCACATTGGCGCCGTCTGCCTGGGTCTCCGTAAGATAATTATCGTTATATTGGTTGATGTATGTATGTGTCTTTGGCATCGGCATTGATGTGTTCGGAATAGCTGAAGCAGTTGTATCGCTAATATCTTGCGTGGAATAAAACTTCCTATTGCTTCCCTCTCCTACAGCGCTACCATATCTAAAAAGCGTTGGCGACTGAGGCTTTAGGGTCACATCTGGAGTTGGATTTGGCAAGTACCAAATTAATATGCTATTTGCATCACTGGTATACAAATCCACGCCGTCAGATATTCTTATTGTATTCTCCGGTATCTTGTCCCAAGAGTTATTAAATATATCATTCATTACCGTAGTTGATTTATAGAAGATATCCTGATTGATAGTCTGCTCTTCTAGCTTATTTGCGCTAGATAGCATCATAGGCAGACTCACGGACGCTATCGCAATAATAACAATAGATATAACGAGCTCAATAAGGGTAAATGCTTTTTTAGTCGAACAGTTCACTATGAGTTCCTATATCCACCAGTTTTAAAATACCATTTTCAAGCCTATATACAAGTAGTAAATCGGGTTTAATATGGCACTCTCTATAATCAGATAGCTCTCCAACAAGGCTATGGTCTTTGTATTTCTTATCCAGAGCCAAGCCGCTCAACAACTTAAAGACAACATCGATAAAAGCCTGCTCCTCAGCATCGTTTAATTGTAACTTCTTATAAGACCTTTTAAACTGATTTGTCTTAAAAAGCTTGTAAATCATAACGATTTAATATCCTTGATTAGCTCCGGTATATCCCCATGGAAACTTCCTTGATTCTCTTCGGCTTCTTTTATTGCCGACAACAACTGTTTTGATGGGACTTTTATATCAAAAGGCATCCCGCCCTCCAATCTAACCTTATTTAAAAATATATTGATAGCATCGGAGAGGCTAAGATTGTACTCATTAAAAATCTTCTGTGCACTCTCCCATGCTACAGGGTCTACTTTGATTGATGTTTGTCGTCTTGCCAACATATCTATCCTTTTTGAAATCTATTATACTTCTAGTGAATTATAAAGTCAATGCACACATATCTTACAAATTTTACCCACTAATGATTTGCCCTAGGCATTCTCTTGCCTTTTCTTATTGTCTTTATAGCCTTATCCGGCGTAGCAAGTGAACCTGTAATGCCGAATATATCAACGCTCATACAAGGGTGCTTCGTACAATCTGAATCAACCGAGAAATCATAAGCTTCCGTGCCGTACCATAG
>DIZY01000101.1:41320-45830 GCA_002428055.1 Helicobacteraceae bacterium UBA6016
GACATATCTATTTTTATCTCACCTATACCGCCAAAAATATTTGAGTTCACCGATGTTGCTATGCCTGTATATGTATTTGCTGTATTGTTATCTTTCAAAATAGTAGAGGCTCTAGGTAGGACGGCTACTATCTCCTGTGGCGTACCTCCAGATGTGTCAAGCTTATTTATCCACCAAGTCGTACTTCCTGGAGCATTTGTCCATCCGCTACCCGGAAGATCACTGGAGTTTACAGCATAGACTTGTGCATAGGCTCTGACCGTCTGCGGCGTATCTTTATTGAAGTCAATCATTGCATTCGGAGCTGCTATTTTGCCGTATAGGAAGGTGGCATCTGTGTCTGCAGATGAGATGTTGTCGTATGTCGCAGAGTTAGTGCTTGATTTCCAGCTTCCAAATTTGACATTAATCGGCTCGCTGGCAGGGGATGTGCTGCTTTTCTCACTGTTTAGATCAAAGCTCAAAGAGGCATAACCATTTGAAAAAGATGATTTTGAAATGGCGATGTTTAGCTCGTTTGTGCCTTTTTCGTATGTCGCTCCAGAGACATTTATATCAGCTAATGATTTGGATGATGGTGAGATAATCGCATCAAGAGCTAGTTCCACATCATCAGCAAAGCATCCAGACGAGAAATTGCTAGTTTTGTTTCCATTCATTGCTGTTGCATTAATGTCAAATGAAAACCCGAATTTTGGAGTTGAGTCTACACTCATATATTGCCACATAGGTTTATTTGTGTTTGTATTTGTGGCATTGATGTCATAAGGGATTACTTTGATAGTGGCGTTTGTCTCGATATCACATCCCACTTGACCATTAGCTGCATCTGGCGTATTTGAGTTACTGCCTTGAATACAGTCGCTATATTGATCCACGCTCGTCCAAGTACTGTCTTTTATGCTGATATTTATATCCCCAACATCTTTTGAGATAAGAGATTTCGTTTGCGATGAAGTTGCAAAATTAAGCTCATCAGGCTCAGTTATCAGAAAGCCTGATTTGACCGTACAATTTTGATTATAGGTGGCTGTTGTAATGCTTGCATTTCCATTGTAGCTGCCAGTAGTATTTGAAGCATTGAATGTAAAGCTATCACCAGCTTTTGCGGGGCTAGGCGATATGGATGCTGTGAAGTTATCTGGCTTTATGGCGAAAGTATCGGACGAGTTACTGTCTGTATATCCAGTGAAGTTTTCAGGCACAGTACCACCTATTTTTGTCGTGTTTTTTGACTTTATGTTTATCATAGCTACTTTATGAGCCTGAGTGATGCTCCAAGTGAAAGAAGCCGCAGTGCTGTTCACATCTTTACATTGATAATTTCCGCCGCTGAGCGCTGTGCCAGAGCTACTCACGACGGCCGCACACAAGGTGCCATCAAAATTGACACCATCAACAGTGCCTATAGTCAGACTAAAGCTTTGATTTGCCACTTTGGTATATAGCTTTGCACTATTTTTGGTAAGAGTGGTTTCCCACGCATCAAACGCTGAATTGTTTATTATCTCTATTGTTACACTCTTCGTATTGTCTGAAGGCTCTGCTTCATTTGTATAGTTTACGACGGCTGTTATCGTCTTTGTTCCGGTTGTCTTTGCCTTAATTTTTAGGGTCAGCGTGCGTGTGTCTTTATCGGCTATAGCTGTCCCGATAGTCCAAGTGCCGTTTACGGCGTCATATCCGGACGGCAGAGGTTCTACTATATCCCACTCTGAGCTTTTTGGAAGACCTGTGACTGTTATCGTGTCATTTGTGTCTGCCGGACCATAGTTTTTTATCGCTAGATAAAGATTTATCTCATCTCCTATCGATGCAGATGTAGGAGTGGCTACAAAATCAGTAATGATAATGTCAGATTGATTTTCAGGAAATGAGACGGAGCAAATCTCGAGGTTGTCTATATAGTAATTTCTATTAGCGCCACCTGTTCCGGAGGTAAAAGAGACGGCAAAATAACTGGGTATGGCGGCTTGGCCGGATAGTTTTGATACATCAAGCCCCTCCGATGGTACTGCAGTATTATATAAATCTTTCATCGAAATGACCTCATAGCCATTGCCGCTATTTTTATTGACCTCCACACTTACGGCGGTCTTATTCTCATCCATACCGTCTATCTTTAATCTATATCTTTTTGATGACAATGAACCTGCCGTACTACCAAATATATTTGCGTCAGTACCCATAATATAGTCATACCCAACGAACTTATCGCCGGAGCCTCTTACGGCAATGGAGTTTTTGCGAGCCCCTACACCACTTGTTTTGTATGAACCTTCTTTGTTGGAGAAATTACCATACTCATCAATTGCCACACCTAGCCACCCACCTTGAAAACCATGATATCGCGTTGCGTTTTCTATCCTTTGTGCATAACCAATCGAACCGCCGTAACCACCGGCTATCGGTGTTACATCGGCATCTGATAGACCAACCACTATACCATCTCCCGGTGTGGATGTTCCATTTTCTCCATAAAAATCAAACTCCACTGTTACAGTTTTGTTTTTTGCGGGCGGTAAAAAATTTTTTTGCGTTACGAATGAGTTTTGATTGCCTTGTGCTTTCATAAGCTTCAATCTGCCATTTTCTACTAATGGCACAAAAGAGCCGCTCGCTTGCCAATCACTTCCTAGGGCAGTCGAAAAGTCGTACAGTTTGCACTGATAAGATGCATTCGCGCTGTCGTCATCCGTGATTCTGACGCTACCGTTTGCATCCAAGACAGTTACGGCAGTGCTTGATGTAGATATATCAACATAAAAAAACTCATCTCCCTCCGGTTTTGTATCCCCAAAGACTTTTACACTCACGGTCTGCGAAAGAGCTCCTGTTGGCGTAAATGTTATACTTCCGCTTGTTGTCTGGTAGTCGCTTCCAGCCATTGCGGAGCCATCTCTTGTAGTGTAATTTACCACCACATCGGACTTCGGAGCAGAGCTTAGGCTAATTACAGCAGAGACGCTTTGAGTCCCGCTATTACCCTCTGTGACTGTAGCGTCTGAGATACTGAGCGTCGGTCTTTGAGGGGCGTTTGTAAAACCGGGGGTACCGTTGCAGCCGCTATCTACATCCCATTCAGGCTCTCCTATGTCGCCGTCCGGAAGTGAGCATACATTATCATAGTTGCCTTTGATATCGGCATCCATGATGGTGGCACCTACATCAGTTGTAGTAAATGGCCATATCTTGCCATCACTATTGCCCTCCCAAGCCGATACATAGTGGACAAGTTTGCCAGTGCTGTCAAATAAAATAACTTCGTTTTGTGTCTGATGAAAATCCACAGTACTGCAATTAAAAGTAGGAGAGCCGTAGGTTTCTATCGCTCCTGCATTGTAGTTGTAGTTGACCAAAAAAGTGTCTTTTGGATAGACTGTGCCAGCCGGAAATGCCGGACACTCCACTAGAGTGGTTCCTCCTCCGCCGTTTCTGTGATTTACTTTCAAAACCCAGCCGGATATATCTGTCTCTTTGTTGAAATATAGCTCAATATAGCCGTTCTCTCTACTTACCTCATTGATCATGACATCGTTAACAAGAGATGATGTTTCTGGTTTGACATTGCCTGAGCAGCCGTCCTTATTTGTCCAATCACACCAGCTGACGGCTTCGCAACTTGTTTCCGATGTATAGTCACCACAGCTTGCCCCCCACCCCTGCGTAAGCGCCGCAAAAAATAGCATAAATCCCAAAAATAGCTTTTTTATCTTCATCTCGCACCACCTTGAAAATCAATCTCTAGCTCTTTCAATATTTGCTCAACTATCGTAAACGCTTTTTGTGACTCTTTTTTGGTTGGTTGCCCGCTAGGCAGCAGCCCCAAAGTCGCTGGATATCTTGACTCTATATAGACGCTGTCTATAAATTCCAAATCTTCTAGTTCGATTTTTATCGGGGTATGCTCGGATGCCATAGAGTATAGTTTTTTAGTGTTGTGAATTTTTGGTATATCGATACCGTGTTGCTCCAGAATGCCCTTGAATAACTTTTCTATGCATTGCTGACAATGAAAGAGCACGATATTTGCCAAATACTCATCGTCAAGTAGTCGCTTGGCTGCATGATAGTCTTTTTTTGCAAATTCCATCCACTCATTTTGCGTCAGTTTCAAGTCGGACTCCTCGCATATTTATCTCTCTAATAAATGAACTTTTTTTGGCGATAAGCTCTTCCCACTCTTGTTTTGTGTAGGCTAGTATATCGATGGGAATTTCGATGCCTCTCAAGCTTTTCAAAACTTCCATTTTCATAGCTATTCGCTCCTCAAAGCTTTTGTAGCCATCTTCATTGCTCACAAAAAGAACATCTATATCACTATCTTTGTGCGGTTCCCCATAGGCGTATGAGCCAAAAAGTATGACTTCATACGGATTGAAAGGTTTTGCGGCGCTTACGATCGCATCTTGAATGTTTGGCGGCAAGTGTGTTTTTGTCATATCTCATATCCCTGTGTCAAAGTCGCAAAAAATAGCTTTTTTATCTCTCTCGTTCCCACGGTCTCCGT
>DIZY01000101.1:45849-48106 GCA_002428055.1 Helicobacteraceae bacterium UBA6016
TCCAACGCAGAGCATTGGAACGAGCAAAAAATAGACCTGCTAAAAACTTTTTCATTTTTTATCTCTTTCGTGATGGATTTTAATACACTTCATCGTGAGTACCTATATTGAATAACACTATCTCACCGTCTACTATTTTCAAAAACAGAACGATTTTATACTCATAAGTCAAACTAACAGCATAAAACTCAGACAGATTCCCTTTGAGCGAGTGCAATTTCAATGACCGATCGAACGGGTCAACTGAAAGTTTTCGCAAAACCGCTCCATATTTGTCTATCAATTCGGGATGTTTTCTCAAGAATTTTCTCTCTTTTGCACCATACCGTTCAGTTTTGAGCAATTTCATGCTTAAGCTCCGCCATATAGCTCTCGATGTTTTCGATTTCAGTTGTTTTTAGGCGCCCACTTTTATATTTTGCTAAATCTTCAAGCAATTCACTCTCAAGCATAGAACTCTCATCAATCGTTACAACATCTTTCAGATGCTCCAAAAACCATAGAACTTTATCAATTGCGCTATCTTCTACTCTTAATGTTAATGTTTTCATATACCCCTCTACTCCCGATGAAATTTGCTCCATATCGCTGCTGCATATTATTTATTATACACCCAAATTTTTGATATGTGATATTTATTTTTAAGAAGATTAGAGGTTGGTAAAAGATATAAAGCCGAGATTTTAGTCTCGGCTGAGGATTTGGTTAGTGTGTATCAAACGCTGCAAGATTGGAGTTTTTCTACGATGCTTGGGTCTTCTAGAGTTGAAGTGTCTTGTGTTACTTCTTGTCCTGCGGCTATTGACCTTAGGATTCTTCTCATGATTTTACCGCTTCTGGTTTTCGGTAGTCCCGGAGCGATTTTGATTTCGTCGCATTTTGCTATTGGGCCTATTTCTCTTACGATTACATCGTTGATTTCTTTGAATAGTTCTGCTTCTTGTCCTGCATTTTCAGGTACTATTTTTGGAACTACGAAGGCAAATATACCCTCGCCTTTTAGTTCATCGGGCTTACCGACTACCGCAACTTCAGCCACCTTATCGCATTTTGCTATAGCAGCCTCTATTTCAGCAGTTCCAAGTCTGTGACCTGATACATTGATAACATCGTCCACACGACCCGTAATCCAGATATATCCGTCTTCATCTAGCCTTGCGCCGTCGCCGGAGAAGTAGATGCCCTTAACCGTCTCGAAATATCCGCTAACAAATCTATCGTTGTCGCCCCAGATAGTTCTTATCATTGAAGGCCATGGTTTCATGATGCATAGTAAGCCGTCGTTGCCTCTGGCTACTGGCGTGCCGTCAGGGTTTACTACTTTTGCCATAATGCCCGGGAGCGGGAATGTAGCAGAGCCCGGTTTTGCAGGTGTAGCCGCAGGAAGTGGGGCTATCATGTGACCGCCTGTTTCTGTTTGCCACCAAGTATCGACTATTGAGCATTTGCCGCCGCCGATTTCGTTGTAGTACCATAGCCATGCGTCAGGGTTGATAGGCTCACCGACCGTTCCAAGCACTCTCAGCGATGAAAGGTCGTATTTTGCAGGCTCATCCGCACCAACTTTGTGCAGTAGTCTAATGGCTGTTGGAGCCGTGTAAAATTGATTTACTTTGTACTCTTCTATCATTCTCCACCATCTGCCAGCATCCGGATAGATTGGCACGCCTTCATATATTACCGATGTTGCGCCGATAGCTAGAGGACCGTAAGTGATGTATGTGTGTCCAGTGATCCAACCCACATCCGCAGTACACCAGTAAGTGTCGTTTTCTTGAACATCAAATACCCATTTCATAGTCATTTGCGCCCATAGGATATAGCCCGCAGATGAGTGCTGTACGCCTTTTGGTTTGCCTGTAGAGCCTGATGTGTATAGTAGGAAAAGCGGGTCTTCGCTATCCATCGGCTCAGCAGGGCAGTTTGGAGATTCTAGCTCTACAAGTTCGTTGTAGATGTAGTCTCTTCCTGCCACATAAGGTATCTCTTCTTTGTTTCTTTGGACTATTACGCAAGCTTCGATGCTTTTGCACCCTCTTGACAATGCGTCGTCAACAACTGGCTTGAGTAGGTACGGCTTGCCTCTTCTGTAGCCGCCGTCACTCGTCACGACCACTTTCGCCTGTGCGTCTTCGATTCTATCTCTTAGCGCTTCAGCAGAGAAGCCGCCAAATACTACCGAGTGAATAGCGCCTATTCTCGCACACGCAAGCATGAAAAATACCGCTTCAGGAATCATCGGCATATAGATGACTAC
>DIZY01000104.1:0-14957 GCA_002428055.1 Helicobacteraceae bacterium UBA6016
CTGCCGCGAAGAAATTTACGAGGCTTTTTATGACGAGAGCGTTGAAAAAGCGTTTTTGCACTCTCACTCATACAGCGGCAACGCGCTTGGGTGCGCGGCGGCAAACGCGGTTATAGATATTTTTGACGATGAAAAAATCATAGAGAGTTTAGCGCCAAAGATAGCGCAAATATCGAAGTTTTTAGATGAGTTGCAAAATGATAAAAGAGTCAAAAACACTAGACAAACAGGTATGATAGCCGCTTTTGAGCTGCAAACAGACAAAAAACGACCCTCTCTTGAGATTTTCAAAGAGGGGTTAAAACACGGCGTGTTTTTAAGACCGCTTGGCAACACCATATACATTATGCCGCCGCTCGTTATTTCTCATGACGAACTAGAGGCGTTGTTTGAGGGTGTTAAAAAATCAATTATGAAGGCGTAACTTTTGAATATTCCACACAAACCGGTACTTTTAAACGAAGTGTTAGAAGTTTTTGCAGAGCTTAAAGAGTGGGTATTTGTGGACGCGACGCTAGGATACGGCGGACACTCAGAGGCTATTTTGTCGGCTCACCCAAATATAGAGCTTATCGGCGTAGATAGAGACGACGAGGCGATAGCTTTTAGCTCGGAGAGGCTCAAAAAGTTTGGCGATAGAGTCAAAATCATCAAATCCGATTTCGCCTCCGCTCTTGCAAAAATAGATACGTCAAATATTGTCGGAATCTTGGCGGATATAGGCGTATCATCGTTGCAACTCGACAAAAGGGAGCGCGGCTTTTCATTTGAATCGGAGACTCTTGATATGCGAATGGACTCTTCCCAAGAGTTTAGCGCGTACGACGTGGTCAACGGCTACTCTGAAAATGAGCTTGAGAGAATCATAAGAGTTTACGGCGAAGATAGATTTTCAAAAAAAATAGCCTCTTTGATAGTGAAAAGGCGTAAAGAGTCAAAATTTACAACCGCCAAAGAGCTAAGCGCACTCATAGGAGCAAACTTCAAAGGCGGCAAGATAAATCCGGCAACACTAACCTTTCAGGCGATTAGAATAGAGGTAAACTCGGAGCTTGAGCAACTTGAAAATTTTTTGGAAAATGTAAAAAATCTTTCTCAAAATGGTAAAATTTTGGGTATTATTTCTTTTCATTCGCTTGAAGATAGGATAGTTAAGACCGCTTTTAAAGAGTGGTCTCGTTCTTGTATTTGCCCGCCTGAAGCATATAGGTGCACCTGCGGAAATAACAACGAACTTGGCGATATAATTACAAAAAAACCGCTTATCGCATCGGATACCGAGCTACGGACAAATCCAAGAGCGAGAAGCGCAAAACTAAGGGCTTTTAAATTTGCAGGCAACAGCTGAATTAGAGTACGACAAACACAGTCTTCTTGACGAAATAGACTCCCTAAACAATGCAGAGTGCGGTCTCGGTCTAAAAAGCGTCGCAACAGCTCTTGCCGCCTTAATGCTTGCTGCCGGAATTACAATTCCAAAAGTATATCTCTCTTCAAGTATCTACTACACCAGTCTGGAGACTGATTCACTATATTCAAGCTACAAATCTCTTAAGGAAGAAAATAAATATCTAGAACAAAAACTAGAATTTATGCGTTATAAAAACTCCGTACTTTTATCATTGGATTAAAAATCGTTTAAGTTATTTTGCCTACAATGCAGATACACTCAAAAAGGAGAGACGATGAGCGAAGCAAAACTACTAAACACCATCAATTTGGCAAGCCTAGAGGGCGGCAAAATCACACTTAGCAAGATGGAGCACCCGTATGGTGCAAATTCGCACCCCGTGGTAAGTATCGGCATAAGCCTAAAGGGAGAGGAGCCGGACTGGAAGGTTCATATTCCTTATGAGAACATAGACGAGCTAATCGAGGCTCTAAAAGCGGCGAAAGCCCAATAAAAAGGTGCATAGAATGAAAAGTGTAGTTATAGGATTTTTTACGGCTTCGATTTTGTGCGCTTCGGCATTTGCGGCTGATTATACTCTTGACAATTCACACTCAAGCGTCGGCTTTAGCGTCAAACACCTAATGGTCAGTAATGTAAAAGGCAAGTTCAAAGCGTTTGACGGCAATTTTACGGTCGACGAAAAAACAAATAAGTTAACAAAACTAGAGGGGACTACCGATACGGCGACGGTCGACACCGATATACAAAAACGAGACGACCATCTAAGGGGCGCAGATTTTTTTGATGCCGCTAAATACCCGAAAATGAAATTCGTAATGACAAAATATACCCCGTTAAAAGCCGGAAAAGCAAAAATAGCCGGAAATCTAACAATCAAAAACACTACAAAGCCTATCGTATTTGACGCAGAGGTAAGCAAAGCCGTACAAGATATGGCTGGCGATACAAGAGTCGGTATTTCGCTTAGCTCTCAAATCAATAGAAAAGATTTTGGGCTAAACTGGAATAAAACACTAGAAGCCGGTGGATTCGTAGTCGGAGATGAGATTAAAATCAGCGTAGAGCTAGAGGGTGTTGCGAAGTAAATAGACTGAAGATGGGCAAGCAAAAACTCTTGCCCATCTTTTTTTACATCATAGGTCTACTGCCCTGACCTCTTGGCGGATTATTAGCATCATTTCTAGGTTCATTTTTTGGTCGCAAATCTTTCATGGCATCCGCCTCTTTTTTTCTGCACTCTTTCAAAGCGTCTATGTTCGCAGAGGCATCCACACAGCTCTTAAACTCTTTAATAACGCTCATTCTCTTATCCGCCATTTCGCTCATATGCGCTTTTGCAGTTTCAAAATTTGCAGGATTATTAGGTCCCTTTGCAAACGAAGAAGAGGCGATAAACGCTGCAGCTATCGAAACAAAAATAAACTTTCTCATTGAATTCTCTCCTGTTTTTAGCTTTTGAATGCTTCTTTAATTTTACTCCTTCAAACTTTTAAAACGGAATAAAAAATGAATTTTTATATTCACAGGGGGCTAAAAATGCAAAAAACAGATGATGCTCAGAAATTAATCCTACTCCTCTGCTCAAATGGAGCAAACGATTTTGCCAAAACGGCGCTCGCAAACTATATAGCCGTAAAAGCCTTTGAACCTGGTCATCTATACTACGATATGGGGCTGCACTCAAGAAGCGAAATGAACCACCTTATGCACGATAACTACCCCTCTCTCGCTGCGCAAAGGCCTCCTGAAAAGAGATGGAAAAAGTTTTTGTTCGATGAAATAAACTCTATTGCACCGGCTTGCTACGGCTGCCTAGATGCCCAAAACTGTTTTAAATGCGATGTTTTGGAAGCTGGTTAAACTGTCTATATTTTAAACAACTGTTTTTGTAAGTATGCTACATTTTTGAGTTAAAATTCTACAAAAGCTCATAGTAAGGTGCCAAAATGAGACATAAAGAGTTACAAAATTGTACTGAATGCGTCAAACTGGCGGAGTTAGAAACCCTACTTGAACTATCTCGCCTACTGATGGGCTCGCAAAGTCTAGAACAGAAAGTATCCGACTCACTAAAAACGCTCAAAAACTACCTCAATCTTGAAAGATGCTCAGTGCATCTTTCAAATGATGAAAGAAGAGAGTTAAATATCTTCTGCTCGGTTGATTTGACGCCAAAACAAAAAATGTTGGCTTCATACAAGGTCGGCGAAGGCGCAACTGGACTTGCCGCCAGCACCAAAGAGCCTATCGTAATCGAAAATATTCATAGCGATATACTCTTTCTTAACAAAACAGGCGCCAGACGCATAGATGATATATCGTATATCGCAACACCTATGATAACCGGCGATAGCGTGGTTGGGGTACTTGGCGTTAGCCTTACCAAAAAAACGGCATTGGATTTTGAAGAGTGCATCAACTTCTTAACGATAGTCGGCTCCACACTAGCGCAAGCTATAAAGCTAGAAAGCACCCATAAAGAGGAGAAAAAAAAGCTAGAACTACAAAATAGCTACTACAAGTCAGAGGTTTTGCAGGCTTCAAACTTTGAAAGCATCATAGGCGAGAGCTCAAAAATGAAAGAGGTGTTTGGCATCCTCAAAAAAATAGCCGCCTCCAAAGCAACCGTCCTTGTACGCGGTGAGACCGGAACCGGAAAAGAGCTTATAGCGGCGGCTCTACACCAAACTAGCGCCAGAAAAGATGGGCCGTTTGTAAAACTAAACTGTGCGGCAATAGCGGAGAGTCTTCTAGAGAGCGAACTTTTCGGACATGAAAAAGGCGCTTTTACCGATGCCAAAGAGATGCGAAAAGGCAGATTTGAACTAGCCGACGGCGGTACGCTATTTTTGGATGAGATAGGCGACATATCTGCGTCCTTGCAAGTCAAATTGCTCAGGGTACTCCAAGAACAAGAGTTTGAAAGAGTTGGCGGCTCAAAAACCATCAAAGTAGATGTTAGGGTGGTTGCCGCAACGAATAGAAATCTTGAAGATATGGTAGAAAAGGGGGAGTTTAGAGAAGATCTCTTCTATCGGCTAAATGTCATACCTATACCGCTTCCTCCGCTAAGAGAGAGAGGTAAAGATATATTGATGCTTGCAAACCATTTTTTATTCAAATTTTGCAAACTGCACAAAAAAGAGCTTGAGTTTGACGAGACCGCATACGCAATACTTTCCGACTACTCTTGGCATGGAAATATAAGAGAGCTAGAAAATACAATAGAGAGGATAGTGCTGCTCAACGATAACGGTGTTATAGACTCAACCGTCATGGCGGCGGCCCTACCTGGTATATACGCCAAAGAAAAACTAGGCGCCGCATCTCAAAAAAACGACGGCGTTGTTACAAGAACAGAGCTTGAAGCGATAGAAAAAGAGGCAATAATAAACGCCCTAAGAGAGTGTGGCGGCATTCAGGCAAAAGCTGCTAGAAAACTCGGAATTACGGTGCGACAGATAGGCTATAAAATTCTTAAATACGAGATAGAGGTATAAAAAATTAAGAGCCGTCTGCTAAAATGAACGCAAAAAAAGAGGCGGGTTTTTTATGTTCGTACTAAAAACATTACTTGAGGCCTTTGCGCACATACTGCATATGGCTCTCAACATATACATTTGGGTTATTATCATTCAAGCATTGCTTAGCTGGGTGCGCCCCGACCCATACAATCCTATAGTGCAGATACTAAATAAGCTGACAATGCCGTTGTATGCATTCATAAGAGGCAAAATACGCACGGTGTTCGGCGGAGTAGACCTGACTCCCCTTATTATTGTACTTGCGTTGCAGTTTATAGATATTTTTTTAGTCAAAATCATTAGTCACTTTGCGGCTTCTTTATAGTTTTTTCTTCCTCACTGCCGCATTGTTTGCGCTATCGCTTGAGGAGTTGAGGCATGAGCCATCCGGATATGCTAGGGATCTTTTTTTGCTCAATATTATGGAGCAAAATATTACAAAAGAGCAGGTGTACCAAGCATATTTTTTGACCAAATCGCCAAAAAGTGCGCACTCTGCCCTACTCCTAAAAAAAAGCGGCTCAAAGAAGTTATTAACACTTTTTGATTGCATGGATAGCAATATTTCAAGAGCGCTCAAAAAAAAGCCCGAGTGTGCGGAGCTCGGCGTTAACTACAAAAAAATATCTGATTTGCTAATGCAAAAATCCGATAAGCCGCTACAGCTATCCGAACTTATCAAAGAAAATGCTCCGCAAAAAGCGGCCAAAATAGAGCTTCTATCCGCAATAGCAAACGAAAAACCGCAACTTACGGAAGATGCGATAGGGATTTATTTTGAAAGCTCAAATGAGTTTCGCTCCGCTTTTTTTGACATAAATCTAACGACAAAAGAGCTAAAAAGCATTACAACCTCCAAAAATGCCAAAAGATTTGTCAAATGGGCTCTTTTTGACAAAAACAACACCGAGTTACAAAAAAGTATTGCAACAATACCTGCCGAAGAGATAAATGATTCTGAGACGCTGTTTTTCTTGGGACTTACAAAGCTAAAGCACGGCAAATCGGCGATTGGGTCGTTTGTCAAAGCGGCTAAAACGGCGACAAACGATGAGGCTAGAGATAGAGCCTACTTCTGGGCGTATCTACTCTCCTTAGATGAGCGGTTTTTGAAAAATGCGGCAGTTAGCGTGGATGTCAACTTCTATTCATATCTCGCCAAAGAGAGGCTCGGCAAACAGCCAAAAAATATAGAGTTTTTATCCATTCCGTCAGCTGAAAGAAGCGACAAAAACACATCTAGCCCGTTTTACTTTCAGCACTTTCGCAAAAAGCTAAAAAATGCCGACAAAGAAGAGCTGGAAAATATTTTGTCGCAAACAAAAAAAATCAAAAACGGCGAAGCGTATTATCTGTACGCGAAAGAAAAACAAGACGGCTATAAGCGAGAGTTTTTTTTACTTCCATACGGCGACGCTTTTGCCGACTTTAACGACTCGCAAAAAACACTTTTACACGCTATAGGCAGACAAGAGAGTCTTTTTGTACCTGCGCTAGTGAGTAGTGCATACGCAATAGGGGTTATGCAGATAATTCCGCTTTTGGCTGAGGAGCTTGCAAGTAAGAAAAAGGAGAAACTAGAGTTTTTTGAACTTTTTGAGCCTACAAAAAACATCTCATACGCCGCTTCTCACTTCAAATGGCTTGAGTCAAAGGTGGTGCATCCAACGCTTATAGCGGTATCCTACAATGCCGGATATGGATTTTTTAAAAAAATAGAAAAAAATGGACTCTTTGTTTTTAATGAAGACGCCTTGCTAGCCTATGAGCCGTTTTGGTCAATAGAGAATATCCCTTATGACGAAACAAGGCAATACGCCAAAAAAGTATCGCTAAACTACGCTGTTTATTCTAAAAAATTTGGAACACAAACAACGCTTAGCGAACTCTTGGAAAACTTAGTAAAGCTTCGCCGTAAGAGCTTTTCAGCAGAAGCTCTATAGCACCTTCTCCGTCCTGCTTCGGAAATGATACAACATAGTATCTGCTCCAAACATCCGTATGCGGCATTTTTCTATAGAGCTCATTCTGCTCTTTTTTTAGTATCTGCTCTACGCCTTTTGGCTCCACAAAACCCTTGGCGGTTTTTACAGCAAGCTTATACTCTTTGTTGAAAAGTCCCGCATTTGCCGGATTGTCATAGTCGTCAGGCATATAAACGCCCACAAAAAAATACTCCGCATCTTTATACTCCATCGGGTACAGCGGATTTAAATAGGTAGCGGATATTTTTGCTTTTGTCTCTAGAGAGTTAATTATTTGGGCGTTTTTTGTCTGTATTAGCGCTTTTTCGTAAGAGTCATCTTTTTTGAACATATCAAATGCGTTGTATGTTTGGCAACCGCTCAAGATAAGAGCCGCAAAAACCGGCGCAACTATCTTTTTTGTCATCTATTTTCCTCTTTTAATCTGTGCAGATTATAGTCAACTAACTCTTATAGATAAAAGGGCAACAATGTATAATAGTAAGCCAAAATAACCTGACGAAAGCACACAAACCTCTGGAAAATTTAAAAAGATTTATGTCCCGCATAAGGGAGCAATCAGCACTGATACAAACTGAAGACGGACTGTTGAAATTTGCGGTCGAGGACTCTGAGATGCTTTTTGAGTCGGTTTCCAATATAGAAGGCGACCATAAAAAAGAGAGACTAAGAGTTGCTATTAGAGATGTCTTTGACCTCGGCTCAAAAGATATGGTTATTTTCAGACAAAATGATATTTTTATCAAACGGTGGGGAGGCGCACCGCTCATTCACCCGCAACTAATCGAAAAAATCAAGGAAGCAATCTCGCAAGAGTCTGAACAAAGCGACTCTGTAACCATTGTAAACGACTGCATCACCATAAGTACCGAGGGACTTTTTGAAGAGTTTGGGATACGAGCTGACAATATTTCCACGGAGTCAAAAGAGAAGATAAGACAGAGACTCAAAGAGCAAATTAGCATCTCCAGCAAAGATATCGTACTGTTTTTGAACGATAAAGTGGTCATTAGAAGATTTAAGCAAAGCACGGAAGAGGAGCGCATAAAAAGCGAGCAAAGATACAACGGGCTCCCTAAAGAGGAGCTCAAGCTGCTAAAAAACTCTATCTTTGAAAGCTTAGAGGCGGAGCAGGAGATAGTTGCCGACATTACAGAGCAGATACTCGAATGCGATCTTGACTTCAGCAGAATCACACACGGATATTTTCTAAAAAATTACATCAAAATCTTCCAAAAGCAGATATTTGAATTCTTAAGAGACAATCTTAGCGAAGAAGATATGGTGTTAGAGGGTCTTGCAAATCTTATCTTGAGAGAGAACTGGATATTGGTGCATACAAAAATGGCCGTTGCTATTTTGACGCTGATAGGTCAAAAAAATCCGAATGCCGAGAATTTTTTGAAAAACTACTCAGGCGATATTGAGGTAGATAACGATAGAAATAAATTTAAACTTCCAGAGATATTAGACAAAACCGGTGCAAAATGGAATGTACCGTCCATTATCGGCATTGTCATGCAAAGACAAAAAATATTAGACGCCGTAGTGGCAAAAAGAAAAGGTATAGACGACATCGGTGCAAGCATAGAAGAGATGTACTCCAAGATGGATGAACTCAATGAAGAGATGGTGCGCATAGAAAAAGAGTTTAACGCCATAGACTGCGAAAGCGGCGACAGAGTCGGCATAGAGACGGCAATCAACGCTGAGATAAAAGAGCTCAGAGAGATGCTAAAAAGATGCAGAGAGGAAGATAGAAAAAAAATACAGGCCGAAATAAGCGATAAAACTTTATACATAAAAAAATTGGTAATAAAAGAGGATGGTCTTTTTACCCGCAAAAAAAGGCTCGAGCATCAAAGTAAGCTAATTTCTGCAAGAATAGAGAAAATGAACTTTGATATTATTAAGTTACAAAAAAGACACAAAGAGGAAGAGGAAAAAATAGTTCAGTTTGTATCCTCGCAAAAAGGTATAGACGAAAAGTTTGATTCTCTTAGCGAAGCTCTAACAATGGCGCTCATGAAGCGAAAAACTAAAATATAGGCGCATATTTATGATTAAGAAAAAACTCCTTTTTGTTGAAGACAATATTGTTGCCGCAGAGGCTATTAAAAGTTTTTTAACCAGCAGATATAGCGAACTTAGCGTAGCGCATAATGCAGAAGATGCATATACAATGTTTTTGGAAGATGAGCATGATTTGGTCATTACGGATCTTTATCTGCCGAATATGAACGGCTTAGGTCTATTGCAAAAGATAAAAGAGGCAAAACCGCAAACTACTGTATTTTTAATATCCGCACATAATACGCCGGACAATATGAAAGCTGCAAAAGAGCTTGGAGCGGCTAGATTTTTTCCAAAACCCCTCAACCTCGATACACTCGAAGCGGCCGTACGAGAAGCCTTAAGCTACCAACAATAAAGCGTCACAGTTTCGCAACCAAAACTTAAAGATTTAAAGATATTTTTTAGCCAAACAAGCTAAAATCAAGAAGAGCTGGAACATCACACAAAACGGCAACGCAGTTAAGACAAATCCGAAGGGAACGGCTATGGCAAATAGCAACCTAGGCGTCGAATTTTTCAAAGATATTTTAGAGCGACAGAACAATCCCATCGTCAGAGTTGACGCCGAGAATCGTTTTTTGTATATCAGCAAAGCATACGCCGACTATTTCGGACTAGACAAAGACCGGATGCTTGGACAGATATACCTACCCCCAATTTGCGACGAAGATGTTGCTTTTTTTGAGGAGACGCACGCCAAAATCAAAGAGACAAAACAGCCTGCAACCCTGCTACAAAGAGAACTTACGCAAAACGGCTGGGCGTGGTTTGAGTGGAAAATTACACCGATACTGGGCAATGACGGAGAAATAAAAGAGATACAATCTGTCGGGCAAGATGTCTCAAACCTTATAGTCACAAAAGACACGCTAAGCCTGATTTTTAGGGCATTAGAACAAACTTCGGCAGCAGTTATCATTACAGACATAAACGGTCTTATCATCTACGCAAATCTAAAATTCAAACAACTATACGGATACGAAGACGCCGACATCATAGGCAAAAACCCTAAAATCTTAAAATCAGAGCTAACAAGTCAAAAAATCTATGAAGATATGTGGAAAGCAATACTAAAAGGCGAAGCGTACAACTGCGAACTGACCAACAAAACAAAAGACGGCGCTTTAAAATGGGTGCTTTTATCTATTTCTCCTATTAAAAATGAGGACGGAGTTATTACGCATTTTGTGGCGGTAAGCGAAGATATTGGGTTTCAGAAAAGGCTTGATGGCGAACTTAGAAATGCAAAAAAAGAGCTAGAAAATATAAACGAGGCTTTAGAGAAAGAGGTAGAAGAGAGAACGGCCGAACTTAGGCTCTCGAATATGCTATTAAAAACACAGATAGAAGAACGAAAACGGATAGAGGCCGAAAAGGAGCAAAAAGAGAAGCTTTTGGCGCAACAATCAAAGTTTGCAAGCCTAGGAGAGATGATCAATATGATAGCGCACCAGTGGAGACAACCACTAACCGCAATAAGTACCGCAGCTATAAATATCAAAACAAAACAAGAGCTAGGCATTTTAAATGCGGAGATGCTAGACTCTATTTTAGACGGCATACTTTCGCACACTCAAAAAATGTCCGGCACGATTAACGATTTTTTAAACTTTTTTAAACCATCCAGAGAAAAAGAGTATTTTGAGATACGAACGGCAGGCAAGGAGGCGACAAAGCTGATAGGGGCGCAACTCCAAGCTAGAGGCATCAAAATGGAAGTGGCAAGCAAATGCAACAAAAAAGTTTACGGCTTCAAAAACGAACTTGAGCAGGTATTTATCAATGTATTGTCAAATGCGAGGGACGCTTTCGAGGGCAAAACAAGTGATGATAAATTAATAACCGTACAATGCCATGAAGAGGGCGGCAAAATTCTCATAGAGATTAGCGATAATGCGGGTGGCGTAGATGATGAGGCGTTTGAAAGGGTATTTGAGCCTTATTTTACCACAAAAGAACCCAGCAAGGGCACCGGCATAGGGCTGTATATGTCAAAAACTATTCTGCAAAAAAGCTTTGACGGCGATATGCGCATAGAAAATATATACGACGACGACACAAGAATAGGGCTCAAATGCATCATTACGATAAACCAACAAGAAGGCTTAGTCGATGGAAATTAAAATACTAAAAGAGCTAGGCAAGGAGCTCAATGTTCTCTATATGGAAGATGAGGGCATGATAAGGCAGCAGATGGAGGATATTTTAAAAAATCTGTTCAAAAGCGTTACGACGGCTGTAAATGGACAAGAGGGCGTAGATCTTTTTATGAAGGGCAAATACGACATAGTCATAACAGATATTCAAATGCCGCTCAAAAACGGGCTTGAGGCAGCCAGAGAAATAAGAGCGATAAGCCCGCATACCCCTATAGTAGTGACGACCGCCTATAGCGACTCAAGTCTATTTTTGACATCTATAGAACTTGGAATAGATAGATATATCCTAAAGCCAATTAGCGTGCCAAATCTCTTCGGCTCTTTGCAATCCGTTGCTGAAGCGCTTATTAACAAAAGAAAAGCCGAAGAGTTGCATAGAAAAGTTCTTCTGGAAGAGATTAACGAGACCGCCTCAGATGTTGCCAAAAAGTTAGCCGACGCCTTTCCGACGCCGTCCGTAGCTTTTAGCGACACCAAACTCAAGTTTGCAAATGAATCTTTTGCTGAGCTGTTCGGAGAAGAGAATCTAAAAGCACTGCAAAGCGGAGATAAAACGCTAAGCTCTTTTTTTGAGGCTAGAGACGGCTTTTTGTCATGTGTGAACGATATTAATAACGATGATGCTCAGGCAAACAGAGCGATTCTAAAGATAAACGGTAAAAAACATATCTTTCTCGTTGCAAAAAGAGAGATAACAATACTTCAAGACAAAGTAGAGATTTATACACTTAGCAATATCACAAAAATAGAGTATCAAAAACGCAAAAATCAAGGCTACGCAGAACTGCTAGAAGAGATACTGTTTTCAAGATACAAAAGAACAGTCATACAGCAAGGTGAGCCTGAGACAAAAAAAATAGACGCAGAGGCTACCGTCTCGCAACAACCTCAAAATATAGAGCCGAAAGATTATCTATATCTAAGTCAGGAAGAAAAAGAGGTACTAAGAAGAACCCACACAAATAAGTATACGGCGCTTGAGTACACAGATGCACTAGACGAAGGGCTAATAGACGAGGTTGATGAGCTTGGTGAACTGGAGGGTGAATGGAGAGAGCTCGTATGCGACTTTGAGGAGAGCGGCAACTGGATAATGGTAGAAAAAGTATCTGTTATTATTCAAAAATACTCAAGAACAATAGGCGTCTTAATAGAGTTTGAAGATTTATCATACGCCCTAAGCTCTCTTTCAAAAGTTCTGACCGATATAGAGCCGAATGAGACTAATCGAAGAGTGCTGCTGCTGTTTTTGGACACAATCAGAATAGACCTTTGCGATTGGCGAAATAAAATATTTATACAAAAAACAGCCAGAGATATACACTATCTAGACAGCTCCCTCTTTAGCTCATGCCTCCAGCTTCAGTTAAAACTAGGCAGCGGAGTCGTCGAAAATGATGATAATGATTTGGAGTTGTTTTAGTGAAAAATTTAGACATAGCCAAGCTCTCAGAGTTTGCCAAAGAGTTAAGAGTCCTCTATGTCGAGGATGATGATTTCATTATGGAGAGTATGAAAACGCTGCTTGGCGATATTTTTCAAAATGTAACAACCGCATCAAACGGCATTGAGGCGCTCGATAGACTAGAAAATGAGGTTTTTGATATTTTGCTAACCGATGCGCTAATGCCAAAAATGGACGGCTTAGAGCTTATAAAACAGATTCAAGAAAAAGCTTTAGATATTCGTATCGGCATTATTAGCGCAATGGATGATGAGCTGATAGAAAAGTTTAAAAAGTTGGGTATAAAAGAGCTTATCGCCAAGCCGATTAGTCCGCCGGAGCTGTTTAATTCCCTATTTAGACTATGCGAAACAGCCTTACAAAAAAATTAACCGCTTTTTACTTATAATTAAGAAAAAGTTTAAAGCGAAAATATGAGAGTAGCGATAGCATTCACCGGTCCTTCAAATAGCGGTAAAACAACTGCAATAGTCAAAATAGCCGAAAGACTAAAATCTGCCCATAAAGTGGCAATAGTCAAAAACGACCCAAAAGATAAAGCGGTGTTCGACACTGAGGGCAAAGATAGTAGCAAATTTTTTGCCACCGGAGCCAATGTCGTCGTCAGAAGCCCATCAAGAACCACAATGTTCAAAAATGAACCGTCAAGTCTTGATGAAATAATAGCGATGCTTGGAAACTTTGACATACTGCTAGTTGAGGGATTAAAAACGCTGCCGATTCCCAGAATCGGTATTTTCAGGGGAGAGTTAGACCCTGACTATTTCGGTTTTGTAAAAGCGATAGCGGTAGACGATACTGTAGATTTGTCAAAATACGACATTCCCCAAGAGATACAGATACTAGACCTCAACAATACCGACAAAATAGTAGAGTGGATATTTAAAAACGCAAAGGAAGTATGATGATAGAAATAATAGAAGCGATAAAAAGAAGTGCGTTTAGAATTCAAGAGGCGATAGCTTATGACGACACGGGATATGCCGAAAATGAGAACGCTAGCGGCGATGTACAACTAAAACTTGACATCAAAAGCGACTATATCATCCAAGAAGAGCTCGCAAAAGTCAAGAGTGTAAAAGCGATAGCAAGCGAAGAGAGAGAGACCGTAGACATCCTCAACGAAAACGGCAAGTATCTCGTAGGGTACGACCCGCTGGACGGCTCAAGCCTTATAGACACCAATCTCTCAGTCGGCTCGATTTTCGGAATCTACGAAGATGACTTTGCGGGAGCCAATATTAAAGCGGCTGTTTACATAGTGTACGGACCAAGGGTGGAGCTGGTAATCGCCACAGATACGGTAGAGCTTTACAGGCTCGACAAAAATAGCGAATTCAAATTTATCCAAACAGTACATCTTCACGACAAAGGCAAGCTAAACGCAAGTGGTGGCACGCAAGCCAAATGGCCCTCATACCACAAAGCGATGATAGATACACTATTTGCTGAAGGATACCGCCTAAGATACTCAGGTGGCATGGTGCCAGATCTTCATCAGATACTCATAAAAGGCGGCGGTCTATTCTCATACCCAGGCACGCTTGACAAGCCTGAGGGCAAGCTAAGAATGGTATTTGAAGTGTTTCCGTTTGCATTTGTATATGAAAAAGCGGGCGGCAAAGCGGTAGACGGACACAGAAGGCTTTTGGAGCTTGCCCCGCAAGACCACCACTCCACAGCTCCATGCTTTTTTGGCTCAAACTACGAAATAAGCAAGGTGCTTGATGTCTACTCCAAAATCGTCTAACGACATTTTTGAAGAGGCGCTGGATGCCAAAATAGAGCTACTGCAAGAGTGCCAAAAAAGCCACAATGTAGCAATCGTATTCAACGACGAAAGCCACGGCTCTTGCGCTCCTTGTCCAAAGATTATTGGTTGCGAGGTGCGCCGCCAATATGTAGGAGCCGTATATAACTCCATGAGCAAGGGCGACACCGGCGGCTTTGAATTTTAATGAAATAGGATATTTTTTGATGAACAACAACAATTTTTATGTGACCACTCCAATATACTATGTCAATGACGCCCCGCACATAGGGCACGCCTACACTACCATCATTGCCGATACGATGGCTAGATACGCAAGACTAAAAGGTAAAAATACATTCTTTTTGACAGGCACCGACGAGCACGGGCAAAAGATAGAGGAGTCCGCAAAAGCTAGAGGCAAGAGTGCGAAAGAGTGGGCAGATGAAAATAGTGAAAAGTTTAAGACACTATGGGATGATTTTGGTATTAGCTACGACAAATTCATAAGAACTACCGACGATGAACACAAAGCAGGCGTTGAAGCCGCATTTTTGAAGATGTGGGAAAAAGGCGACATCTAC
>DIZY01000104.1:15046-21339 GCA_002428055.1 Helicobacteraceae bacterium UBA6016
TACTTTTTTAGACTCTCAAAATACGAGAGCCAAATCCTAAAATGGTATAACGAAAACGAAGATTGCATCCTCCCAAAATCAAAAAAAAATGAGGTTGCAAAATTCGTTGAAGGCGGACTCAGGGACCTATCTATCACAAGAACAAGCTTTGAGTGGGGCATTAAGCTTCCAAGCTCTGTCGGTGACGACAAACATGTCATATATGTTTGGCTAGATGCCCTGCTCAACTACATCACGGCGCTAGGCTACGGCACGGATGAGAAAAACATGAACCAATGGCCGGCCTCAGTACAAATAGTCGGCAAAGATATTCTCAAATTTCATGCGATTTACTGGCCGGCATTTCTTCTAAGCCTAGACCTCCCGCTTCCGACGCATATAGCCGCACACGGCTGGTGGACGAGAGACGGCGAGAAGATGAGCAAGTCAAAAGGCAATGTAGTAAATCCAAAAGAGATAGCCGATGCTTACGGGCTTGAGAACTTCAGATACTTCCTGCTTCGCGAAGTGCCGTTCGGGCAAGACGGAGACTTTTCAAGACGAGCACTCATAGACCGCATCAACTCAGACCTAGCAAACGACCTAGGAAACCTACTTAGCCGCACCATCGGCATGAGCGATAAGTATTTTGGGCTAAATATAGAGCTAAAAGACCTATTGGCATACCACAAAGACGACATCGCAAAAATAGACGAAATCACCGCATCGCTTGAGCCGCTACTATACGGCATGCAAACACACAGATACCTAGAAGAAATATGGAAGATGCTGGGTGTCGCTAATAAAGCGATAGATACGGTATCTCCGTGGAACAAGATGAAAGAGGGCAAGGAAGATGAGGCGATGGCGTTAATCGCTCTTTGCGTCAATGTACTGGCTCGCGCCGCCATGCTTTTATCTCCCGTTATGCCAAACAAAATGGCAGAGGTCGCTACGGCGATAAATCTTGAGATAAACACTCAGAGCTTTGAAAAGCTAATTAACAAAAAAGAGTTACTTGACGGTGCAAAACTATCGAAAGTAACGGCACTCTTTCCTAGAATCGAAGAGGTCATAGAAGAAGCCCCAAAACAGCCGGAGCCGCAAAAAGAGGAAAAAAACTTTGTTACGATAGATAAATTCTTTGAGACCGAGTTAAAAGTAGGCACGGTACTAGAGGCGGAAGATGCGCCAAAAAGCTCCAAACTGCTTATCCTAAAAGTAGATTTGGGGGACGGCGACATTAGACAGATAGTAGCCGGCATAAGAGAGAGCTACTCTGCGGCGTCGATGATAGGCACCCAAGTATGCGTCGTTGCAAACCTAAAACCAGCAAAAATTATGGGAATAGCGAGCGAAGGAATGCTTCTTGCTGCTAAGGATGCAAATGGGCTAGCCCTAGTACGCCCAGAAACTCCAAAACAAAGCGGCTCAAAAATAGGATGAGAATAGAAAATGTCGTAGCGCTAACAAGGGGCGATCTTAAAACAACACCGCCGATAACATATTTTGAGGACATCAAACTAAATTATCTTCAAATTAGACGGGGCGATTTGTTTATCGCGCTAAATGCGGATGAGATAAAAAAAGCGATCTACAACGGTGCTTACGGCATTATCTATGATGCCGAAGATATAGAGCCGAGCGACCCAGAGATTGCCTTTATCAAGGTCAGGGATGCCTCGATAGCCGCATTTAGTCTCGCAAGATACGGTATGCTCAAAAAAAGCTTTAGATTTGTTAGCGTAGACCCTATTACTCTAGAAATTATCAAAAAAATCGCAAAGTCAAAAAGCGTTGAATTTGTCGACAAAAACGACATCAAATCTATTTTTTCGCTTATCAAAAATGAGGAAGCAACTATAGTATTCGGTAGCGACGAGGAGTTTTTATCAGAACTTACAACAGATAGCGTAGAACACTTTTTGGCTCCAAAAGAGTGTAAACTCCAAATTTCAAGCTCTACACTTTTTGAAAGCAATATTTTTATAAACGGCACGGGCATCAGAGTAAAACTACCCGAATTTCAACTAAAATATCTTGAAAACGCTATTAAAATTCTGCGTGATACCGGAGTTGCTTTTGATATTTCCGCACTCTCTTTTACCGAATTTTTTGACCCTGTATTTGTAGACAGCTTTTTGTATGCAAAAGAGTTTGGAAAAACGGCAAAAGTTATTATTTTTGCAAAATACACGGATAACCAAATGTTGAAAGAGACGATGAACTATCTGTCAAAAAATACAAAATGGGCAAAAAATCTATATATCTTCCCGCTCTCTTTGCAAAACATAGAAGACAAAGAAAATATTATTACGCTTTACGGCTCAGATAGGGAGCTACTGGATATGCTCGAGGAAAATGATTTTAACTTTGCTTTCGTAGTAAACGCCGACAAAGCAAATCTTATAAAAGAGAGAAAAGAGAGCAGTCTATTCTCGTTTGATTTTTAAAAACTTACTCTTTAACTCTATACGGTATTTTATCGCTCTCTCCCGCCTCTTCAAAGCCTTTTAGCCTCAATCTGCAGCTATCGCATACCCCGCACGCTATCTGCTCGTTTTGATAGCAGCTCCATGTAATAGAAAGGTCAACGCCTCTTTGTATGCCCTCAAGCACTATCTCTTTTTTTCGCTTATGTAGTAGCGGCGCAAATATTTTAATGTTGGTCTCTTTTTTTGTACCCTCATTGGCGGTTTTTTCAAACGAAGCAAGAAAATTCTCGGTGCAGTCTGGATAGCCGCTACTATCCTCTTCTACAGCCCCGATAACGACTGCACTAGCGCACTCCTTTTCGGCTATCGCCGTTGCGATAGATAGAAATATACCATTGCGAAAAGGGACATAAGTGACAGGCACGCCCTCTTCTACTCCGCCGATTGGTACAGCTATGCTTTTATCCGTCAGCGCCGAGCCGCCCACGCTTTTAAAAAAAGGAAGGTCTATCTCATATTTTTGAGCCACCCCAAGGGCGTCGCTTACCGCCAAAAAAGACTCTAGCTCTTTTGCCTCAGTTCGTTGTCCGTAGTTAAAATGTACGGCGACTATTTCGTACCCCTCATCGCTCGCTATCTTCGCCGCTACGGCGCTATCCATACCGCCGGAGATGATGCATACCGCTTTTTTCATTTTTCGCTCCTTGGCTTATCTATGATAAAAAATTTCACTATTCCTATATACTCTTTCAAGGCGGCAAAGCTATCACGCAAGTTCCCAAAGCTGCACAAAGCGTCAAAACCGGAAATATCACGGCCTTTTGTGGCAAAATCTACAGCATAAGGCGCTACCTTAAACCCTTTTTTCTCAAAAATTATTTTTGCTCTCTTCATATGAAACGCAGAGGTTACAAGAACTATTTTTGGATTCGTTACACCGTTTCGCCCTATCATAGCAAGCGTATTGTCGGCATTTTGTAGCGTATTCTCACTTTTATCCTCATACAAAAGCCCGAAGCCTCCGTTGAGTGTGGTTGTTGAAGGCCTCGCAAAATCAAAGGAATCCGCAAGTTTGTTGGCAGTCTCTACTGCCGCCGCCGACTCCGAAATTCCGTCATGAGCCGCCCAGCCGCCGCCGGCAAACACAATAGGCAAATCCATCCTTTTGGCCAATGCTAATGCTTCCACAAATCTTTTATAGCTTGGCTGATTAAGCTTACTATCCGGCACAAACGCATTCGCTCCCGCACCAAGCACAATTACGACATCAGGCTTAAACTCTATTTTTGCGTATTTTCTATACTCGTTTTCAAGCGAACCCATCAAAACATTTACGGCAAAAGTTGTGGAAAAAAAATAAAATGCAAGAGACAAAAAGACGAAGAGCCATTTTGCTCTTCGTACAAAAAAAGATGCTATAAAAAAAGGAATTATAAAAAGAAGCGGGGATAAAAATAGCTGGTTAAAAACCTGAGAAGCTATAAACGACGCACTCAAACTATACTAGCCTAACCTCTTTATCGCCTTTTATAAGTTCACCTATCACATATCCGCCCACATTTGCGGCTACTTTGTCGGCATTCTCTTTTGCGACTACCCATACCATTCCTATACCCATATTAAAAGTTCTATACATTTCACTCTCTTCTACATGTTTGGACATAAAGTCAAATACAGTAAGGGTCTTGATAGATGATTTTTGAACCACCGCCCCAAGACCGCCTGGAAGCACTCTAGGCAAATTCTCCACAAGTCCGCCGCCCGTAATATGCGCTAGAGCTTTTATATCTTTCTTATTTGCCTTAAACTCTTTAATATATATCTTCGTAGGCCTCAAAAGCACATCAATAAGCGTAGTATCTTCAAATTTATCCGTAAATCTCATTCCAAGTTTTTCAAAAAATAGTTTTCTAACAAGCGAAAACCCGTTCGAGTGTACACCGGAACTAGGAAGCGCTACAAGCACATCGCCCTCTTTGCAATGAACGCTTCTATCTATTTCGCTTTTTTCAGCTATACCCACAGAGAAGCCGGCAAGGTCAAAGTCGTTTTTGAAATACATTCCAGGCATCTCAGCCGTTTCGCCGCCAATAAGAGCACACTCTGCAAGCTTACACCCCTCGGATATGGAGGCTATAACGGTAGCGGCGCTCTCAACCTCAAGTCTGCCGGTAGCGTAATAATCAAGGAAAAAAAGCGGTGTCGCAAAGTTACAGATAAGATCGTTTACACACATCGCAACAAGGTCTATGCCAACGCCCTCAAGCTTACCACTCTCTATGGCAAGTCTAAGCTTCGTTCCGACTCCGTCGGTAGCCGCCAAAAGTACTGGCTCGCTATACCCTTTTGGTAACTCAAAAGCCCCCGAAAAAGAACCTATCCCGCCAAGTACACCTGCTATTGCGGTAGCTTTTGCAAAAGGCTTTATTCTTTCTACCAGCTCATTCCCTGCATCTATATCAACTCCAGAATCCTTGTAACTTAGTTGCGGCATTTTTCTTCCTATCTTGGACAAATTTAGACCGATTTTAACAAAAAAGAGCTAAAATCGCTTGACTTTAGCCAAGAGGAAATAGGTATGCGTTTTGAGAACGACTCGTTAAATAATAAAATAATAGAAAAAGAGATGCTTGTCTTTGTTTCGTTATGTGTTCATGAAAATATAGAAAAATGCTTGTTAATAGGTGAAAACACTCCACCTATCGGCGCTGACAAGTTAGCCAAAAATATATCATCCATGCAAACGCTCAATACAAAAAGCGAAATAGCCAGCGAAACTTTTGATGCAATAATATCTTTTGATGAATCCATTGAGTTGCAGGATGTTTTTAGAATATTAAAAAAAGACGGTATTTTTTGCTCAAAAATAGGCAAAAATGTTCATGATGATTTGATCAACCTAGGAAAATACTACAGGATTGTTATGCCGTATCACAACATGGGGCTTATTTTTGCATCAAATAAATACCACCCTGTGGCTGATTTGATATTAGATAAGTCAGATTTTATCGAAGATGCAGAATACTACAATAGTGACATACACATAGCCTCATTTGCCATATATGAAAAACTAAGAAAAGCGCTAAAAGGCGTTATAAAAAACTAGCGAACCAAGGATGTCTGTGGAGCCGGGGCATCCAAGATTGATTTGCCGCCGATCTCACCTTTGCTGTCATACTTCATAAGCACAACATCGACTCTTTGGTTCAAAAAATGCTGAGCCGCCCCAGGCTCTTTGCTTGCAGGTTTTGTGTCGGCATAGCCGACCGCGCTGAATTTTGCCGAGTCAAAACCGTTTGCTATAAACTCTCTTACTACTGCAGATGCCCTAGCAGACGATAACTCCCAGTTGGACGGATACGCTCCACCTTTTGGCGGTTGCGCTGAAGAAGTATGCCCCTCTACTTTAATATTACCCGGGTAACTCTTCACCGAAGCAGCCAATATATCAACTATCTTTTTTGACGCAGGCGTTAGGTTTGCGCTGCCATCATCAAAAACTATAGCGTTCAGCATACGCACCCTAATGCCCTCATCGGTCATAACAACCTCCGTATCGCTTCCATTTCCTTGCTCCGGTGCAACATCCTTAACAGCTTGCAGATCTTTCATTAGTTGCTTTGCAACCTCTATCTGTTGTTGCGTAGATTGCGTGCTTTGCGCCGAAGATTCTTTGCTCTCGGCGGATTTGCTGTTACTAGACTCTTTGCCTGCATCTTGCGGATTAACATTCATTTGCGATGGAGTAAACTCAAAAATCTCATTAAAAGATTTTGACAAAGCTTTCATTTTATCTTTATTTTGCGAAGCTATCGCATAAAGAGCAATAAATAGAGCTAGTAAAAGGCTAAAAAAGTCGGCAAACGGAACGGCCCACTT
>DIZY01000104.1:21379-24730 GCA_002428055.1 Helicobacteraceae bacterium UBA6016
GGCTCGCCGCCGATATAATTATAAAGCTTACTTCTCATCATTTTTGGATTATCACCAGATACCAGAGATACAAGCCCCTCCAGCACGATAATCTGCTCTTTGACTATATCATGCGACTTTGCAATCATCTTTCGTCCGATTGGACCGACTATAATATATGAACTTACAATTCCGGTAACAGTCGCCGTAAATGCGCCCGCAATACCAACCGCCATCTCAGAAGGATTATCCAGCTTCGCAAGAGCCAAAATAAGACCCAAAACCGCACCGATAAGTCCCATAACCGGAAATGTCTCGCCGGCAAGTATAAAGTAGTGCCCGCAACCGTGATAGTAGTGCTCTGTCTCTTCAATCTCTATCTCAAGAGTCTGTCTAATAACATCCACATTGACGCCGGATACAACCAAGTCCAGACCCTTTCTCATAAACTCATTTTCCACATTCGCTATCTCTGCTTCAAGCTTCAAAAGCCCATCTCGCCTTGCTATAATTGCAAAATCATAAAGTTGTTCGATAGTTTGCTCATATTTTACTGTCGATTTTTTAAAAACCATACCAAGATTTTTGAATGCGCCCTTAACAAAATGTCCATGCGTTGCAGTCATTGCGGAGAACAGGGCAGGAGGGAAAACAATCATAATGGATGTAATATGCAAAAGATGGATCGGATTTCCGCCCTCCAATGTGTCGCCAACCGCAATAAATGCGATTGCCATAACCATACCACCTATTACCGTTAAATCCATTAAAAACCCCGCCTATCCAAACTTAATTTTATATTACTATACTCATGTTTCAAACTTTCTGAAAAATAGATATATTGCTATCCCCGACACCGAATACTTCTTTTGTTTTTTCCACCAAAGGATGCCTTAGAAGGCTAAGCTCTTCAGCCTCCGCTTCCAAACTATTTGGCTCGCCGTCGTTCATATCTTCTTTATCGCCGAAAAGCCCGGGTCCGCTTTGCATATATTCGTTCTCTTCAGAGTTATCGTCACTATCTGACCTATGGACAGCCATTGCGGCATTATTAGTGCTCTCTTCTTTTGCGGATACGACTGGTATATTTGCATCCTCAGATTTATTTGTATCTTTTTGCACGGCAATAGTAGTGCTTATGCCGTAAATATCCTGCACAATATGTTTTATTTGAGAGTAATATTTCTTAAGAAGCTCATACTTCTCCCCCTCCGCACTACTGCTCCATGTCAATACACTGTTATCAAAAGACACAAATGTAATATTGTTCTCAAATACACTACCGACTTCATGGCTTCTTTCATATAAAGCCTCAACAAGCTTATCCCATTGGCTTTTGGTGTTAACGCCTTTAACAGGCTCTTTGTCTTGCTCCATCAAGACCTTATCCCTAACAATATCCCTGCTCGGAACCTGTGTAAAGTCTACCTCACTCTCATATTTTGCAATCAAAGAATCTATATCTTCTATCTCAAGTGCCTCTATCATCTTAAGAAGCGTAAGCGTAATCACAAAACCTCCATCTGCGCCCATAAACAGTAGTTCTTTGGCATTTACAGCAATTCTAAAAAACCGCTCTAAAACAAAAAGAGGTATATTTTTGTTTTTTTTGCCAATAGAGGCCTTTAAAAACTCTATGATCTCATTAATTACATTCTCGGCTTCATACTCCTCAAACTCCTTAACAAGCAAAAGAGCTCGTTCCCTATCTTTGTCCAGCACAAAAGAAAATAGCTCTTTTATCTTGTCGGGATTTACCGCACCGAGCAGTTCCACAACGCTTACGCTAGATACAAAACCTTTTGAAAAAACTATCGCCTGATCAAGCAAAGTAAGTGTATCTCTAAGCGATCCGCTTCCGTTTCTGGCTATAAATTCTAACGCCTCTTCTTCAAAAGCAATACCCTCTTTACCGAGTATGTGTTTCAGGTGCTCTACGACATCAGATTGCCCAATCTTTTTAAATCTAAAATGGATAGTTCTAGAAAGAATAGTCGGGGGAAGTTTGATAGGATCTGTGGTTGCAAGAATAAATTTCACATATGAGGGCGGCTCTTCTAAAGTTTTTAAGAGCGCATTAAATGCTGGGGTAGATAGCATATGAACTTCATCGATGATATATATTTTATGCTTTGCGACTGAGGGCTTATATTTAGTACTCTCTATAAGCTGCCTTATATCGTCAATCCCTCTATTACTGGCAGCATCCATTTCAATTATATCAAGGTGTCTACCCTCTTCCGCAGACATACACCCCGCACACACTCCGCACGGCTCAGCCACAGGAGTATTTTCACATACAAGAGCCTTTGCAAAGATTCTAGCAGTCGATGTTTTACCGCTACCCCTAAGTCCGGAAAAAAGATATGCATGAGATAGCTTCTCTGTTTTTAAACCCAAAGAAAGAGTCTGAGAGACAGATTCTTGACCTATAAGATCGCTAAATCGCTTTGGTCTATATTTTAAGGCTAATACCCTGCTCATTTATATACGCCCCCCTTAAGCCAATCTTCGGCTCTTGCTTTTAATCTTTCAGGGCTAGACGAAGCAAACAGCTTTAAAATAGTCTCTTTATCTGTGCCGTGTACGCAGTGCGTATTTTGCAAATACTCAACTATTGCTTCACCGGAATGCACGAGTTTTGCACCATTAAAATAAGAGCTTATTGACTTAGATATTAGCGGAAAATGCGTACAGCCCAAAATTATATAGTCTGGAGTTTTCACACCGTTAAAATAATGACTAAGCATAGCTTCCATAACCTCTCCATCCAAAATGCCGTCTTCCACAAGCGGAACAAAAAGACCGGTCTCTATTTGCATAATATTGCTAAAGCCTTTTACTTCAAGCATTTTTTTATAAATACCACTTGTTATTGTGGCTTTGGTTCCAATAACAAGTATACTTGAATCAAGATATGGGCGTTTAGAGGTAATAGATAATACGCCAGGCTCAATCACTCCTACAACTTCAAACGGTGCCACTTTGCGCATTTCATCTAAAGCATAGGCGCTTACAGTATTACAGGCAACTATAAGAATATCTATATTGAAATTTTTGAAAAATTCTATTGCTTCAAGCGAATAACGAATTATCGTATTCTCATCCTTTGTACCGTACGGCACGCGAGCCGTATCTCCATAGTATATGACCTCATCAAATAGTTTTTCATCAATTATGGATTTTGCGACGGTAAGCCCGCCGACACCGCTATCAAATACGCCTACAACCAATTTTTATGCACTTTCGTTTTTGTTTTATTGTAGCTAAAAGCTGTTTAGTAAGCAGAATATATAGGCTATTATATGTATGGTAAATTGACAAAAATAAAAAAAGAGATAGATTAAAGAAATAAGAAGTATGTAGTAAATA
>DIZY01000081.1:0-9508 GCA_002428055.1 Helicobacteraceae bacterium UBA6016
TCCGTCTTCCTCTTCCTCTTCTTCGTCGCCAAAGCTTTTGAATAGCTCTTTTACTCGCCTCTCTCTATTGATAAGAGCTTCTTTGTAATTGATAATAAATTGGATTAGGTAGCCGACGGAGCAGATAGAGTCAAGGATCATATCCTCGCCTTGCTCTATTTTGATGGATAGCTCCACCTCTTCCTCTTTGGTTAGAAGGGGGATTTGACCCATTTCTCTAAGATACATTCTAACGGGGCTATCGGAACGAGACCACTCAAGAAGCTCTTTGTCTTTTGTGAAGTCCATCATTTCCGATTGCTCGCTCTTCATTTGAAGAAACGCTTCTTTATTTCTTTGAGCATCTGCGAGGTTCATCAATTTTGCGGCTTCGGCAGATGAGCAAAGGAATGTTTTATTTTTCTTTGCCATCTCCGAGATTTTTTTGGCAACTGCGGCTGTTGGCAGTTTGTCCATCGTCTCGACTATTTTTTCGTATGTTACGGTTTCGTTTTTATTTTCTTTGAATAAATCTTCTAGTTGATTTGTTGTAGATTTTGCAGACACTTTTAACTTCCTCTTTGCGAGTGTTTTGGGGATTTGATTGTTTTTAGCGAAGGGCGATTATACACAAAAATTTATTAAATATAGTGTATGCAGATTTGGAACAAGTTTTGCTCTAATCTCTTTAAAAAAGCTAAAGAGGCTATATGCAAAGTGCGTTTTATGATGCTGCCGGCGGGATGGCGACACAGTTTAACAGGCTGCAAGTCGTTACCAATAATCTTGCAAACTTAAATACAAACGGGTTTAAAAAAGATGATGTCGTTATCGGTGATTTTAAGCGGCTATTTGAGGAAAAAAGAGACGAATTGCCGCTTGAAAATCATACCAAGCCTGCCGCCAAGCTTCTCAATAGGGCATTAAATAATGTGCCGCATGTTGTGGAGGAGTATACGAATTTTGACTTAGGAAATATGGCAAAAACGGGCAATAGCTTGGATTTTGCGCTGAAAAAAGGAGATACTTTTTTTGCCGTGGAGACTCCGGGTGGTGTTAGATACACAAGAGACGGCGCATTTACTATCGATGCGCAAGGTAGGCTTGCCACAAAAGAGGGCTTTCCTGTATTGCCGCAAAACTACTTTGAAGCCAAAAACTATATTACGGTGCCGCAGGGCGCTGAGGTAATTGTTGACGGAGACGGCGGTATGCACTTTAAGATACAGGGGCAAGCTCTCAATCAAGAGCCTGATGCGCAACTTCTGGTAGCCCAATTCGAAAATCTGAAAACCCTAAAAAAAGAGGGTCAAAATCTTTACTCAAATAAGGAACAGCCTTTGCTTAGTAGTGATACGAACACGGTGATGCAAGGGTTTGTAGAAAAAAGTAATATTAATGCCGTGCTAGAAATGACGGCTCTTATTGAGACAAATAGACTTGTGGGCATGTATCAAAAAGTAATGGACTCACAAATGAACGACCTTAATAGTGATGCTATAAACAAACTCGGAAATGTAAGAGGCTAAGGATAAAACATGATGCGATCTCTCTATACAGCTGCTACCGGAATGATAGCTCAGCAGCTGCAAATCGATGTAACTTCAAACAACATCGCCAATGTAAACACGATAGGATATAAAAAAGGCAGAGCAGAGTTTGCCGATTTGATGTATCAAACAATGCAGTATGCAGGTGCGGCAACCTCCAGCACTACCATGTCGCCTACGGGTATGGATGTTGGTCTTGGCGTACGACCTACCAGCATACAAAAGATGTTTACGCAAGGTAATTTTAAAGAGACCGGCAACGACCTTGATATGGTAATCTCCGGTAACGGTTTTTTCCAGATTCAAATGCCGGACGGTACTACGGCATACTCTAGAAACGGCTCTTTTAAGCTTGACGGCAACGGTACGGTAGTTACTTCTGACGGCTATCCACTGATTCCACAGCTAGTAATTCCGGCAGACTCTACGAAAGTGTCTATAGCGCAAGACGGTACCGTAAGCGTCTTGCAGGCGGGACAAACGGCGCTTCAGCAGATAGGGCAGATTGAGACAGCCAGCTTTGTTAATCCGGCCGGCTTACATGCCTTGGGCGATAATAACTATGTCAACACGACTGCTTCAGGCGATGCGATAGTTGGCGTACCCGGTCTTGAAGGCAGAGGCGGACTTAGACAGGGATTTGTAGAGATGAGTAATGTTCAGCTTGTAGAAGAGATGACTGACCTTATAACCGGGCAGAGGGCATACGAGGCAAACTCGAAAGCGATACTGACATCCGATGAGATGCTCGGAATTGTAAATCAACTTAAGAAGTAATATATGAAATTTGCAGCTTTTATTTTTACTATATTGGTATTTGCAGGTTGTTCGGCGACAGTAAAAGGTGTAAAAGAAGACACACAAAAAGCGGCGGATTGGTCAAAACAAAAAGTAAACGAAGCCGCCACTACAATAAAAGAAAAAACGGAATAATCGTTAGGTATCGAATTTTGCAAGCTTTTCGCTAAGCTCGGCGGTCATTGCTTTCATCTCTATGGAGGCTTTTGCTATTGACTCCGTTTCTATCGCATTATCGTTTGAGAGACGGCTGATAATATTTGTTTGCTCCACACTCTCGCTTATATGTTTTGCATTTTCCATAGAGCGCCCCACTAGTTCGCCTATGCTGAGTGATATGTCATTGATTACGCCTACGCTTTGGGCGACGGTATCGCCTATTATGGTCGAGCTTTTTGATATTCGTTGCGCAGTCTGAGAGTCTTTGTTCATCTCGTCGGAAGCATCATTGATTGCCTGAACTATCACGCTGATTGTGGAGTTGATTTCAGTTAGGCTTTTTTGTGTTCTCTCTGCAAGTTTTCGTACCTCATCCGCCACTACGGCAAATCCTCTGCCGTGCTCACCTGCTCTTGCCGCCTCTATCGCCGCATTTAGCGCAAGCAAATTAGTTTGGTCTGCTATGTCGTTTATTACAGTTAAAATTGTCTTCACCTGATCCGCTTCATTTGATAGCCGTGAAAGTTTTTCGGCAAGAGCCGTCTCTGCCTCAGCTTGTAGCCTTATATTTTCTATCATATCCATAATGTGCGATTTTGTGGAGAGCAGATTCTTGCCTGCTTCCTCTATCTCTAGCTTGTTGCGCTTTGCCGCTCCTACAAGCTCCTCTATAGATTCTTTGACGCTCTGACCGTTGTCGCTTTGGCTTTGTGCAAGTTTGGCTTGAGTGTCTATGCCCACTTGTATTTTTGAGCTAGAGCTATTCATGGCAACGGCTACTGAGCTGTTTTGCGTGGCTGATTGTTTTGCATCCTCTATGGTTATTCTAATTTTCTCCAGCAATCCATTGAAGTCGTTTGATATAGCTGACACTTCATCTTTGCCTTTATCGCTTATCTGTTTTGAAAGATTGTTTGTATTGCTTATTTCCGATATTAACGATGCTATTTTTCGTATCGGGTCGGATATGGAGCGTCCTATAGCCCAAAGTCCCACAAATATCAAAATAGCTATCGCAGAGGCTATAGCTATTGCGGCAGTTTTGGCTGCAGATATTTCTTTTGTGTCCGCCTCGATAATATCTTTACGCATTAGCGCCAGCTCTGCGGATGCATTTTTGTCTATTTTTCTACTTTTTGAAAGTATGCCTGAGAGCTCTTGCCTCATTGGATTATCTATCCACTCTTCTGTGGAGAGAACATCTTTTTTGTCTATTATCTCGATTCTTTTGTTATTCATGGCATCCCACTCCGCAATGCTGGAGAGTATGGCGTCTATCTCCTTGGCGTGTTCGGGAGCAATCTCTTTGAGCCCTTTAGCTTTTGATGTTAGTGCGGCGTATGCGCTTTTGTAGTCTTTTATCTCCAGCGGCGTTACGAATATTTGGTATCCCATTATTGATGCCGAAAGAGACTTTTGGGCAAAACTCATTGCATCTATCAGTTCTATTTTTTGAGCGCTGTCGCTTTGTTTACTTATAAGGTTTGAGAACTCGACCCATAGAGCCAAAAGTCCAAGCATTACGATTGCCTGTACCAATATTAGGCGGCTTTTGATACTTATTTGACGCAAAAATTCCATATTGACACCTCTTTACAATAACTATCTTCTAAACTATATAACTTATTAATTTAAAAATAGAGTCTCCGAAATGCGACATTCTCTATTTTCTTAAATATAGCTTAAATATGGCTATAAAATAGACCTAAGCTTTAAACTTAATTAACACAGCAAGATTATACTTCGTAGTATTTTTTCGCACAAAGTTACTTTTTGCGAGCTTTAAATGCAATTCTTTAAAGGAGAATCTTTTATGGAGATGTTAGGGCTTTTTCCTGTTTTTTATGTTCCCGAATTTGGTTCCGCATGGCTTATGGGCATCACCGGCACCATACATATCCTTGCGTCGCATACATCCGTAGGTGCAGCTTTGATATTTGCCTTTTTGGCGCGCAAGGCGTACAAAGAGGATAGACCGGAGATTTACGATTATATGAAAAAATACGGCATGTTTTTGCTGATTTTCTCGTATGTTATAGGCTCAATTACCGGTCCCGGTATTTGGTATACGGCGACGGCGGCAAGTCCTAGGGGTATTAGCGCGCTTATTCACAACTTTGTGTGGGTATGGGCGACTGAGTGGGTGTTCTTCGTTTATGAAGTTGTGGGTGTTTTTGCTCTTGTTTATTTTACGGAGAAAATCGACCGCAAAACACATCTTAGGCTTACATATACATTTGCGCTTGCATCTGTAGGTACGCTAGCTCTTATTATCGGTATCATCAGCTTTATGATGTGGCCGGGGACGCAACAGTTTTATACTACCGGTTCTGCGAGCGATGCGTTCTTCGGTATTAATACCTTCCCGCATATGTTCCTTAGAATAGGCTTTATGATTATGGCGTCCGGTATTATCGGTATGGTTATCTCAAGCGCTCTTAAAAAAGAGAACCCTGAGCTAGGCGCCGAAATGACTAGAACAATGGGTATCATCAGCGCCATAGGCGGCTTTTTGACGCTATTTTTCTTTATGTGGTATATAGGCACGCTTCCTGAAAATGCAAAAGTATTGTTGGGCAAATTATTGCCGGATATTATAGAAAGCAGACTCATTCTTACAGCTGCGTTTATGGTTTATTTTGCAATGGCAATATTCAAACCTAGATGGATTAGTACTCCTCTTGCGTCCGTTATGGTGCTAGTTATTCTTGTTGCAGGTCTTTGGCCGGGCGAAAAACTAAGAGAGAGTCTGAGAAAACCGTTTGTTGCCGGTCAATACATCTACAGCAATCAGATCATAGCTAGAGATGTACCGGGCAAAGGCATCAAAAGCGAGGTGGAGAGAGTGGCTCAATACGGTCTACTCAAAGTGCATCCGTTTATTCCTGCAAACCTCAGAACCATTACCCCTGAAAACAAAATGCAAGCAGGCGAAGTGTTAACAAAAATAGCTTGTTCAAACTGCCACTCGCTTGAAAAAACAGGCAAATATAGACCTCTTGCAAAATTGCTACCGACAAAAGATGCGGAATCTATAAAATCGTATATGAAAGATGTTATAGGGCAAGGACTTGTTCCATATATGCCAAAAATCGCTCTGCCTGATGAAGAATATGACGCAATGGCCGCTTGGCTTGCCGCTCAACAATAATAAAAGGAGGTTTTATGGATGCAACTATTTTAAATGCGCTTAGAGACCCTGCCGGTGTACCGTTTTACCCGGTGGTGTTTCAGGCGCTTTATATCCTAACATGGGCGCTGCATGCCGCTTTTGTCCTATTGTCTCTCGGGGCTATGGGGCTATCTTTATACGGCGCTACAAAGCAAAGAAACGACGCAAATTGGAAAATATTGACGCCGCACCTTATTCAAACGGGTAAGTTAAGTGTTTCGCTACTGATTGTTCTCGGCGTTGCGCCGCTACTATTTACGCAAGTTATTTACGATCCGAACTGGTATGTAACAAACACACTTTCCGGCATTTGGGTATTTGCATTTATTTATGCGCTTATCGTAGGCTATGTAATGTATTACTGGTACTACTACGCAAATAAAGCAGGCAAAGCTAGCTCTCCATTAATAGGTTTTGTTTCGTTCGCTATACTAGTCTTTTGCGGCGCAATAATGCATAACTTTGCGGTAGAGTCTATTCAGCCTACAAAATGGATGGAGTGGTATGCGCCAAACGGCGTCATTGACATGTCGGGGCTCAATTTTCACTACGACATTATCAGGCTTGCGTTTATGGTGAGTCTTGCTATTCCGGTCGTCGGCATCTTTTTGCAAAACTACAGCGACTTTTTGAGTAGTAGAAAAGATTTTTCGGCAAGTTATATAGCCTTTACGAAAAATCTTGGAACAAAAATGGGCATGATAGGTCTTGTAATAAGCGCCGTGCTATTTGCGGTATGGATGCTTAGAGACGGTCTGCTGTTTAATCCGCTGGTAATAGCAACCGTGCTATCCGTAGTGTTACTACTTTGGATGGTATCTAGAAGCGACAGAAATAGCTATATGACTACGGGCGTACTTGTGGTTGTTGCGCTTCTCATCTCTGCCGTCAGAGAGTACATTAAGTATTCGCTAATGACCGGTATAGGGTATGATATTTACAACTACCCTGTAAATCTTGAAATTCCTAGTATAGTTATGTTCCTTCTTACCTTTGTTTTTCTCGGTTTTACAGGTGTTGCATTTATTGCTGCTATGGCTTGGCAAGTCGGCAAAAACGAAGGGCTTGTATATGATTGCGACAAAAATCCGGCTCTTAGAAAACTAGGTTTTTCTACGCTTTGGATTTTGATGGTTTGGATGGCAGTATATTTTGCTTGGGGTATGTTTACTCTGTTCAAAAATACACTCTAGCCGATGTTGCAGGGGCATAAATGTCCCTGCAACCCCCTAAAGCTACCTGCATTTACGGGAGAGCAAGAGCTTCTCCTGTGCTTTATTACCTCCGTAAGGGTGTGGACTTGCGGAGGGATTTTATTTTGTAAAAGAGCTTCATTTTGGAAGATAAATTTGTTTGGATAGAAAATATCCGTAGTTTTAGCGGCAGACATAGGCTAAGGGGCGATACCTCCGTCGGCTCATCCGTCTGGTACCCTGATTTTTTTGAGGAGTCGCAAAAACTGTTCTTACTAAGACCCGGCGAAAAAATATTTCATTTTTTAAACATGGAAAATATGCTCGGCTTTTCTACTATTTACTCAGAGTGCAAAAGACAAAAATACAAAACAAAAGCGCAAAAACGAGTAGCATATCTAGAGAGTTTGGCTAGGGGCATCAAGGTGTGTGTTAGTGATGATTTATCGCAAAACATCGGCACAACTTTGGTTGATTATAAAAAGCTAAACGAACCTTTTTTACTAGACAAGCTCTTAACATCTAAGAGCGTTTTTGAAGAGTTTATTTTGACCGACCACAAAGATGAATTTGAATATCTTCTGAGGGAATTTAGCAAAGGAAGCTCTCTCATAAGACTCTCTTTCCCGCTCTGGTTGTTTATCGTATCTTGCAGGGGGCAAACAATTTAACCCTTTCTTCGTTACAATTTAGCCAAAAATTGACTCATTTAAGGCTACTTTATGAATAATGAAATACAAGCAAAAGCTTTTGTTTTCGGCGACAATATCGACACCGACTTAATAATTGCAGCTAGATACCTCAATACATCAAATCCAACAGAACTTGCAAAACACGCAATGGAAGACGCAGACCCTGAGTTTGTGAATAAAATCTCAAAAGGTGACATTATCGTAGCCGGAGAAAATTTCGGATGCGGTTCGTCCAGAGAGCACGCTCCAGTGGCTATCAAATATGCGGGAATATCAGCCGTCATAGCCAAGTCGTTTGCTAGAATCTTTTATCGAAACGCTTTTAATACGGGTCTTATAATCCTCGAAGTAAAAGAGGCCGACAAAATCACAGAAGGTGACACGCTAAAAGTTGATGTAGCGGGCGGCATAATCCAAAACATCACAAAAAACGAAACTTATAAATTTACCCCGATTCCTCCGTTTATGACTGAGCTGCTTAATGCGGGCGGACTAATGGAGTATGCGGCGGAAGAGATCAAAAAGGCAAATATATGAAAAACTATAAAATAGCATTGATAAAAGGCGACGGAATAGGTCCTGAGATAATAGACGAAGCCGTAAAGGTGTTAAAAGCGGTAGGCGGAAAATGTGGATTTGGTATGGAATTTAACGAATACCTTATGGGCGGATGTGCCGTGGATGCGTGCGGTACGCCACTGCCTGACGCTACGCTAGAGGGCGCAAAAGCAAGCGATGCCGTACTTTTTGGCGCTATAGGTGGATACAAATGGGACTCTCTGCCAAGAGAGCTAAAGCCTGAGACTGGACTACTAAAAATCAGAAAAGAGCTAGGAACATATGCAAATCTACGCCCTGCTAGCGTGTACGAAGAGCTACTTGAAGCCAGTCCTCTAAAACCAGAAATCGCTTCAGGCGTTGACCTGCTTATTGTTAGAGAGCTAACGGGCGGTATATATTTTGGCGAGCCGAGAGGCAGAGATGAGAACAAGGGCTACAATACGATGGTCTACACTAGAGCTGAAATCGAGAGAATAGCGAAAGTAGCGTTCGAGTCAGCTAGAAAAAGAAGAGGCAAGGTAACAAGCGTAGACAAGGCGAATGTACTTGAGGTCTCACAGCTTTGGAGAGAGGTCGTAATAGAAGTATCCAAGAATTATCCCGATGTAACGCTGGAGCATCTATATGTAGACAACGCCGCAATGCAACTAGTGACAAACCCGAAACAGTTTGATGTCATAGTCACTGGAAATATCTTTGGGGATATACTCTCAGACGAAGCAAGCGTGCTTACGGGCTCCATCGGACTTCTTGCAAGTGCATCTATCGGCGATAAATATGCCATATATGAGCCTATCCACGGCTCCGCTCCAGACATCGCAGGGCAAGACATCGCAAATCCGATAGCAACTATTCTTAGTGCGGCGATGATGTTAAGATTTTCACTAAATGAGATAGAAGCGGCAGATAAGATAGAAGCGGCCGTAAAAGCCGTTCTAAAAGATGGGCTACGCACAAAAGATACGGCAAGATTTGGAGCTGTCAGAGTGCTTGGTTGTGTAGAAATGGGCTCAGAGATAGCAAGCAGAGTATAAATGTCTGGATTAAAAACTTTAACGCTAGCATCGATATATGAGTTTCAAGGACACAAAGAAGATGCGCTTGATATTTATAAAGAGATACTAAAAAAAGAGCCACAAAACAAAGAGGCGATAGCGGCTATAAGAAGGCTTAGCGGTATCCACAAAAAATATAGCGGCGCAAACTCGCAGATGAGGGACTTTTTCATCTCAATGAAGACCGAGATAGAGTACAGAGAATTTGAAAGGTGGCTAGGCAGAGTATGGAACTAAAAGACGCCGTATTATCGACTCTTGCAGAGATAGAGGACAATTATATAGAAGAGGTCAAAAAAGAGACCGCTAAAGATAACGCCGCCTCCGCCGTAGCAAAAAGCATGGAAGC
>DIZY01000081.1:9596-9811 GCA_002428055.1 Helicobacteraceae bacterium UBA6016
GGTGCTGGGGAGATTTTGCAGGTCGAAAAAAAGCTTGATTTGATTGTCAACTTTTTGGAGTATATGCTTGCGACGATAGATGAAAAACTGGATAAATCGCAGGAGTAGATGGATATTTACTCTTTTTTGGATGAAACTTCCAAAAACTATTTGTCTCTCATAACCTCCGCCATAGAGCCTTACGGTGCAGAGCTCTTCTTTGCCGGAGGATGCGT
>DIZY01000081.1:9887-13654 GCA_002428055.1 Helicobacteraceae bacterium UBA6016
GGTGTGGGCAAAAGTTTTTTTGTTTATCGTCTGGCAAACTTTGATATTTCACTACCGAGAAGCGAGATAAAGACGGGAGTGGGGCACAGCGCTTTTGAGACTGTAGTTGTGAGTGATAAACGACTTGCCTGCTCTAGGCGCGACTTCACGGTAAATGCCATGCTTGTCAACGCAAAAAGCGGTGAACTGGTCGATTTCTTCAGCGGACAAGAGGATTTGATGGCAAAGAGGCTAAGAGCCGTGAACGAGCAAAGCTTCAAAGAAGATAGCCTTAGAGTGCTTAGGGCTATGCAGTTTGCGGCTAGATTTGACTTGAGGATAGAGCCTTATACTCTCGATATTTGCAACTCAATTTCACTTGACGACATCTCAAAATCAAGAATTTTTGCGGAGTTTGAGAAGCTTTTTTTTGGAGCACATCAGGCGAAAGGTCTCTACTACTTTTTTAGACTCGGCATTGCTGCAAAGCTTTTTGGTCTAAATATAGAGCTAAAAAAACTTGTCAAAATCTCCAGAGAACTCAAAAAATCATACTCTTTTTTCGGCGAGCCAAAAGAGGGAGTGTTTTTGTACCAGCTTTTTTGCGGTATGCAAATAAATAAAAATCAGTTTTTGGATAAAATCGGCGCTCCAAACTCGCAGTACAAACTGTTTGCTTTGCAAAAAAGAGCGCCGCAAAAGATAAATGATAGATTTTTGGTCGGACTCTCGCTTAAAATGCCAATATCAAAATGGTTGGGCGCATACAAAAGCGGTGTTAAGGAGAGGGCAAGAAGGCTTTGTGTCTGGGATGCAGGCTATGAGCCGCAGATAACGCATCAAAAAATAATATCCTTAGGATTTAAAAACGGCGAAATATCGAAAAATTATAAGCTAATGCTTTCACGGGAAATAAGAGAGAAATTTAGGAGCTAGAATGGAAAAAACCGTATTAATAGACTGTGAAGACAGCACTGGACTGATATATAAAATTAGCAAGATTTTCTTTGAAAATGGTCTAAATGTCGAAAAAAACGATGAGTTTGTCGAAAAAGAGAAAAACCGCTTTTTTATGCGTACGGAGATTAGCGGAGAGGCTGATTTTGAGCTTATGGAAAAACTACTCAGGCGAGATTTGCCAAAAGACGCAAACCTAAGAATCATAGAAAAAGGGCGCAAAAAAAAGGTTTTGCTATTCGCCACAAAAGAGTCGCACTGCCTAGGAGATATACTAATAAGATATTATAGCGGCGAATTAGACATTGAGCTTCTTGGCGTAGTGGCAAACCATGATACGCTGCAACCGTTGGTGGAAAAATTTAATCTACCGTTTTATCTGGTATCTGCCGAAGGGCTAAGCAGGGAAGAGCATGAGCAAAAAGTGATTGATTTGACGCTTGGGCTAAATCCTGATTTGTTGGTGCTTGCCAAATATATGAGGATTTTGACGCCAAATTTCGTATCACACTTTGATGGCAAAATAGTCAATATTCACCACTCATTTTTACCGGCATTTATCGGCGCAAACCCTTATAAACAGGCGTATGAGAGAGGGGTTAAAATCATCGGTGCAACGGCGCACTTCGTAAACAATCATTTGGATGAGGGGCCGATAATTGCGCAAGATGTCGTCAAAGTCGATCATAGCTACGGCTGGGAGGAGCTTCGAAACCTTGGACGAGATATAGAAAAGATAGTTTTAGCAAAAGCTATCACCCTTGCCGTAGAGGATAGAATCTTCGTCTATGACAATAAAACCGTTATTTTTTAATGCCGCTTAGGCTAAAATCGACTCAAATAAACTACAAAAATAGGATGTAATTAATATGAATACCGCTGATTTTATCTGGATGGATGGAGAATTTGTTGCTTGGGATGAAGCAAAAGTTCATGTCCTATCTCACTCACTACACTATGGAAATGCCGCAATAGAGGGCACAAAAGCGTACAAAACAGATAAAGGTTACGCTATTTTCAAGCTAAGAGAGCATACGCAAAGACTTCTAAACTCTTCAAAAATGACGCTTATGAAAGTGCCGTTTACGGTAGAAGAGCTTGAGGCGGCGCAAATAGAGCTAATCAAAAAAAATAATTTCAAAGACGGTAGCGTATATCTTAGACCTCTTGTCTATCTTGGCTACGGCGTTATGGGGCTTTATCACGCCAATGCTCCGGTTAAAGTATCTATTTCCGCTTGGGAGTGGGGCGCTTATTTGGGCGAAGACGGTTTAAAAAACGGTATTAGACTCAAAATCTCATCATTTACTAGAAGCTCAAACAAATCAACAATGGGTAAAGCAAAAGCAAGCGCAAACTACCTCAACTCTCAAATGGCAAAATATGAAGCCGTAGAGTGCGGATATGATGAGGCGCTTTTGCTTGATGATGAGGGGTATGTAGCAGAGGCTAGCGGTGCATGCTTTTTTATGGTTCGTGATGGCAAGCTAATATCTCCGCCAAATGACAACTCGCTAGAGTCTATTACGCAAGCTACGGTAATAGATATAGCAAAAGATATGGGCATCGAGGTCGTAAGACGAAGAATTACAAGAGAAGAGATATATATTGCCGATGAAGCGTTCCTTACGGGTACGGCGGCCGAGATTACCCCGATTAGGGAAGTTGACGCTAGAATAGTCGGTATAGGCAGAATGGGTACAATGACTGAAAAAATACAAAAAAAATATTTTGACATCGTAAACGGTAGAGACGCTGCATACGAAAAACATTTAACATACATAAACTAAGGAACCGATATGGCAGTCGATATGAACGACTATTTTAATAAAAAAAACGGCGGCGGCGAGAATAAACCAAAAGGTGAATTCGTGCCTCCTAAAATGCCGGAGTTTCTTACGAACGGATCAAATAAAATGACAGCTATTTATGTTGTAATTGCGGCTATAGTTGTCATGGCGCTTTTCCGCCCTTTTGTTATTATCAACTCCGGTGAAGCCGGAATACTGGTAACTCTTGGAAAATACGAAAAACAGCCGCTACATCCAGGCTTTCACTTTTTTATGCCGATGATTCAGAAGGTCATCGTCGTAGATACCAAAGTAAGAGTTATGCACTACAATAACGAAGAGGGTACGCCTGACGCAAAAGGCGTAAGAAGGTCGGCTCCTATTCAAGTGCTTGACACAAGAGGGCTTCCCGTAGAGGTAGAGCTTACGATGCAATATAGTCTTATACCGGAAAAAGCATCGGATGCGATAGCCTCTTTGGGTCTTAACTGGGAAGACAAAACAATAAATCCAAATGTTAGAGATGTAGTTCGTTCCGTTATAGGAAACTTTAAAGCTGAAGAGTTGCCCGTAAAAAGAGACGCTATTGCGGTGCTTATAACTCAAGGTATGCAAAAAGCGATGGAAAAAATCAAAAACCAACCAATTGCAATATCCTCCATACAGCTCAGAGGTATAGTGTTGCCCGAAAAAGTAAAAGAGCAGATAGAGAGAGTCCAGATAGCAAACCAAGAAGCTGAACGGACAAAGTATGAGGTAGAAAGAGCTAAGCAAGAGGCGCAAAAAGCCGCAGAGATAGCTAAAGGTAACTCAGAGGCTAGAATCATAGAGGCAAAAGGTCAAGCGCAAGCAAATGATCTTATCGGGAAATCATTGACGACAAATCTTGTAAAAATGAAGCAGATAGAGGCGCAGGCGAAATTTAACGATGCATTAAAAGAAAATAAAGACGCAAAAGTATTCTTAACGCCGGGCGGAGCTATGCCTTCAATCTGGATGGATATGAAAGAACCAAAGCAGGGCGCTACGACCAAATGAGCG
>DIZY01000081.1:13677-14133 GCA_002428055.1 Helicobacteraceae bacterium UBA6016
ATAGCGCAAGAGAGCGGCACAAAAGATGTTCTTATGCTCGGCTTTGTAAATGAAGAAGCCGTGCGACTAACGCTTGACACGGGCTATGCACACTATTTCTCTAGAAGCAAAGAGCGGATTTGGAAAAAAGGTGAAGAGAGCGGGCATCTACAAAAAATCGTTGATGTTCTTGTAGATTGTGATAACGATACATTGCTTTATATAGTGGAGCAAACCGGCGTTGCTTGCCATACGGGCGCTAAAAGCTGCTTTTTTACGAGCCTTTCTAGCGGAGAGAGAGTATTGGAGCAAGAGATTGATATGTCTAGCGTATANNGGCGTTGTAGACACTCTATTTCACGAGATAGAGAGTAAAAAATTTACCGACCCTGATACCTCTTATACCGCAAAGCTTTTTTCAAAGGGCGAAAATACAATTTGCAAAAAAATAGTCGAAGAGGCTGCGGAGCTCTGTTT
>DIZY01000081.1:14181-18931 GCA_002428055.1 Helicobacteraceae bacterium UBA6016
GCTTAGCTTCAGCGCAGTAAGTCCGGAACTTGTTAAGACGGAGCTTAGAAGAAGATTTGGCGTAAGCGGCATAGAAGAGAAAAATAGCAGGGCAAAATAGTGCAATTTGCTTTTGGCGTAAAGGATTTTTTTCATAATTTTTTGATTTATCACTATCTTTTTTTTGGAATTCTTTTTTTTGTTGCCGTTTTGACGCTCATTTTGGGCGTCATTCTTAGAAGAAAATATCTTTTTGCCGCTTTTTTCTACATCATCTCATTTTTATCACTTTTTATAGCCCCATTTGTCGGTTCATACTACCTAGAGGAGTATACTAGAGGTTCGTCATTAGAGAATATTAAAGTCTCTAGACTTCTCTATACGAAAGCAATCGTGGTAAGTGTAGAACTAAAAAATAATGGCAAAACGGCAATCAAAGAGACCCATTTGCTATTTAGTATGGTTAAAAAAAATAACAACTCTATTTTGGAGTTTATAAATATATATAAGCCCGTAAAAACACAAAAAATATACCTAAAATATCCGCTTGCGCCCAATGAAACAAGGGATGTGCGAGTTGTATTGGATATGTCGACGGTAGCCGTTCCCGCATCTTGCGCTGTCTATTACCAAATAAAATCATTTTAATATTTTTAAATTTTTTCCAAAATACTCTTGACAAATAAAAAAGTTTTGTCTATAATTTCAGCTCCATTTCGTAATGGTAAACGCCGGTGTAGCTCAGTTGGCTAGAGCAGCTGTTTTGTAAACAGCAGGTCGGGGGTTCGAGTCCCTTCACCGGCTCCACTTCGTTTCACAAAAAGTAAAACAAATCAGATTCATTGCAAGCCGGTGGAATTCCCGAGCGGCCAAAGGGGACAGACTGTAAATCTGTTGGTTATGCCTTCGAAGGTTCGAATCCTTCTTCCACCACCATGCGGGAATAGTTCAATGGCTAGAGCATCAGCCTTCCAAGCTGAAAGTTGCGGGTTCGAGTCCCGTTTCCCGCTCCATCTGATTTCTACTGCTTTACTTATTTTTAGTTCGTTTATCATATAATGCCCATATAGCTCAGTGGCAGAGCACTTCCTTGGTAAGGAAGAGGTCGACGGTTCAATCCCGTTTATGGGCTCCATATAAAAAGACCTAATGCTAACGCCAAGAGCTTAAAAAAAATTCATCCAAGGAAAAGAGATGGCAAAAGAGAAGTTTTCTCGTACGAAACCACACGTAAACATCGGTACAATCGGACATGTTGACCACGGTAAAACTACGCTAACTGCTGCGATTACTGCGGTTCTTGCAAACAGAGGTCTTGCTGAAAAAAGAGGTTACGATCAAATCGATAACGCTCCAGAAGAAAAAGCTAGAGGTATAACAATCAATACTTCACATGTTGAGTATGAAACTGCAACTAGACACTATGCGCATGTTGACTGCCCAGGGCACGCCGACTATGTTAAAAACATGATTACTGGTGCTGCTCAAATGGACGGCGCTATTCTTGTTATTGCTGCGACCGACGGTCCAATGGCGCAAACAAGAGAGCACATCCTTCTTGCTAGACAAGTTGGTGTTCCATACATCGTTGTTTTCCTAAACAAAGAAGATATGCTTGATGCTGCTGATAGAGCTGAAATGCTTGAACTAGTAGAAATGGAAGTAAGAGAGCTTCTAAGCACTTACGATTTCCCTGGTGATGATACACCAATCTGTACAGGTTCTGCCGTACAGGCGCTTGACGCAGCTATGAAAGGCGAAACTAACGAGTGGACTGAAAAAATCGAAGCTCTTATGACTGCCGTTGATACATACATCCCAACTCCTCAAAGAGAGACTGATAAGCCTTTCCTTATGCCTGTTGAAGATGTTTTCTCTATCTCTGGTAGAGGTACGGTTGTTACTGGTAGAATCGAAAGAGGTCTTATTAAGCTTGCTGAAGAGATCGAAATCGTTGGTCTTAGAGATGTTCAAAAAACTACAGTTACTGGTATTGAAATGTTCCATAAAGAAATGGATCTTGGCGAAGCCGGCGATAACTGCGGTCTTCTACTAAGAGGTATCAAAAAAGAAGATGTTGAGAGAGGTATGGTTCTTTGTAAGCCAAAATCTATCCTTCCTCACACTGAGTTTGAAGCTGAAATCTATGTTCTTTCTAAAAATGAGGGTGGTAGACATACTCCATTCTTTGCTGGATATAGACCACAGTTCTACATCAGAACAACTGATGTTACAGGTTCTATAACACTTCCAGAAGGCGTTGAAATGGTTATGCCAGGTGACAATGTAAAAGTTCAAGCTAAACTAATCGCTCCAATCGCTATCGAAGAAGGTACTAGATTTGCTATTAGAGAAGGCGGCAAAACTGTTGGCGCTGGCGTTGTTTCTAAAATAATCGCTTAATTTATAAAAATAGTCCTTAAAAGGGTGGGGTTTTCCCACCCTTAATTATTTCAAGAGAGTCAAAATGAGAGATATAGTACACCTAGCTTGCGAAAAATGCGGTAGAAGAAACTATCACACTACTAAAAACAAGAAAACACAAACTGAAAAACTAGCTCTAAAAAAATATTGCAAGTTTGATAAAGAACACACGAATCACAAAGAGGCTAAACTTTAATAAGTTGCCTCCATTTTTAGGGCAGTAGTTCCAATGGTAGAACGACAGTCTCCAAAACTGTATGCTGTGGGTTCGAATCCTACCTGCCCTGCCATTTAGATCATTTTTTTTAAGCTGTTTTTCCAAAAGTTTAAAAAAGTTGATAAAGTAAGAGTTAATATGGAAAAAATGATAAGTTATTTCAGGTTATCAAAAGTTGAGTTGTCGAAAGTAATTTTTCCGATAAAGCAACAGGTAAAGACAGCTTTTTATGCCGTATTGATAGTGGTTACGGTTGTTGCGTTATATCTTGCGCTAATAGACTGGATAATGTCTTTCACGCTAAAACAAATAATAGGGTAATAAGATGTCTCATAGATGGTATGCAATTCAAGCTTATTCCGGTAGCGAAGTTAGCGTTAAAAAGGCAATTACGGCGCTCGTAGAAGAGCAGGGTATCGAGGAAAGACTGGCTGATATAGTTGTTCCGATGGAAGATGTTATTGAGCTAAAAAAAGGTAAGCAAAAGATAGTCGAGAGACCTCTTTATTCTGGCTATGTTTTTGCAAAATTGGATCTTGATACGAATCTTTGGCAGAAAATTCAAGCTTTGTCTCGTGTAGGCAAGTTTATCGGTGAAGCAAAAAAACCGACTCCACTTTCAGATAAAGATATTGAGCTTATCTTGGAAAAAGCGCACAATAAAAGCGCTCCAAAACCAAAAGTCAACTTCTTTACGGCGGAAGTGGTAAGAATAATAGATGGACCGTTTGCAAACTTCACCGGAATAGTTGAAGAGTATGACATGTCTCATGGAAAATTGAAGCTGAATGTTTCAATTTTTGGTAGAAGTACACCGGTAGAGATACTGTGTACGCAAGTTGAAAAAATAGTTTAATCTTAGGAAAGGAAAATTTAAGATGGCAAAAAAAGTTATTGGCGAAATCAAGCTACAAATCGAAGCCGCAAAAGCAAATCCGTCACCACCAATCGGACCCGCACTTGGCGCTAGAGGCGTAAATATTATGGAATTCTGTAAAGCATTTAATGAAAAAACAAAAGATCAAGCAGGTTGGAGACTTCCTGTTGTAATTACTGTTTATTCAGACAAAAGCTTTAGTTTTATCACTAAACAGCCTCCTATGACTGAGCTTATCAAAAAAACTGCAAAAATCGACAAAGGTAGCAATAACCCTTTGAAAGACAAAGTAGGCAAATTGACAAAAGCTCAAGTTATGGAAATAGTTGAGAGAAAAATAGTTGACATGAACACTACCGATAAAGAAGCTGCAGCTAGAATAGTTGAAGGTTCTGCTAGAAGTATGGGAATCGTCGTAGAATAATCTACAAAATGAAGAGCGAAATACCGCGTTCGCTTCTTTTAAATATGCGGTAGCTTAACAATAAAAGCGAAAGGTAAAAAAGATGGCTAAAAAAACACCAAAAAGAGTTGTAGCGCTTCAACAAAAAGTTGACGCTGAGAAAAACTACGCCCTAAATGAGGGTATGTCTCTTGTAAGAGAACTTAAAAGCGCAAAATTTGATGAGACTGTAGAGATATGTGTTCAACTAAATGTTGACCCTAGACACGCTGATCAAATGGTAAGAGGCGCAGTTGTGCTTCCAAAAGGAACAGGTAAGACTGTAAGAGTAGCGGTTTTCGCCAAAAACCAAAAAGCCGAAGAAGCTAGAGCTGCCGGAGCTGATGTAGTCGGCGATGATGACCTAGCTGAAGAGATTAAAAACGGTAGACTTGACTTTGATATAGTTATAGCAACTCCGGACACAATGGGTATTATCGGTAAAATAGGTAAAATCCTAGGGCCAAAAGGTCTTATGCCAAACCCTAAAACAGGTACCGTAACTATGGATGTTACAAAAGCGGTTAATAACGCAAAAAGCGGTCAAGTTAACTTTAGAGTTGATAAAAAAGGTAATATCCATGCAGGTATCGGCAAAGTTAGCTTCTCTACGGAAGATTTGCTAGAAAATGCTAACGAGCTTGTAAGAACACTAAACAGAGTAAAACCTGCTGGCGCAAAAGGTAGATACATAAAAGCCGGATACCTTTCGCTAACGCAATCGCCTTCTGTAAAGCTAGAGCCGTCAGAGCTTCTAGATATTAGATAATAAGCTAATAATTTTATCTTAAGACTGATGATGACGGGTGGA
>DIZY01000097.1 GCA_002428055.1 Helicobacteraceae bacterium UBA6016
CTGAAGCGGCGAAGTGGATTGATGGCGAGATAATAAAAGAGGTTGTTGTGCCGGGCAAGCTGATAAACTTCGTTGTTAAGGGATAAAAATTGAAAAAGCTTCTTAGCTTTGTTTTGCTTCTCCTGCTTTTTGCAGGATGCGGGTACAAACCTGCCTCCTATTACTCCAAAAAAGCGATAGGTGACAGGGTGTTCGTGAAGGTAAGCATGCTAAGAAGCGACCCTGAAAATACGGTAATCATAAAAGATGCGGTAAATGAAGCGGTAATTACAAAATTTAAATCTAGGGTTGTAAACGAGGATGACGCAAACTCAAAACTATTTGTCAGAGTTGATAGCGTCGGTTTTGCTCCGGTGCAGTACGACAAAAACGGCTATGTAGTGCTTTATAGGGCTACCGTCACCCTGAGTACGACCGTGGCTACACAAAAAGAGACAAAAACTTTTCTAACCTCTGGAAGCTATGACTTCCCTATAGAGCCCAATACCACAATCTCTGATTCAAAAAGATTTGATGCTATTAAAAACAGTGCAGCAAAAGCAATCGATACGCTAACTTCTCAAATATCAATATTAGGGGCTTTATATGAAGCTGGAACAGATAGCAGCAAGGGCAATTAAGTCTCTAAAAGAGGATCACAAAGAGATTACTCCGGAAGAGTTTCAAAAAGCATTCTGCAAAGAGATGAAAAAAGAGGGGCTTAGTCACGAAGAGTGTGATAAGCTTCAAAAATTTATCTCTAGACTTGATGAGGGGTATCAAAAACTAATCAAAAGCTACACTCCAAGAACAGTCGATGAGCTCGTTCAATTCCTTATATCTCAGGTAAATAGACTAAATCCATCTGAGGCAAACGAGTATCTAACGGCTCAATACATACTGGTGCAAAAAATTCTAAAAGCCACAAAGCAACTTAGGCATAAAGATGCCGCAAAGCTGTCGTCTATGACGCTCGATAAGATGGAAAATACGAAAAATAGCGAACTTCTTATGGGGCTTGCAAAAGAGTGGGATACTTTGGCAGCAAACTATAAGCCGACGGAGTTTGTTAGGCTTGAGCAGTTTGCGACGATAAAGTCGTATTTTATGGATGAGGTGGTCGGCGAAATAAAGCTGGCTTTTGAGAAAAACACTCAAAACGCCGACGATATAGCTATCTTACTGCTTGAAGGGCTTAAGCCCTCTTTTACAAAAGAGATGCAAAAAGAGCTTGAGCTTTTTAGTAAAAATCTTCTAAACGACCCGTCTCAAATATCGCAAAAAAGAGTTCAAAACGACATAAAGTCTCTTGTCTCCAAAAGGATACACCTTGACAACAGGGCGCTAAAAGACAAAATTAGCGAAATTGATACCATCGTAACAAGGTGTTATGCAAAAATATCAGGCGTTACCGATGTGAGCGCAAATGGGGCGCAAAAGGTAGGCTCGATTAAAAGATTAATCGAAGAGAGCAGGGAGGGCGACTTTGAATCCGTAAAAGTAAAACTCACCGCTCTTGTGAGCGCTCTTGACGGAGACATCAACGATGTGCTCTCAACCCTAAAAAGCGAACACTCTCAAATGGAAAATTTGAAACAGAAGATAAAAACGCTAGAGGGTGAGCTGGAGAGCGCAAAAGAGGAGGCCGGAATAGACTTTTTAACGAAGCTCGCAAATAGAAAAGTAATAGATGGAGAGATGGAGCGCTACGATGAGCTTTTTCTTAGGTTTGACGATAACTTTACTCTTGTCTTTTTCGATATAGATTTCTTCAAAAAAATCAACGATACATACGGACATATGGCAGGTGATGTAGTGCTTGCCTCTTTTGCTCAAATACTCAAGAAAAAATCTAGAGATATGGATATAGTCGGAAGATTCGGTGGGGAAGAGTTTATTACTATTTTGCCAAAGACAGACATAGAGGGCGCAAAAGCGTATGCGGAGACAATCAGGGCTGCCGTAGAAAAAACAAAGTTTATTTACAAAGAGACCCGTATTGCAGTGACGATAAGTTGTGGATGCGCCGATAGAAAAAGCGTACCGAATCTAAAAGAGCTTATAAAAGCCTCCGATGAGCAGCTATACAAAGCAAAACAAAGCGGCAGGAATAGAGTATTTCCGGCGTGAGCTTAACCAGTTTTCTCGAAAAAAAAGGGGTTGAGTACGCCCCTTTTGATCCGCAAAGATTTCAAAATTTCTACAATAACCACGCCATATTGCGGCAAAATAGTCCAAAAATAGTTCAGATAGTAGGCACAAACGGCAAAGGTAGTACCGGGCGTTTTTTGGCTTGGATACTAAAAAATGCAGGATTTAAAGTGGGACACTTTACATCTCCTCATATTTTATCTTTTACGGAAAGATTTTGGTTTGACGGCGGCGACGCTGATGAGGGGGAGCTTGAGGAGGCTTTTTGCGAGCTTATAGATGAGTTTGGCGAGTCTTTGGAGCCTCTTAGTTATTTTGAGATTTTGACTCTGCTCTCTCTTTTCTTTTTTAAAGATAGGGCGGAGATACTTATTTTGGAGGCGGGAGTCGGCGGGGAGTATGACTCTACAACCGTTTTTGCAAAAGAACTACTGCTTATCGCCGCCATAGGGCTAGACCACCAAGAGATGCTTGGCAACACTATAGAGAAAATCACACAGACAAAACTAAAAGCCTCAAACTGCAAAACAATAGTCGGCAGGCAACTAAATATTGAAGTTTATGAGAGTATAAAAAAGTGGTTTTTTGATAAAGATATAGAGTTTTTGGATGATATTCTCACAAAAAGCGATAGAGTCGCTATCTCGGAGTACTCCAAAAAAAACTTTACCGCCTCATATCTTGAAGAAAATCTTGCTTTGGCGTATGTCGGAGCGAGATATTTGGGTGTTGATGCGCCGCAGCTAAAAACTGTTAACACAATTAGGGGTAGATTTGAGAGGGTAGCTTCAAATATTATAATTGATGTAGGACATAACGAGCTTGCGGCAAAAAGGCTTACAAATGAGCTTGGCGGTAAAAAAGTGACGCTAATATTTAACTGCTACGCCGACAAAGACCCTTATGCGACGCTTTCGGCTCTTAAGGACTCCGTAGATAGCGTTGAGATTATAGCCGTGCCGAGTGATAGGATTATTAAAAAAGAGAAGCTAATAAAAATTTTAGATAAAATAGGCTTTTCTTACCGTGATTTTGACGAAACTGACGACGACAAAGAGTATTTAGTTTTTGGTTCGTTTAGCGTTGTGAGCGAGTTTTTAAGGAGGCGAAGGGTTTGAAAAAAAACTTTGAACTCTTGGAGGCGCACTATAAGAGTCGTATTCCTCCAAAGCTTGAGAGGCAAAATGTAAAAAATAGGCAGTTAAAGCTTCAGATGCCGAAAATTCGTCATCCAAAAGCGTTGCCGACGAGAAGCAAAGAGGCGGCCTCCACCGTAATTACGGTATCTACCCCTTTTGGGTTGAAAAGCTTTACGCTTGGGCGCATAAAAAAAAGAGTTCTTGTTAGTTTTACGGCTTTTACGGTGTTATTTTTGGTTTTTGGCTCTGCGGGACTTTTCTTTTCGCTATCTAATAACTTTATGCTGGTTGGACTTCTGGATAAGACAAAACAACGATACCAAGATATAATAGCCGAGAATAGAGGGTTAAAAAGTATTGTAGACGCCGAAAAAGCGCTAAAAGAAAAAGAGGCGAATGCGGAAAACCTAATAAGCCTTAGAAGCGACTCTGCATCCATCCAAAAATTGGAGCTCTCCTCAGTTGGCGTAGAGCAAAAAACCATGCTGCTAAAAAATATCCCAAACGGCTCTCCGGTGCCTTTCGGGGGCGTAACTAGCGATTTTGGCTCTAGAAACCATCCGGTGCTTGGTCGTAGCATTTTTCACGAGGGAATCGACCTAAAAGCCGGAGTCGGAACAAAAGTATATTCGGCGGCAGACGGCATAATAGAGGAAACAAAATACAACGGCGGATACGGGAATATGCTTGTTGTGACTCACGCTTACGGCTTTAAGAGTGTTTATGGGCATCTCTCAAGATTTGTGACCAGACCGGGGGAGTTTGTCAAAAAAGGGCAGCTTGTAGCATATAGTGGCAACACCGGTATGACTGCGGGGCCTCATCTGCATTATGAGGTGCGTTTTATGGGTGCGCCTATGAATCCAGCGCCGTTTATAAAATGGAACTATACAAATTTCGCATATTTATTTGAAAGGGAGAACAAAATTAGATGGGCATCTTTGGTAGAAGCAACAAAGTGGCAGACTCAGGCGGAGCGTCTATCATCGCTTCCGGCACAAAAATCATCGGCAAATTAGATATTACCGACAGTTTTTATGTTGACGGAGAGATAGAGGGTGATATAAATTCGCAGAGCATTGTGACGGTCGGCAAAAAAGGTCTAGTGATAGGCAAGTTGGTCGCCAAAAGCGTGATAGTGGGCGGCGAGATAAAAGGTAAAGTCGAGTGTGACAACTGCGAGATACTTGCAGGAGGCAAAATAAAAGGAGAAGTGCATAGCGCTTCGCTTGTTATAGAGGCCGGCGGGATTCTTGAGGGGTCAAGTTATGTAAGAAATAACGGCTATGCGCCTCAAGAATCAGATAGCGAGTAGTATTGCAAAGTTCGTTTTTTGAATTTTTGTCCGCATTTCGTGCGGGCAGCAAAGCCCCTCTCGTTTTGGCTCCAGACACGAAAGATGCCACAAAACTTAAATTTGTAGCCGATTTTTACGGATATGAGAGCTTCGTATTGCCAGATTTTCGCGCCGAGAGCGGCGATGACCTTCGGAGTTTTGCCGAGGAGCTAAGAGAGCTGTTCACGACGCTAAGCGGCTATATAACCTCCAAAAAACACAAAAAAATCCTTATCTCCCCATACAAAACCCTAATGCGTCCGCTTCCAGCGCCAAAATATCTTCAAGGCTTTGAGCTAAATTTTGCCCAAAAAGTTAATATTGAAGAGTTAAAAGCAAAGCTCTACGCTTATGGGTATGAGTTTGTGGATATAGTCGCCGAGGCGGGTGAGGTCTCTTTTCGTGGCGACATTATGGATATTTTTGCGCCCAATATGGCAAGAGCGGTTAGGGTTTGCTTTTTTGACGACGAGATAGAGTCCATCAGAGAGTTTGACCTCGATACGCAAAAAAGCGACAAGGCGGAGCTAGAAAACATTTACGCCGCTCCCGCATTTTTGGCGTTATCATCTGAAGAGTACGAGAAGCTAAGCTCGCTTACCAAATACTCCCCATTTGACGGCTTTTTCAAAGATGTACACTCTTTTGGGCTTTGGTGTTTTTGGGACAATATCGATTATCTCTCCTTTTTTGATAGCTACCGCACCTTTACTCCTGCATTTTTAAAGCATCAAGAGGAAGACGATGAGTTATGCGCCGCACTTGTGGCACTCCCTGCCTTGCCTGAAGCTCAAGAGTTCAAAGAGCATCAAATAATCGACATAAAAGCGGCGCTAGAGGCAAATAAAAACAAAAAAATTACGATCATATCCGCAAACGACGCCCTCTTGAAACAAGCGGGAATTTATGAGCTAAAAAGTTCGTTCAAACATATCGAAGCCCCTTTTGTTATCAATATCCAAAGTCCTAGCGAGCTGATAATATCGCTAAACAAGAGTGAAAAAAAGCAAAAAAGCAGACCCAAAAAAGCTCTTGCGCTAGATGAGTTCAAGCC
>DIZY01000047.1:0-1842 GCA_002428055.1 Helicobacteraceae bacterium UBA6016
GTGCGAAATCTTGTAAATCAAGTCAAAAAGAGCAAAGAGCCAAACTACTGCGTGCGTGTGACGGCAAATGACGGCGCTATGGGTGAGCAGTTTTTGAGGGATTTTCAAGATAATGAAAAGACGACACCGACGATACTCACGACATCGCAAAAGCTCTCAACGGGCGTGGATGCTAGAAATATCCGAAATATCGTCTTGATGCGCCCTGTCAACTCCATGATAGAGTTCAAGCAGATAGTCGGGCGAGGGACTAGGCTGTTTGACGGCAAAGAGTTTTTTACTATTTATGACTTCGTCGATGCGTATCATCATTTTGCAGACCCTGAGTGGGACGGTGAGCCGCTAGAGCCTGAGGAGCCGAGTGCGCCAAAGCCTGCTAAAGAACCGATGGAGCCAAAAGAGCCAACAGATGAGGGCAATGAGTCAAAAGAAAAACGCAAAAAAGTAAAAATAAAACTAAGAGACGGCAAAGAGCGAGAGATACAACACATGATGTCCACTTCGTTTTGGAGTGCTGATGGCAAGCCTATCTCTTCGGAGGAGTTTTTGAACAACCTGTTTGGCGAGTTGCCGAAGTTTTTTAAGAGCGAAGAGGAGTTAAGAACTATTTGGAGCACTCCGGCGACTAGAAAGGCGTTGCTTGAAAAGCTAGATGCGGCTGGTTTTGGGCGAGAAGATTTGATTAGGCTGCAACAGCTTGTTAACGCCGAAAAGAGCGACTTGTTTGATGTGCTTGAGTATGTATTTAACGGCGATATAAAGCCTATTTCCAGAGAGGCGAGAGTGGCGGCGGCGCAAGCGGCTATCTTTGCGCCGCTAGATGAGAAACAAAAAGAGTTTATAGAGTTTGTACTTGGAAAATATATTGAGACTGGCGTAGAAGAGCTAGACCAAGAGAAACTGCCCGTATTGTTGACGAACAAATACCAATCATTGCAGGATGCGCAAGAAAAGCTTGGTGAGGTGTCCGGCATCGCTAATTTGTTTGTGGAGTTTCAAAAGTATTTATATCAGTTGCGGGCAGCCTGATAGTGTCCAAAAAAACAAACTGCGCTCTCACATCTTATCCATAACCCTGCTATACCCCTCCATGAAGATGTCGTCTAATTTTTTGGAGTAAAAATATAGAGCTTTTTTGTTCATGCCGAGATGCTCGTAGAGTGCGGCGAGGTTGAAGCAGACCTCTTTTGGGGTGTAGTCGTTCATCTGAAAATATATCTCTTCCAGATTTGCTATTGCTTTTGAATAGTTTTTTTCTTCTATCATTTTGAGGGCGGCGTCAAACCTCTCTTTTATCTCTTTTTCGACCTTGATACTCTCAATATCTTCGAAAAGCTTTACATCGACTCTTGAATAATACGGGAAAATAAGTTTTACGCTCTGTTTTGCGACCTCGTCTACCGTTTTTTGTCTTGCCGCATTCGTATATATGGCTCTATCTATGCTGCCAAGTGTGTTGCAATATTTGAACTCTTCGATGTGCGAAGGGGTGAATGTGGCTACGCTTTTTGCGCTTACCGTCAAGGCCGCAGAGTAGTCGTATACGATATCCAGACATTTTGACATATCTACTTCGGTTACCGTGCATCTTGGTTTGAGCGGATTGTACGGTTCTGGTCTGTCGTGCGGTTTTGCGTGCGGTTTTGACCTATAGCGGATAGGATTGTGAATATTGCCGTAAAACCCGCCCTGTGCCTCGTAGCTGTCGCTATAATAAGGACACTCGTTTTTGTCGTATGCGTATTTGTATTTGACGCTGACAAAACCCTCCGCTTTTATAGCCTCGTCCGTTAGTGTAGCGACGCCGATTTGTATCGTGTAGTTTTGGGATGAGAGTCTGTA
>DIZY01000047.1:1891-4076 GCA_002428055.1 Helicobacteraceae bacterium UBA6016
TTGATAGTCTCGTTTTTGTTGATAAGCGAGTTTTTGTTGTTGAGCTTCGTTTGTTCGAGCTTCATTGAACAGCCGCCCAAAATCAAGGCAAACAGCGTAAATAAAATGGCTACTCTCATAGGCTTTCTTCCTTAAAAAATTAAACAAGTTTTAATATAGACGGTAATAGACTTTATGGTGAATTATACAAAAGGAGTTACGAGATGTCTAGTTACAAAAAGTATGCAACGCTCTGTTTTATAGCGGTTGGAGTCGTATCCAGCCTAAACGCTTCGCCCGCATCTATATATGCGAAGACATGTTCAAAATGCCACGGCAAACACGCTGAAGGCAACGCAAAAATCCCAGATGCTCCGGCTCTAAATAAACTGACAAAAGAGGAGCTTGTAGCAAAGATAGCCGATGTCAAAAAGGGCGGCATAGAGAGTGACCATGAAAAAATGGCCAAAAATCAAAAGGTCTTGGAGCATAGAGGCGTAAAATATGATGCCGGCGAAATGGCTGAGCACATCATAAGCCTAAGCAAAATGAAATAATCAGCATATAGCTTTGTTTATCTCGGCGGCTTGACAAACGCCGCCGCTTTCATTTTTGTTATTTTAGCGTCGAGACAAAAGCCGATACGGCTTTAATGTCGGCATCATTCATATCTGCTACAGCCGTCTGCATTGTCGCCTTGTTCTCCCCGCCCACGGTTCCGGCCTTATATCCTTTGATTTTTGCTTCCGTGTCTGCCATGCCTGCTATCGGTTTTGGAGAGAGCGATGTATCTTTTCCGTTTGCTCCGTGGCACATAGCACATTTAGAGCCGTACACTCCTGCGCCGTCTGCGGCAAAAATTGCGCCGGCACAAAGCGCCAACATCGTCAGTAGCTTTTTCATTGCAAATCCTTTATAGTGATATTCATTTATTCTAGCGAAGTTTTTAAGAAATTCAACTTTGATTCGGCCACAATATTTGATACAAACAACCCACAATTTCCCCAAGCTAAAAAACCAGCAAAGGAAAGTTAAATGCTAAGAGGCGGTAATCATCTAAAAACATATCAAAAGTTTATCGCACTCGTTGAATGCATCCTCGAATAGTTCTCTATCTTCGTAGTTATCCATTAGCGGTTTGTATTTTAGGTATGTTTGTTTGCATTTTGCGGCTCCTGATAAGTTTGCTTTTGATGTGTGGTGGAGTGATACGGAGGCGTTGATTAGTGCTTTTAGTAGCAGGTTTTGGGTGGTTTTGTCTTTTCTTTCTACTCTCCATAGCTCCTCTAAGAGCTCATGAGCCTCGAAATAAGCAGATTTGGAGAGAAGCAGGAGAAACTCCTTTAGAGCTCTCCTAATCTCTTCTTTGCTAAGCTTTTTTAAATCGCTGTTTGATTGCATCTAGTCTCGATGGATTTCTTTGGATGTGACTTTGAGTTTTAGTATATCGTCTATACTTCTCTTTGACTCCTTGTCCAATCCTACAAAGACATCCACTGGAGCTTTGTCGTCGTTTGCGCTCATCAAGACGGCTGCAATATCGCTTGTTCCCACTCCCATGGCCGCCGCTTTTTGAAAATCCGGTTTTAGGGAGTATTTCATCATCGGTTTATCTAAGTCTATCTGCTATTACGGCAGGCAAACCGTTTCCGCTAAAGCTTCTCGTATCCTCAGCTATTATCTTCGCCGCCTCAAACTCATCGCACCCAAGCTCCTGCGTCAAGTAGCAATACACCAGTTCGCACATTCTCTTAAACGATATTTGATGCGTCATCTGCGCCGTGGCGTACACCCAGTCGGCAAAAGCGAGGAAGCCGCTGAATGCGTCCTTGCCCCATATCAGCTTCAAGCTTTTTACAAATTTTCCGCCGTTGTAGGTAATATCCCAAAACCTAGCAAACCGCTTCATTCTCTGTATTTCGCTGAACGAGACTAGACTATTAGAGAGTATGTCGTACGGCGGTTTGTCGGAGTATATCATTCCGTACGCTTTGTCGTGCCTGCTCATCGTTGTGCCTGAGAGCTTTTTGAGGATGCCTATCTGTATTTCGCTACTTGTAAGAGTGGTGAGTGTATTTAGTCCATTGCCGAAGCTTTCCAAATTTTCGCCGGGAAGCCCCACTATGAGGTCTACATGCAGGTGGGCGTTTGTCTCTCGCTCCAAAAAAGCGATATTTTCTTTTATTTTTTCAAAATCCATTTTGCG
>DIZY01000047.1:4119-8520 GCA_002428055.1 Helicobacteraceae bacterium UBA6016
AATGCGGCGATTTTCTCTTTTAGCGCAGGAGGGAACGCCTCGGGGATGACCTCGAAATGCACTTTGTAGGGTAGCGGCTTGGCTAGGAAAAAATCAAGAAGTTTTGAGGCAAGCGTGATGTTGAGATTAAAAGTCCTATCGACAAATTTAAACCGCCTGCCGCCACGCTCCCATACCCTGTCTATCTCGCACATCAAAGCGTCCGTGTCGAAGTATCGCACCTTTTCGTCTATTGATGAGAGGCAAAATTCGCACTCAAAAGGACACCCTCGTGACGCCTCAACATACAAGTACCGATGCGCCAAATCCTCGTCGGTGTAGTAGTCGTAGGGTAGGGTGAGTTCTTTGAGATTAGCCGCTTTGGCTACGATATGCCGCTCTTTTGGCATCTCTCCCGCAAGCAGTTTTTTGCAAAGAGCGGCAAACGCCTCTTCACCCTCTCCCGATATGACGAAATCCGCCGCCGAGAAGTCAACACGATGCGGCAGATGGCTAGCCTCAGGTCCTCCGAGGACGATTAGCGTGTTTGGGGCGACTTTTTTTATGACGGAGATGAGCTCTTTTACATCTTCGGCATTCCATATATACACCCCTATGCCGACTATGCTAGGCTCATAGGCGAGAATACTCTCCGCCACTCGCTGCATATCTTCGTTGATGATAAACTCTTCGATGACCGCCTCGTCTTTTAGCTCTTCTAGGTTTGCATACAGATACCTAAGCGCCAAAGAGGCGTGCGTGTAGCGAGCGTTGAGGGTGGTTAGGACGATACTTTTCTTCACTCACCCTCTTCTCTTTGCTTTTTCGTACTTTTGCCCACAAAAGGATAGATGACAGCTCCCAAAAACGGCAAAAATATGAGCAAGGCAATCCATATTATCTTCGTCGTCTGGTCTTTAAATTCGCTTCGTATGACATCGATAATAGCCCATATCCAAAGGACGAATATCGCAAGTCCTGCCGCCAAAAACAGCATCGATGAGCCAATCAAAAACATAAAACCTTCACTCATTGGCGCAACCTCCCTCTGTAAAAATTGTTTCGGCTATGGTAGCTCAAATCAAATTATTGTTTTTGCTATGCGCATTACGAAAAGAGCTGCAAGCCTAAGCGGGTATGGCATATAATTTACAAATTGTTGTACTACTACATAGAAATAAACAAAAGGAAATTTTGATATGAGCTTAGCAAAATGGGTTGGAGTCGCCATATTGGCGTCAAATTTTTTATACGCTTCAAACACAAGCCCTGCAGCCTGTGAGCAGTTGAAAAAAATAAATCCAAAATCATACGAAAGCGCCGTTAAATCAGGGGTCTGCGGGGAAAATAGTTATGAAGAGCAAAAGCTAAGAGGTATCAAAGAGATGTCTGGACAGAGATATGCCGTAACCGGTGGTGCTATTATATGCAAGTATGGAGAGGCTTTCGGTATTGATGATATGTACCAGTTTTTTAGGGATGGAACTTGTGCTACGGCAAAACAAGAGTTGACAAATTTAAAACTTGTAAATTATGCCGGTATTCTCAAAAAAACTAGAAAAATAAAGATTTTAAAACTAGAAAATAACGGGCAGAGTTTCTGGGTGGAAGAGATTGCCGTAAGAAGGGTTCAATAAATTTCAATATACACGCTGGCCGCTGAGGCGCTGAAGCTTGCCGCTTTGCGGCAGAGTAGTTCTAGCAGTTTTGTAAGAAGTCTAGCGCAAAAAAATCAAAGGATGATACTATGGATGCTTTAAAGGAAAGAGTGCGGACTTCAAGGCTACTTGGGCAAGACGAATATCTCGTGCTTCACGGCGGAGGCAACACATCTGTGAAGATAGACGGGATACTGTGGGTTAAAGGTAGCGGTTGGGATCTGGGCACGATAGAAGAGGGCGGTTTTGCCCCGGTGAGAATGGATGCGCTACTGGGTATTGCCCAAAAAGAGATGATAAGCGATAGCGAGCTTGTGAGACTGCAAAAAGATGGGATGACCGACAAGGCGGCTCCGGCGCCCTCCATCGAAGCCGTAGTCCACGCCATCATTCCGTACAAATTTGTAGACCATACGCACGCCGACGCAGTAGTGACGGTGTCGAATACGCCAAACGGCAGAGAGCTGATACAAAAGATATACGGTGACAAAGTAGTTGTTGTGGACTATGTGATGCCGGGCTTCATACTCTCAAAAGCGATTGCGGAGGCAGTAAAAGGGCGAGAGTGGAGTGAGATAGAGGGTATTGTGCTCTTAAACCACGGGATTTTTAGCTTTGACGAGGACGGTGAGGTGAGCTACCAAAAGATGCTTTCTCTTGTCAAAAAAGCCGCCGATTATTTGGAGCAAAACGCAAAGATAGATGTAAAAAGTGAAATAAGTGAGAGAACGAAAGAGGCTTTAAGTGGTGAAATATCAACGCTACGAGGGTGCGATGTCGGCATAGAGGCGATAGACACGGTAGGCGCAAAAACATTTGCAAGCCTTGATAATTTGGAAGCGATACTTAGCGGCGGACCTCTCACGCCTGAGCATGTCATCCGCACAAAGCCTAGAGCCGTAAGCTTAGAAGAGGGCAGAGAAGCGGAGTGCGTCAAGGCTTATGCCGATTGGTATAACGGCTATTTTGAAGCAAACAACGACGGCACAAAAATTATTCTTGACAAGGCGCCTAGATGGGGCGTAGTAAAAGGCAAGGGGGTATTTGTCGCCGCAAAAGACGAAAAAGAGGCAAAAATCCTAAAAGATATTATTTCGCACACTATAGATGCGATGCTAAGAGCCGTGAAACTAGGCGGCTGGAAGAGCCTGAACGAAAGAGATATATTTGCGATAGAATACTGGGAGCTTGAGCAGGCAAAATTGAAAAAATAGGATGTATATCCAATGAAAACAGAGGAGCTACCAGATATCTTCTCGGCGCTAGATTCCGGTGAAGCCGGACTTAGCGAAGAAGAAGCCAAAGAGAGATTGGCGCGTAACGGTTCAAACTCCATTCCCCAAGTAGCGCACGGTTCGTGGGCAAAAAAACTACTCGCACAATTTACCCACTTTTTTGCACTACTACTTTGGGTCGCCGCCGCAATTAGTTTTGTCGTAGCGCATTTCGACCCCTCTTCAAATATGACATCCATAGGCTGGGCTATTCTTTTTGTCGTTATCCTAAACGGATTTTTCGGATTTTATCAGGAGTTTAGAACCGAAAAAAGCCTTGAGGCCTTGCGCAAAATTCTTCCGGCAAAAGCGACGCTTAGGCGTGGCGGAGCGGAGTGCGTGGTGCTATCCGAAGAGATTGTAGCCGGAGATATCGTAGTCCTAAAAGAAGGCGACAAAGTTCCCGCCGATATGTATCTCATAAGCGCCTCGGAGGTGTGGGTAAATGAAAGCTCACTTACAGGAGAGAGCGAATCCGTATCGGCGGATGTAGTCGGTTCGGGGCATCACAAAACCACGCTTTATTCCGGCACTTTTGTCGTCAAAGGAGAGGCGGCGGGGCTAGTCTTTGCGACCGGAAAAGATAGCAAATACGGAACGATTGCGGTACTGACGCAAAGCGTATCGCAGGGGGCGGGGCATCTGCAAAAAGAGATTGCCCGTATCTCCAAGATTATTGCGGTTATCTCATTTTTGATTGCCGCTAGTTTTATCGTAATAGCTAGTTTTGGGGATTTCAATCTCTGGAAAGCTTTTTTGTTTGCACTGGGTGTGCTAGTTGCGCTGATTCCGGAGGGTTTGCTACCCACCGTCACGCTCTCTTTGGCGTTTGGAGCCAAGCGAATGGCGGCAAAAGGATTTTTGGTAAACGGTCTATCCGTTATCGAAAATTTGGGTGCGGTGACCGTGATAGCGACCGACAAGACAGGTACGCTGACGCAAAACAAAATGGAAGTAACGGCGTGGGATGAAGAGCAAAAAGGCGAGAAGCCAAGCGCTAGGCTAACAGATGCGGTACTGCTGTGCAACCGTGCCGATGCGACTAGCGGCGACCCGATAGAACAAGCATTTTTTATATTTGCGTCAGGTTTTGTGGACCCGCTTGTGCGTCGTGGACAAAGACCGATTGCGGCGGAGTACCCGTTTGATTATCAGCTCAAACGGATGGCGACTGTACATAACACGGAAAATGGCTTTTTGGTAGCTTGTAAGGGCGCGCCGGAGGTCATACTGGGGATGTGCAAACAGGTATTCGTCGGTGACAGCGCCACACCTTTGGATGAACAAAAATCAAAAGAGCTTTTGGAGAGACACGACAAAATGGCGGCTTTGGGTCTAAGGGTCATAGCCTTTGCCATGTCGGAGCGTGCCGCACTTCCCTCATCAAGGCAAGACGCAGAGCAAAATCTTCTCTTTTTAGGGTTTGTGGCTCTAGTTGACCCGCTTCGTGAAGATATTGTGCCGGCAGTGGCGCAGTGCCATAAGGCGGG
>DIZY01000017.1:0-2752 GCA_002428055.1 Helicobacteraceae bacterium UBA6016
TGCCGCCAAAACGGACGAGTTCGTTTTGGTGTGTAACATCGGTTATTACGCTTTAAAAAGCTAATTTTTGATAAAATGCCGCAATTTTGCTATAACAAAGGTGACCTATAAATATGCTTGATATTAATGAAATATCCAAAATTTTGCCTCACAAATACCCTTTTTTACTCATAGACAGAGTTGAGTCTATAACAAATGGGGAGAGTATAGAGGGGTACAAAAACATCTCCATCTCAGACCAAGTGTTCCAAGGTCATTTCCCCGGACACCCTATATATCCCGGCGTTTTAATCATCGAAGGGATGGCGCAAGCCGGCGGTGTGCTTGCTTTTAAAAGCTCCGCAAATGAAGACGAATTTGATAATAAAGTCGTCTACTTTATGAGTATAGACAAAGCAAAATTCAGAAGCCCCGTATTTCCGGGCGATAAACTCGTATACAAACTAAATGTTATAAAACATAAAGGGAATATTTGGGTGCTCGACGGCAAAGCGTACGTCGATGACAAACTTGTCTGCGAAGCTGAGTTAAAAGCTATGATTGTAGACAAATAATGATACATCAAACAGCGATAATAGAAGACGGAGCAACAATCGGCGAGGGCGTAAAAATCGGAGCTTACGCGTATATCGGAGCCAAAGTCACAATCGGCGACGGGTGTGAAATAGGAAACTCAGCCCAAATAGTCGGCAAAACTACGATAGGCAAAAAAAATCGTATCTTCTCCCATGCGGTTATCGGTTCAATCCCTCAAGACCTCAAATATAACGGCGAGGAGACGGAGCTTATAATGGGGGATGGCAATACGGTAAGAGAGTTTTGCCTATTTAACCCCGGAACCGTTCAAGACAAGGGCGTCACAAGACTTGGCGACAACTCGCTTTTTATGGCGTATGTACATATAGCGCACGATTGCGTAGTTGGAAATAACTGCATTTTGGCGAACAACGCCACGCTGGCGGGACACGTGGAACTCGGAAATTACGCCGTTGTCGGCGGCATGACTCCGGTTCACCAGTTTGTAAAAGTCGGCGAATTTGCGATGCTTGGCGGAGCTAGCGCTGTAAATCAAGATATACCGCCATACTGCCTTGCAGAGGGAAACAGGGCTCATCTTAGAGGGCTAAATTTAGTAGGTTTAAGAAGACATATAGCGCGTTCGGATTTGGACGCCGTCAAAAAAGCGTATAGAGAGCTTTTTTTAAAAGGTAGAATCCTCAAAGAGGCGGCCGAAGAGCTGTCAAAATCAGACAATAGCTACGTAGCGAATATCGCAAAATTTTGCCTTGAAACAAAAAGAGGCATACCATACCACCAAAAAGATGCGGGCACAATAGATGAGTGAAAAAGTTTGTAATTTCTCAAAAAGCGGCAAGCCGCGCGGGCAGTCTGCCGAAGACCTAATTTACGGCTTTGCCGGAAATTTGAGGAGCGTCTGATGAGTGAAAAAGTTTGTAATTTCTGCGGAGCGCAAGATACCGAAGAAAATCCGCTTCTAGCGGGAGAGGACGCGTATATATGCAAAAACTGCGTATTAAGCGCCTATAAGATAATTTTAGGCGATTTGGCGATCTCAAAAAAAGAGGCGATAAAAGGCGAAGTGGTTCCAAAGAAGCTTAAAGAAGCTTTGGACGGCTATGTAATAGGTCAAGAGAGAGCCAAAAAAATAATCGCCGTAGCGGTCTACAACCACTTTAAACGCGTTTTAAAAGATTTGCCCTCAGAAGACGACGAGACGGAGCTTAAAAAATCAAATATTTTGCTCGTAGGACCAACCGGAAGCGGTAAGACTCTTATAGCTCAGACTCTTGCAAAATACCTTGACGTGCCGATAGCGATTACGGACGCGACAAGCCTTACAGAGGCTGGATATGTAGGCGAAGACGTTGAAAATATATTGGTTAGACTACTTCAATCAGCCGACGGCGACGTAAAAAAAGCGGAGCACGGCATAGTCTTTATCGACGAAGTTGACAAGATAGCCAGAATGAGCGAAAACCGCTCGATAACAAGAGACGTATCCGGCGAGGGCGTACAACAAGCTCTTCTCAAAATCATAGAGGGAAGCAGTGTAAATATCCCGCCAAAAGGCGGCAGAAAACACCCAAATCAAGAGTTTATCCAGATGGATACGACAAATATACTCTTTATTGCAGGCGGCGCTTTTGACGGACTTGGCGAAATCATCAAAAACAGGATATCCGGCTCCGCCATGGGATTTTTGCAAAAAGAGGTAAAAGAGCTAAAAGATGAAAATATCTTTGACTCTATAGAACCAGACGACTTAGTAAAATTCGGACTTATCCCAGAGCTTATAGGTAGACTCCATGTGATAGCAAGCCTAAGAGAGTTAAATCTTGAAGAGCTTGTGCAAGTGTTTACAGAGCCAAAAAATTCACTATTAAAACAATACAAAAAACTTTTTGCTATAGACAACGTAACGCTGACTTTTACAGACGACGCCATAGAGGCTATCTGCAAAGAGAGTATCAAACGAAAAACCGGCGCAAGGGGGCTTAGGGCGATTATAGAAGATATTATGACCGATACGATGTATGATTTACCGGAACTTAGCGGATATGAGATTATTGTAAATAAAGAGTGCATAGAAAAAAGCGAAAAACCGTTAAAAGTCAAGCTATCAAAATCTGAAACTTCAAAAAGCAAAAAAGCTAGCGCCTAATATATACAATAGAACGCCGTAAGAAGCAAAGCTCCTTACGACTACGCTGCGCTATGCTACTAAAGCTAA
>DIZY01000017.1:2906-3235 GCA_002428055.1 Helicobacteraceae bacterium UBA6016
TTAGATAAATTGATAGGTTTTTTCTCAAACGACCTCGCCATTGACCTTGGAACCGCAAACACGATAGTGAGTATGAAAGGTAAAGGCATTATTATCAACGAGCCCTCGGTTGTGGCGGTACAAACAGACAAACACGGCAAGCAAAAGATACTAGCCGTAGGTCAAGACGCAAAAGATATGATAGGTAAAACACCCGGCAATATCACCGCGATTCGTCCAATGAGAGACGGGGTTATTGCTGACTTTGACACTACCGAGAAGATGATTAGATACTTTATAGAAAAAGTTCACAACAGACAAGCGTTTATCAGACCTCGTATCGTTATTTG
>DIZY01000010.1 GCA_002428055.1 Helicobacteraceae bacterium UBA6016
AACCTATTTGCACTTTATCTCCTTCACTATCCAATCATGTAGCGATAGCATGTTGAAATCATCGGCGTAAAAGCAGTATGCGTCATAAAACATAGTTGGGTCTTTTTCCCGAACTAAGACCCAGTGATCCCAATGCGGAATAAAATACTTCGGGTCATATAGCCCAAAAAAACTACGAGCCTCTTTGTGTCTTTTTGATTGATACAATATCTCAAAATGGTCATTGTCTACAAAACTAGGATAAGGCTCCGCCTCGGCGCATATCTCTTCAAAACGTTTCAACTTCACGCGCACAAGCGTCTCCGCCGCGCACACAAAAACAAAACTTTCCAAAAAATGAGGCAGAACCCTAACCCATTCGTCTATGTACGACGGACGATATTTGTTTAGTACGCTATACCATACGAGAGTATTCCCATCCTCTCTCCCATCTTCTACTTTTGTGATGCGATACATACCGCCGTCTTTGTGTCGATAGACATCGCCTACTTTTAATATTTCTCTTTCTTTCATTCAAACAAACTTTTAGTTTTTGTATCTCTCTTTTGATAGTCGTTGCGCTCGATACAGACTTTTGGAACTTCCGTATCGCTCTCTATCACCGTTCCGCTAAAAACACATCTTTTTTGCCCGTCCTCCGCCGTGTAGACATTCGCGCAATCTATACAGTTGTTCATCCCACCGCCTTTTCACGTAAAACAACCAGTATGTCGTCCGCGCTTACGCTTTGCGCCGCCATTAGCTCGCTCTCCGCTTTATCCACACCAGCTTCAAACCCTTGTTCGTACCCTCTATTGAATATCTTTTCAGAGATATTCAATAGCCAAGCCGGAATATCCGGTTTTTCTGTGGAGAGAGAAAACCCCGCAAGATACTCTTCTTCTATTTTTTCGCCAAACGCCGTTTCGGCTGTGCTTTGCGCCTCTCTCTCGTCAATAATTTCTTGTGTATCTGCGTCTACCATTTTCTCTTTTCCCTTAAAAGCCTCTACGCTTTCATCTGTTACGCCGCCTTTACCATCGCCCGTTAGTTTTCCGGCGGTCAGCATGTTTTTTACTGTGCCTACTGCTTTCCCTAATTCTTTTGCCGCTTGCTCTTTTGTCATCTTTTTGTTCCTCCCATCTTTATTTTTATCTTCAAAAAACCTCTTCACCCCCGCCGCCCCGCACACCATCGGCGCAAGAGCTATATTCGTCTCCCCGTCAAAAATCGGCGGCGGACGCTCATTCGTAGCCCTAGGAATCCCGCTCATTTGTCCTCACCATCATTCCCCGCAACCCTAAAGCTAGTAGAAAAACAAATAATCACACTAAGCTCTTTACCACACTTCGGACAATCGCCCTCGCAAATATCCCCATCTCCGTTAAAATGCTCAAACTCATCTTGCACCTCCAGCATAGCCCCGCAATAGGGGCAACTAATATCAACTAGCCACTTATCAGACACCTCTTTTAGCATTTTTCACTCCTCGCTTCTATCTTCGCGCCTTACAGTTTTCAGCCGCTTTTTAAACGAAAGAAACTGCTCGCCTATGTTTCCCCAAGCGTCTTCGTTGTAAAAAAACATTACAAAACACTTATACGCGGCTTTCGAGGAAGTCGGCGCGTAGACAAAATATTCGTCTATTGCGTATATTCCAACCAGCAGCCTATAAAGCTTGCAATCTTTTTTATCCGCAATCAACCTCTTACACCTCTTACAAGTCACCTTCCCATCATCATCAGTTAAAAATTCCGGCGCAATCTTATAAGCCGATCCACACTTAACGCCTGTTTTATGGATTCTCAACGCTCTTCTCCAAAGCGGCTACAAACGGAGCCCAAAGCTCCTCCCAAAAATTAATGTATATTTGTTTCATTTTGTACTGGATAGGAATACAACCACTATCCCCAAAAATATCATCGAACCCCTCCATCTCAACCATTCGGCTTCGCATACAATACTCGTCTTGAGTACCGCTAAAAATGTCTGGAATATTGTCCCAAAACTCTCTTGCCATACCCCAAGAGATATTATCATCTCGCCGTCTTTCTATTATTCTGCGCTTTATCATTCGAACCGTTGTTTCTAAGTCTACTTCTTTTATATCCTGACCTACAAACTTTGCAATTACATAGCTCATGTTAAGTCTTTTTAAAAACGCAACCGGGTCGTCATCTGCGGCAAACCAGTTGTACGCAAAAGCCCCGTAATCGCTATTTATGGATAGTTTTACAAAGCCTTTGCCCATTTCAACACAAAAATCAGCCCAAGTACGGTGCGTTATATTTTTGACCTTATATACGCTTACCGTTCCGATCTCAACACTCACGTCATTATTATTCATTTAGTCCCTCTCTCTCGGCATCTGTCTGTACTTTACCCCATCGATAAAGCCATCTTCTCCCTCTTCTTTTAGCTTGCCCCACTTTTTGAAAAACAGCGGCACTTCCGCTTCTTGACACTGCTCTAGTATATTTTTGACCCACTCGTATTTGAGCTGTCTAGCCCCCGCCCCTGTTTCGCCGCCGACGATTACCCAATCAAGTTTTGTGTGTTCATTTTCAGCGATAAGGTTTTTTGTATCCCATAGCGTCTCTTTGCCATGCAAGGAGCTAATAACAGTCCTAAATCTATCCTCGATATTATTAGTTATAAGCATATCAAGGTTTATAGCCCCTAGCATCGGCTCTACACTCACAAACCTCACAGCCGCCGGAGTATCTAGCAATATCGGAATACGCTTATCGGCTTGTTCTTGGTTTTCGGCTGTTACGCCTAGCCATACATTTGGCGGCGGAAAAGAAAAAGCAATCGAGTAGCCAGCATCTTTAAAGCATTGTCCTATTCTTTCTTTTGCGCCATCAAGATATTTTCTCATTCTCTCCGGACGTTTTGTAAGAACTTGAAACGTATGTTGTTTTGCTAATACCATTACCGCCCAAATTGCATCTATATACGCAAAGTCCACATCCTCATGGAACAAATCCCCCATCGAGCAAACAAAATACATAGTCGGCTTTCTGCGCTCTACCGGCTCGTCTAATCTATCAGGGTGTAGCATCACCGCAAAGCCATCCTCATACCCTTTAGTTCCCATAGCCTTTAGCCTATTTGCCATTTTTTCAGCATAGCAGTTAGCGCACCCCTCGGATACTTTCGTACACCCGCTCATTGGGTTCCATGTCCTTTCCGTCCACTCTATCTTGCTCACCAATCACTCCACAACAGCGCTCAAAACGCCAAATACCGCCAAAGCCACTACCGCCAATACAGCCAACACCACAAAATCGTATTTACTAATTTTCTCTTCTGTCCTAAAAACCACTTGTCGCCTCCTACAGCTTTATATGAGCAAACTCAATATTTAGTTGCTCTTCTTTATGTTCAACCACCACCGGCTCTTTACCGTCGTATAGCTCATTATTTAGCTCATATTCGGCTAACCTATCAGC
>DIZY01000098.1:0-643 GCA_002428055.1 Helicobacteraceae bacterium UBA6016
CTGGCAACTACGTTTCTTGATGATCTAAGACGTTTATCGCTAGGCCTTATTGGTGGGATAATAATATTAAAAATTATCACCGTGCCTTTTAATCGAATAAAAGAACGAGTAGAAAAATATAATGGCAAAGTTTATACAGAAATTAACTCTACAAATATGGTATTTTTTATACCATATAGCATGATGCAACCACATAAAACTGATATATCATGGAAAATAGATGGCAATATAACGAAGCTGTATCTAAAAAGGACCGATAACTGAAAGTAAATACCGAATTGCATGCGAGGGTTGGTAAATCCTTAAAACTGGCGCTTTTTCGCATCAAAAATACCAGCTGCGCAAAACTAGAGATATGCTCTGTTTGCGATAGCGTGGATGTGGATAAATGAATAAAACAAACTTCCAAAACATCCTAGCCATCAACGCAAGCGCAGGAAGCGGTAAGACTTATCAGCTGACCCTCCGCTACCTATCCCTGCTATTTCTGGGCGCTCACCCCTCCAAAATCCTAGCCGTGACCTTCACCAAAAAGGCGGCGAAGGAGATGCGGGAGAGGATTGCTGAGAGTTTGATGGGGTTGGAGAGTGGGAGAATAGGGGCAGACCATCCGCTTAGCGTCTCTATACGAGAGGTTTATAAG
>DIZY01000098.1:678-3185 GCA_002428055.1 Helicobacteraceae bacterium UBA6016
AACAACAAGATTTCTACGATTGATAGCTTTGTGCATCAGATACTCCGCAAGTTTTGCTTTTACGCCTCCGTGCGACATGATTTTGACCTTTTTGCCATTGACTCTTCGGAGTTAAAGAGCCGTTTTTTGCAGCTTTTGGATGAGGGGCAAAAGGAGCGGCTTGCCGATTATCTGTATAGTCGTGGTGATACGATAGATAAGCTGCTTGGATTGTTTGGGGCGCTGTATGAAGAGGAGAGCGATTTAGTTGCTATCAAGAAGGGGTTTGAGGGGTATGATAGGGCGTTGTTTTTTGCGGCAAGGGCGGAGTTTTTGGCGGAGGCAAATAGATTTTATGCCTATCTTTGCATCGCCAAACCGCAGAAATTTGCCCCAAAGATTTTCGGCTCCGTAGGTGAATTCCTCAAATCAAACAGCTTTGAAAAGCTCATTATCGAAAGAGAAAACCTTGCCGCTCATAGAGACTACAAAGCGTTGTCCAACGACGACTCGGAGGCGCTTTTTGCCTCTCTCAAATTCGCATTAGCCCGTTATTACGAGGCTAGCGTGCAAGATACGCTTAGCTTCATACTGTATGAGTTTGATTGGTATAAAAGAGCTAGAGAGAGCATCAACAGAGAAAAAAATGCGCTAGGCTTCGACGACATAGCAAAGATAGTAAAAGAGCTGCTTGAGGATGGCAAGGTCGATAGTGACTTTCTCTACTTTAGGCTGGATGGCGAGATAGAGCATATCCTCATTGACGAGTTTCAAGATACGAGTATTTTGCAGTTTCGCATTATCCGTCCGCTTCTTGATGAGATACTCTCCGGCATCGGCACGGGCGAGTTTAAGAGCTTTTTTCTAGTCGGTGACCCCAAGCAGTCGATATACCGTTTTCGAGGTGCGGCAGCGGGGATGTTTGAAAACGCTACGGGCTATATCAAGGCGAGAGCTGAGGATAGATACGAAGAGGCGTATCTGGATACCAACTACCGAAGCGACAAGGCTCCCGTGGAGTTTGTCAACACCGTCTTTACCCCGCTTTACGGCTCTATCTTCAAACCGCAAAAAAGCGCTAGCGAAAAAGAGGGCTTCACGGAGACGGTTTCGGTGGATGCAGATGCGCTGGCTCATAGCGTGGCTGAGAAGGTGGCAGAGTACATATCGCTGGGCGCCAAAGAGGACGCTATTACGGTGCTTTGCTATACCAACGACGATATAGAAGAGATTGCCGCAAGCCTAGAGATTAAGGGCATCAAAACGCAAAAAGAGAGCTCGAAAGCGCTTATGGATGATGATGCGGTGCATGCCATCGTGAGCTTTTTGGAGTATCTGCTGCTTCGTACGCTAGGGCGTGACGCTAGGCTTGCCAAGCTTAGTTTTTTGTCTATTACTAAGGCGCTCGCAAGCGATTTTGACTCCATCGCCGCTACACTCGGTGCTTCTACCGCCCCCGCAAAAGCGGTGTTTGAGATAGTGGATTTCTTCGCTCTTGCGAGTCCAAATACGCTAAAACTCATAGAGCTTGCATGCGGATATGAGGATATACACTCGTTTCTTGACTCCAAGGCAGTCGTAAACGAGAAAAAAATCTCGGTGCGACAAGAGGGCGTAACGCTAATGACGGTGCATAAATCCAAGGGGTTGGAGTTTGAGTATTGCATTATATGTGATACGCTAAAGAAAAAAGATAGCTCCAGAATGCGTCCGATTTTGCAGCTGCATGAAAATTTTAGGCTAAGAGAGCTCATCGTCTCCGGCAAAAGTATTGCCGCCATGTTGCCCCATGTTAAAGCGGCGATGGATGAAGAGGAAAAAATGGCGGTGAGAGACCTTCAAAACGCCAATTATGTGGCGATGACGAGAGCCAAAAAAGGCATTTGCATTATCAAAAAAATAGAGGGGCACTCAAAGCTTCAGTTAGGTGTTATTGACGGAGTGAGCGGCATAAAAGAGTTTGTGGCTAGCAATGCGACAAACGAAGAGGATACCCGCTCGTATAAGGGCGTGAAGCTAGATAAAAAACTAGGCAAACAAGAGGATTTTGCGAGAGAGGATATTTTTAAGCCGGAAGATTATGCCGCTATAGATTTCGGACTTGCTCTGCACTCTTATTTTGAGCTTTCAAATGCGCTCTTACATGATGCCGAAGCGCCAATGTATCTAAAAAACAAGTATGGCTTGCTTCTGGGCGGTGCGCTAGAATCTGCTCTGTCTCTATCAAAAAGCTTTGAACTGCAAGGCTTTGAGGATGCAAAAATCTACAAAGAGATAAGCGTGTGCGTGGAAGATGATAAGGGGAGGCTAAAACTGCACAGAATAGACCTGCTAGCAATAAGTGACACAAAAGCGGCGATAATAGATTTTAAAAGCTCGCATGAGGCAAAAGAGATTTACAAAAAACAGCTTTACGTATACAAAAATATAGTTTCAAATATCTTAGGCTTGCCGGTGGATACATATCTTGCGCTGAATAAAGGTGGTAGGTTGGAGACGGTGTTAATTAAGGAGTGAGTAAATGGGGG
>DIZY01000084.1:0-1804 GCA_002428055.1 Helicobacteraceae bacterium UBA6016
TGTCTTTGTGGACGAATTTCACCCTTGAGCTGCTACCATCCAATTTTCAAAAAGTTTGTCGTGTTTTGCCATAAAATGGATGGTATCAAATTTTAGTTACAAAGTCAATTATATACGGCAATTTGGTTTTGTGTTATAATCTTTGAAAAGTTAGCCAAAGGAACACCCATGCAAACGATAGCCATATAGTGTAGCGATACAAATGAGCTAAGCGAGGCAACAAAACAGGCTATACATAGACTAGAATCAAATGATAAGAGCGTGGAAAGATATAAAAATAAGGACGAACTTTTCGTAGCTCTTGGGATATGAGTCTTGAGACTAAACTAGATAGAGAGTTTAGAAAAGATTTCAAAAAACTAAAAGAGACGATAGCCTCGCTCATAGAGGAGTCGCCTCTTGACAAAAATCTGCTTAACCGCCAGCTAAAGGGAAATTGGTTTGGATACAGGGAGTGTCATATCAAGCCAGATTGGCTCTTGGTATACAAAGTGGATAAAGAGTCAAATACGCTTAACCTTGCGAGAATCGGTACGCATAATCAAATATTTAATAAATAAGTCCAACAAAGCCACAATGTCGGCTTTGTTATAATTAAGTTTTTATTCAACTAAAGAGGCAGATAAATGAAAGATGTTCCTATAATAGTTTTTGACTTCGGTTCCCAGTATACGCAGCTAATAGCTAGAAGACTGAGAGAAGAGGGGGTTTATTGTGAGATAGTGCCTTACTCTGAGAGCTTAGAGGCGGTAAAAGCTAAAAATCCTAGAGGTCTTATACTCTCGGGCGGTCCTGCTAGCGTGTATGAAGAAGATGCGTATATGGTGGATAAGGGCGTATTTGAGATGGGTCTGCCAATACTGGGTATCTGCTACGGTATGCAGCTCATTACTCATGTATTCGGCGGCGAAGTTGTGAGAGCCGACCATCATGAATACGGCAAGGCGAAAATACTTTTTGATGATATTCATGGCTCCGTTAGCCCGTTATTTAAAGACATAGAGTCTAGCCACACCGTATGGATGAGCCACGCCGATAAAGTTGTGCAGCTTCCTGAAGGATTCGTGAGAATAGGGCACACCGACAATGCCGAGTTTGCCGCTATCGCAAACGAAGAGAAAAAGCTATATGCTCTTCAGTTTCACCCGGAAGTGGCGCACTCCGAGTTTGGACACAAGATGCTCAAAAACTTTGCAAAACATATTTGCGAGCTTGAAAGCACTTGGAATATGGGTCACTTTGCCAAAGAGCAAATTGCAAAAATCAAAGCAAAAGTCGGCAACGATAAAGTCCTATGTGCGGTATCGGGTGGTGTAGACAGTATGGTAACGGCGGCACTTCTAGTTGAGGCGATAGGCGACAATCTTATTCCGGTATTTGTCAACAACGGCGTACTTAGAGCCAACGAAGTCGAGCAAGTACAAGACATCTTCAAGCACTCAATCAAACGAGAGCTAATCACAATAGACGCTGAAGAGCTGTTTTTGGGTCGTCTAAAAGGCGTAACGGAGCCAGAGGCGAAGAGAAAGATAATAGGACACGCCTTTATCGAGCTTTTTGAGGCTGAGGCAAAAAAACATGTGGATTGTAAATACCTTGCACAAGGTACACTTTACCCTGATGTTATCGAGTCTGTGAGTGTCAAAGGTCCATCCAAAACTATCAAATCCCACCACAATGTCGGCGGATTGCCTGATTGGATGAAGTTTGAGCTTGTTGAGCCTCTTCGTGAACTGTTTAAAGATGAGGTACGAAAGCTTGGTCTTGAGCTAGGACTTCCGGCGTATGCGATAGATAGGCACCC
>DIZY01000084.1:1872-4440 GCA_002428055.1 Helicobacteraceae bacterium UBA6016
GAGCTAAGAGCGTCGGGGTATTACGGTAAAGTATGGCAAGCGTTTTGCGTACTTCTAAATGTTCAAAGTGTAGGCGTCATGGGTGACAATAGAACATACGAAAATACGGTGTGCATCAGAACCGTCGAGAGTACGGACGGCATGACGGCTGTATTTGGGAGACTCCCTTTTGAGCTGCTAGAGCGCATGAGTAGCCGTATCATCAACGAAGTTGACGGTATTAACAGGGTAGTCTATGACATCTCCTCCAAACCGCCTGCAACTATTGAGTGGGAGTAAGATTTGGAGCCTCCGGTATATCTCCTCTCATCTGCGCATGTGGAGGGGGCTATCAATCTTCCGGTAATAAAAACGGAGTTTTTTGATGCCGAGATAAATATCGATGATTTTGATGTTCTTATTTTTACATCCAAAAACGGTGTAAAAGGGATTGACAGGCTTGGAATTGATTGGAAACGCAAGCCATCTATTGCGATTGGCGATGCGACTGCAGATGCTATTAAGGAGCTTGGCGGCAGAGTATCTTTTGTTTCGACCGAGGCTTATGGCGATGAGTTGGCGATAGAGATAACAAAACGATATAGGTTTTTAAAGTTTTTGTATCCAAGGGCAAAAGAGATAGCGTCTAGCCTGCCGGATATACTTAGACGAAAAGGCTCTGATATTGCGGAAGTTGTGATTTATGAGACGATTTGTGAAACAAGCGCCTTTGATATGCCGGAGGATGGCTCTGCGATAGTTTTTTCTTCGCCCTCTACCGTAAAATGTTTTTTTGAAAAATTCGGCTGGAACAGCAGTTATAAATGCGTTGCGATAGGCAAAACTACGGCGGCGGCTATCGATTTTTGCGATGAGATATATGTCTCGCCAAAGCAAACCCTAGAAGCCGCAGTAGCATATGCCAAAAATTTAAGCTAAATAAAAATAAATTCGATATAATATCCGTACATTATCCGTATGGAGTAGAAAAATGCAAGCAGCGACCACGCCGACAAATCACTCTTTTGACTTTTTGCAGGATTTATTCATATCTTCAAAAAAAGATGCGAGACTGGAAGCCAAAATTAGCTCATCCCAAAAAGATTTTTTATTAAAAGCTGCACATTTAGAGGGCTTAGATTTGTCATCTTTTGTTATTTCGGCAGCGGTGCAAAAAGCTAGAGAGGTGTTCCAGGATTCGAGAGCGCTTTTCCTCAGTGATGAAGAGTATAAAGCTTTTAGCCAGTTCCTGGAACAAAAAGAAGAACCTACGGCAAGCTTGAAACAACTAGCCGTATTGGATGATTTGAGTGAGCGATAATATTGTCTTAGAACAATATAAAATAGATAAAACATACTCAAATATCAAAACATTTGATTGTGGCAATAATATAATCAACAAAATACCTCAGAATCTAAAACAACAAGCACAAGACGGCAATGTTGTAGCCTATGTGCTTATCGATCTAGCGCACTCTCAAAAAGAGTTTTTTGCCGGATTTTATACTGTTTCTTCATTTGCCATAGCAAAAGCGGAGTTTGATACGGAACTGAAAAATGCGCCCAAAAGTATCCCATGCCTGAGGCTAATAATGCTTGGTGTTGACTTGAAATACCAAGGTAAACGACTCGGCTCAAAACTCATGAAACATGCAATGAAGTTGACCATAAAACAAGCCGAAGAGGTTGGCATAAGAGGGTTGTATTTGGATGCGGCAGACGGCAAACATGACTTTTATGCAAATCTTGGATTTAAGGCTATCAAGGCGCCAAATGAACACAATGTGCTGCCAATGTTTTTAAGCGTGCAGACAATCAAGCAAGCTTTTGGTGTTTTATAGTAATTAAATTCGCCCCCTTTAGCAAACACATACAATCCGGCACAAAAGAATACTTTTAAATATATTGTTGGACATAAAGCTGTCTACTATGTGCCTCATAATGTCTTTAGAAAATTCATCGGATAGCGGAAACGGGGTAGCTCAAATACCTGGGAATGCAAATAATATATCAATATTTGATATTTACAATAGTCAAAATTATCCAATTGGCGATGATTATAAAGAGTTTATAGACTACAACATACCTCTTTTGCAGATGTGCAAAGATGATGAATATTTCAGTAAGTTTACATCGATGCTAGAGACTGCTTTTTGTGAAGTTAGTCCAGAGTTTGTTATTTATAACGCCGGAGCTGATATTTTATCAGGTGACCCTGTCGGTATACTTGATGTTAGCGTATCTGGAATGAAAAAAAGAGATATATTGGTCTCAACTATTTGTAAAGTTGAGAATATTCCATTATTTGTGACACAGTCCGGAGCATACTTCCCGGCTCGCTACCAAGATGTATCTGATTCTATGGTCGGTATGGCATCTTATTTTTAGCGCAATTTTGGGGCAGTGAGTCAAGCAGCGTCTAAGCTATCGTTAATCGAATATAACCTACAATTGTCTTCTCTTTCCTGGACGGTGCGCTACCCGTAACATTTTGGGTCCGATACTTATAGCTTTGAGACCAAATAGATTCGCCGGTGCGTCGATGGCTTCGCTTGAGGGTCTGACCCGAGAAGTTGTCGCCTAAAGGTT
>DIZY01000062.1:0-2064 GCA_002428055.1 Helicobacteraceae bacterium UBA6016
CGAGAGCCGTCTGCTGAAGACCTAATTTTGGGCTTTGCTCAAAATTTGAGGATTAATCAAAATGTGTCAACAAATGGGCTTTTGCCAAAAAAGCCTATTTTTCGGCATTTTTAACAATTTATTAGGAGAACTTAATGGCAACAGTTATAAGACTTACCAGAATGGGAAGAACAAAAAAACCTTTTTACAGAATCGTAGTAACGGATAGTAGAAAGAAAAGAGACGGTGGTTGGATAGAGTCAATCGGTTATTACAACCCGATGGTTGAGCCTAAAGCGCTTAAATTTGACGCTGAGAGACTTGCTTATTGGACAGGCGTTGGCGCTAAAATGAGCGACAAAGTTTTCCATATAACAAAAGGCTAATTTTTGGTCGAGAAATTTGTAGAGCAGTTTGCGGCTCTGCTTTCGTCATACCCTGAAGAGATAAGAGTCGAGAAAGTCACTCTTGATGATGGGCTATGCGAGATAATAATCTATGCGAATCAAACCGATGCCGGAAAGATAATAGGCAAAGAGGGCAAGATGATAAATGCCCTCAAAACCGTAATATCGGGCTGCAAGGCAAAAGATAATATATCGTATAAGATTTCGGTAAAACCAAACAAATAATGAAACGAAGTTTTGAAATTGACCCTGCGCAACTAACCGTTGCAAAGATAGGAAAAACGGTCGGGCTGGACGGCAAGTTAAAGCTTCATCTATCTACCGATTTTCCGGAACAGTTTAAAAAAGGCGCTTTGTTTTACTCTCTTGGCGAGACGCTAGAGATTGAAAGTTATGAGGTTGCTTCCTCGACGGTAAAATTTAAAAATTTTAACAATGTGGACGATGCGGCAAAACTGACGAATCGCACTATTTCAGCTACCCTTGACAGCACAAGGCAGGATTGTAAGCTTGGCAAAGACGAGTTTTTCTGGTTTGATATTGTTGGGCTAGAGGTAGTGGAAGAGGGCGAGACGCTGGGTGCTGTGGAAAGCATAGAGAGATACGGCGTTACGGACTATCTTAGTGTTAAAACCGATGCAAAGCTTGTAGATAAGGGATTACCAAAAAGTTTTTTAATTCCTTATCAAGATAGGTTTGTATTGTCCGTATCTCTTGAAGACGGCAAGATATATGCTACGTATGCAAAAGATATTTTGATTGAAAGTTGATGAAATTCAGTTTTGTTACCGTTTTTAGCGAATTAGTCTCTCCGTATTTTGAAGCCTCTATCATAAAAAGAGCCAAAGATGCAAACTTATTAGAGTTTGAGTTTTTATCTCCAAGGGATTACAGCGAAGATAGGTTTAACCGAACCGACGACTATGCCGTTGGCGGCGGAGCAGGGCTTGTCTTTACTCCGGCTCCGATGTTTTCACTTCTTGGCGAGCTAAGGCAAAAAGACAAAGATGCGCATATAGTATTTTTGTCTCCTGCCGCAAAGCTGTTTAATTATGGCGATGCGAAGCGGCTAAGCAAAAAAGAACATATTGTTTTTGTCTGTGGACGCTACGAGGGGATTGACGAGAGAGTTGTCGAAGAGTTTGCCGATGAAGTATTCAGTATAGGCGACTTTGTATTAACAGGCGGAGAGCTGGCCTCTCTTGTTATGTGTGACGCAATATCAAGATTTGTACCGGGAGTACTCGGCAACGAAGAGTCGCTGAGTGTGGAAAGCTATGAAGGCAATCTTTTGGAAGCGCCTTCGTTTGCCAAACCTGCTGTTTTTGAAGGACTAGCATCTCCTTCAATTCTCTTAAAGGGAAATCACAGTAAAATTTCGGATTTTAAAAAATCCGTGTCGAAAATTAGAACCAAATACTTTAGACCCGATTTATATGAAAAGTTTTTGAAAGGAACCAGATATGAAAAATAAATACTTAGAAAGCTTCGAGCAAGCTCAAATAGCAAGCAAAACAATACCTGCGTTTAGAGCTGGAGACAGTCTAAAAGTTGCCGTTAAAATTAAAGAGGGCGACAAGAGCAGAATCCAAAATTTTGAAGGTGTCTGTATAGCCACAAGAGGCGAAGGCGCTGGTAAAACTTTTACAGTTAGAAAAGTAGGCGCTAATAACATAGG
>DIZY01000062.1:2087-22917 GCA_002428055.1 Helicobacteraceae bacterium UBA6016
ACTAGAAGAGGTAAAGTAAGAAGAGCAAAACTTTATTTCCTAAGAACTAGAAGCGGTAAATCTGCGAGAATCGAAGAGTTAAGAACAAGATAACTCTTCTCCTCTCCGCCTTTCGGCGGAGAAGTTTTTTAATAATTCTTCATTGCTCTGGCAATCTCTAACTTCGCATCTTTCTCTTTTAAACTCTCTCTTTTATCGTGCTGTTGCTTACCTTTTGCAAGTCCGATTTCCAATTTTATTTTATTTCTATCATTTGCGTATACGCTTAACGGTATGATAGTGAGTCCGTCTTCTTTGACCTTCTGACTAAATTTCAAAAGCTGTTTTTTGTGCAGAAGCAACCTTCTGTCTCTCGTTTCGCTTGGCTTATATGCCGCAACGGCCGTCGATAGATGTGATATGTGCATATTAAAGACAAAAGCTTCGCCGTTTATTATTCGAACAAAACTATCTTTAAGATTTACCCTTGCACTTCTAATAGCCTTTGCTTCGCTTCCGACAAGCGAAAGACCAGCTTCCAGTTTTTCTAATATGTGGTATTCGTGATATGCTTTTTTGTTGCTTGCGTATGTTTTGCTCATTATTTTACCTTAAAAAGAGTGCTGCCGCTACCGCTAAGAAACCAGCCGTCCATTTTATGCTCATAAAACTCAGGATATTTCTTTAGTACGGCGTGAAAGAGGTCGTTTAGTTTTAGCGGCGGGTACTCACCTAGTATCTCTTTGCTTGTTTTGCTTTTTAGCTCTTCTGCAAGTTCAGGCTCCAAATCGTTAATAAAAAACTTTCTAAATGTTTTAAACACCTCTTTTGTGTCGCACTTTATATCCTCGGGCGTAAAGAGTTTTATTTTGGGTATCTCCTCTGCAAACTCTTCGACTATTTCCCCAATACCTGAGACATTTGCGGACTTAAAGCCATAAATAAAAAACGGCACATCAGCGCCCACTTTTACCCCTATCTGCGCCAAATCATCAGTTGTTAGTCCAAGAGCAAGAGCCTCGTTTATCATTTTTAGAAAAGTCGCCGCATTGGAGCTTCCGCCGCCTAGTCCGGCGAATTTCGGTATGTTTTTGTAGACCATTACCTTGTGTTTTTTACAAAACTCCACTATCGCCTTTTGCGGTTTATAATCAAGCAACGCCTCGTAGGCTTTGTATATCGTATTGTTTTTTTTGTCGCACTCGAAGTCGCCGACTATGTCAAAACTAATGCCGTGATTTGGTTCAAACCACATCGTATCATATAGTTCATCGATGAGGATAAAACGAGAGAGCAGTTCGTGGTAATTCTCTCTTGTTCCGACTATCTTTAAAAATATATTGACTTTTGCGTGCGAACGGTAGACTTTTTTCAAAAGAAAACCTCTTATTTTTTTATAATTTTTAGCTCATTCATATCAAACTCTTTGAAGCTAGAGCTCGCTTCAATGTTTTGGTTTTTGACTTTAGTGATTAGCTCATCTCTGAAAATGGGTACATCAATAGGTGCGTCAAAGCCCAGTTTTACTTGATTTTGGTCTATAGAGACTATTTTTATGTTTATATCTTGACCTATCGTTATCGATTCGCCCACTTTTCTTGTAAGTATAAGCACCTGCCGCCTTTATATCTCTATATTATTAAGCTTGTAAATTATCTTCTGTTCTTTTATTTCTATAATAGAGATTGCATCACCTCTGTCGAGATAGTAGACGCCATCGTCTTGCAACTCAAAATCGCAAATACTCACCTTTTTACCGTGGATTATATCGGTTTTATCTTTTTTGTAACTGTTTTTCGTAAGATTTAACGCCGCTCTTATATCTAGCGGTCTACCATCTTCATAGCGAAACTCTCCCTCGCTAAGCCTCTCAAGGTAGCTGAGCGAGCCGTCGACGCCGAGCGTCTGCGCTACGATGTTTCCGAGTGTTCTTACATAAGTTCCCTTTGACACGCCAACTTCAAATGTTATAAAAGGATGTGAATACAAAACTAGCTTGGAGTCAAATACCGTTATGTCGCACTCTTTTAACTCCACCTCTTTGTTTGCCCTTGCTAGCTCATACGCCCTTTTGCCGTTTATCCTTTTTGCGCTGTATTTTGGAGGTGTTATTTTTGTGACTGTTTTTAGATTTTCTATTGCCGCATTTATCGTACTTGGTTCAAAAAGCGGCAACTCTGCCATCTCGCTAACACCTTCAATATCGAGCGTTTCGCTTTTTGCTCCTAGCCACAGCACGGCCCTGTATACTTTTGGCTCAAGCTTGATGTAGTTAAAAAGTCTGGATGCGCCGTCCGTGCCTATAAGTAGCGTACCGGCCGCAAAAGGGTCTAGCGTGCCGCTGTATCCGGCTGTTTTGGTTTTTAGCTTTCTTTTTACTCTTGATAGATAGTTGTTTGAAGAGACAAAAAGCGGCTTGTATCCGACAAAAAGTTGCCCTTTCATATCGCTTTTTCCACAAAAGAGGCGAGAATATCTCTCTGCGAGCCGCCGAAATTTATCTTTAGCTTCAAATCTTTTCCTGATTTTGATACCTCTAGCACTCTACCGAACCCAAATATTTTATGCTTTACAAGGTCGTTTTTGGCATACGCCGCACCCTCATTTCCTATAGCTATCGGAGCGTCGGTTAGTCCAGCCTCTTTCAAAAAGCGGCTCGGCGGGGAATAATCCCTTTTGCCGTATACGAATCTGCTTTTTGAGCTTGTGATATAGAGTTTGTCTTTTGCTCTGGTAAACGCAACATAGCAAAGCCTTCGCTCCTCTTCCATGTCGGTTCGTTCGTTTGAAACAGGAAAAAATCCCTCCTCCATTGCCACGACAAAAACTATTTTGTATTCAAGCCCTTTTGAGGCGTGCACCGTCATGATAGGAACTTCTCGCCCAAAATCCGCCGTATCCACATCGCTTTGGATGCTGATGTCGTTGAGGTACTCCTCGATGTCCTGCTGCGGGTTTGTCTTGAAATACTCTTTTAGCGAACCGTAGAACTCATCTAAGTTTGCGGCTCTCTCCTCTTCGTTTGGGATGGACAAAAAGAATTTTTTGAGTCCTACTATATTCTCAAATTCAACTAGCAGTTCAAAAGTAGAAGCCTCTTTTTTGGCTCTTAGCTCATCTATTATCTGTATAAAGTTTTTTAGCTCTCCGAATGTCTTTTTGCCCACACTTTGAAGCAGGGTTTCGTTGTAAAAATCGTTTGAAAGCAGTTCATAGGTCTTTATATTTAGCTTATCACATAGCGCTTCGAGCTTCTCTATGCTTGTTTTGCCGATGCTTCGTTTTGGTTTGTTGATAACTCTTTTTAGCGAAAAGTCGTCGTTTGGATTGACCGCTAAACGAAGGTATGCGATGGCGTCTCGTATCTCTACTCTCTCATAAAATTTCATACCGCCGATAAACACATATCCTAGATTTTGCGCCCGAAATCCCTCTTCAATAGCTCTTGAGACGGCATTGACGCGGAAAAGCACCGCTATGTTTGAGGGTTTTTCGCCTTTTTTGATTAGCTCCTTTATCGTTTTGGCTATCCATGTCGCCTCGTCTTTTTCGTCGTTAAAGCCCTTGTGCTCGACATCCTCCATCTCTTCTCTGGTGGCTTTGAGCTTTTTTTCGTATCTTTTTTTGTTGTTTGATATAACAAGGTTTGCAATATTTAATATTTTTGAGCTTGAGCGGTAGTTTTCTTCCAGTTTTACGACTTTTGCCTCGCCGAAAGAGGATTCAAAAGAGAGGATATTTTCGACTTTTGCGCCACGAAAACTATATATACTTTGGTCGTCATCGCCGACTACGCATATATTGTTGTGTGTGTGGCAGAGTCTTTTTAGTAGCTCAAACTGCAAAGAGTTTGTGTCTTGATATTCATCTACCATTATGTATTGGTATTTTTCGCTTGTTTCTTTTGCCACGCTCTCAAAGCGGCTCAAGATAAGGTGTGGCAACAACAAAAGGTCGTCGAAATCTACAAGATTATTGGCAGCGATGTACTCTTCGTATTTTGCGTACACCGTCGCCACTTCGTTTTCTGTTTCGGTTTTTGCGATTTTTCTGACATCCTCCGGTGTCAAAAGCTCGTTTTTGTAGCTAGATATTAGATGTGACGCAGAGGAGGCGGGAACCTCTTTGCAAAAAGGCTTTAGGACTCTTTTTTTGTCGTCTGTATCGATGACGCTAAAAGAGTTTTCTCTTCCTAGTTTGTGGATATGAAATCTCAAAAAGATGAGACCGAATTTGTGGAATGTGCAAAGAAGCGGAGGATATGAGGCTATCTCTATCATGGAGAGCGCACGGCTTCTCATCTCTTCCGCCGCTTTGTTCGTAAAAGTCANNGCGTAAGTGTATTTGCAGGGTCTATACCGAGGCTTAGCAGATACGCCAGCCTCGTCGTGATGGTTTTGGTCTTGCCGCTTCCTGCTCCCGCAAGGATAAGCAGAGGGCCGTCCACTGTAGTGGCCGCATCTTTTTGGGATTGATTTAGTTCGTTTAGTTTTTTTTCTATCATTGTTTAAAGTATTTTTAATCTTAGGTTTAGTATAAAATTTATTAATATAATAAGTGCAATTATATATAAACCCCATTTAATTTTCAAAAAGTTATATTTATAGCTTGAAATTAAAGATAAAAATTAGTTATACTGCTATAACTTTTTCAAACAATATGAGCGGGAGATTAGCAAAAGATGTTAAAAGATTTTTCCAAAGTACTTACTTTTTTAACGGTTGTAAGAGAGCGGAGCTTTTCGCGGGCGAGCGCCAAAATGGGCATATCGCAGCCAGCCGTTACGCAGCAGATAAAATTTATTGAAGAGTATATGCAGACAAAGCTTCTTGATAGAAAGAAAAATGGCATAGTGCTAACGAAAGAGGGTGAAGAGCTCTATAGGATTGCGCAAAAGCTAGAAAAATGCGTCCAAAATACTGAAAAAGAGATAGTAAAAATAATAAATAAAGAGTTAAATTTTATTATCTCCGCCTCTTATACGATAGGCAACTATATACTGCCTAGCTATGTTAATGACATTAAAGAGTCTATTGCTAACGAAGTATTTATAAATATTAAAAAATCAAACGAGGCGATTGACGACCTTGTAAGCGAAAGAGCCGATATTGCACTTATCGAGAGCCCGAATTTTAAAGAGGGGATTATATATAGAGAGTGGATGGAAGATGAGCTTGTCTTTTTTAGTAATACTCCGCTTCCAAAGTATATAAAGCCTTCAGATTTGAAAAGGTATGCATGGGTATGTAGAGAAGAGAATTCGCACACGAGAAGAGTGATGGCCGAGGTGTTTGGGGAGCTTGCGCTCTCTTGCTCGGACGATTTTGAGATGCGTTCGGTTCTTAGCGACTCTACGGCTGTCAAGCAGACGATACTAAAATATCCGATTGACGCCAAAAAACAGGTTATTGCGGTAATGTCAAGATTTGTTATTGCCGATGAGATAGAAAGAGGCGTGCTGTTTGAGTCTAGGTTAAAAACAAAGAAAATCAAAAGAAAATTATATATAGCCTATCTAAAACAAGACAAACACAACGCATTTGTCGATAATGTTGTTAAATACCTTCAAAACATAAAGATAGCGCATATTTAGTTCATTGAGACCTCCGTGCTCAAAAAGAGCAACTAGTTGCGAGAGCCGTCTGCTGAAGACCTAATTTTGAGCTCGGCTCAAAATTTGAGAATTAATCAAATGGTTCTATTTTAAGAATTTCTTATTTTCGGCTCTGCTAAGAAGCTTTTCCATCGATCTCTCTGCGCCTATCTCTTTGGTTGGCGCCTCCTCTTTACTCTGTTTTTGCGGCTTGTGTCTTCCGGCACATACATTTATGTACACCGGAGTATCTTCTACTACTATCTGTATGACATTGCAAAGTTCTATTCCGACAAGCGAGGCGTAGTTATCAGCTCCAAAACCGGCTTCAAAATAAAGGGTATTCCCTGGGTCATCTAGATATGCACTTTCAAAAGAGTAGTTTGAGAGTACAAACAGTGCTATCGGCTTTATGTTTTTGAGTATTTCCGAAGGTAGCGGCGGCTCAAATACTACTTCATCGGTACTGCAAATCACCCCAAACTCTATACCGCCTTCAAGCATGAAAGAGATAATTTCTTTTGTATTTTCATGCATGCTCTCACAAAATTTATCGCTATTTATTAGTTTTTCTAGCATTTTATACTCGTTATTAAGTGATTTTATTAATTTTAACAGAAAAATTTAAAAACCGAGAAGCATTACGGAGTATAGCGCTTCTATCTCGCCATCTTCCATAGCCATTGTATTGCCGTTATCGAAAAAATCTTTTAGTTTATTTGCGCTAAAGCCTGGCTGAAAGATGCACTTTTCATGGGCTGGCAAAAATCCTCTCGCAAGAGCAATCTTCTCTTTTTCACCGATTTCTCCGCCGCAAAAAAAACACTCATCTGGAGCATGGAAACGCCCTTCTGTTTTTAGCGTGTCAAGATAGCTCTCCAGAAGAACTCTTTTTGCGGACGCCTTTTCCATTTTTTCGGCAGCGCACTCCAGCATCTCAAAATAAAAACCGCCGTGTTCATTTACCTCTTTTAGGTGCTCATATAGCAGCAGACAAAAAGATTGCCATGCAAGAAGCTTATTTCTATCTCTGAGCCATCCGTATCCAAGGTGGGTGACATCTCGAAGGCGCAAAAGAGAGCGGTTTTGTATCGGCTCCGAGGCGAAGTCTATCTTGTAGCCGAGGTTAATAGAAGAGTGCCTAGCTCCGTAAAAGCGGTACATTGTTTTGACTTTGCTCTCCGTGATAACGGTTACAAGAATGTCCTCTTCTTTTACTTTTCTTATGCCTAGCACAAACCCTTGCAAAATACCCCCGCTTAAAGTCGTTAGCCTAATTTATTAGTATTTTACTCGTTTTTTTGTAATATTCCGCATTTGATTTTTCCAAAAAAATAATTAATTGGAACAAGGTCTAAGGAACATAGTATGGATTTGCTCTCTTCTTTTAAAGATAACTGCGGCTTTGGGGTGCTAGCCAGCATCAAAAATATACCTGACCATAAAATAGTTGAAGACTCTATTCGGGCGTTAGAGAGAATGATGCACAGAGGCGCTATAGCGGCTGACGGCAAGAGCGGCGATGGAAGCGGACTTTTGTTTGCGATGCCTAGAGAGTTTATGAGCTATGCGGCAAAAAATGCAGGGTATGATCTGCCTGAACAGTTTGCCGTGGCTATGGTATTTTTCACAGATGAGAAACAAAAAGAGATATTTAAAACCAAATGCGAAGCAAACGATTTAAGCGTACTATTTTATAGAAAAGTGCCGGTAAATACCGATGCATTAGGCAAGCAAGCGTTAGAAGCATTGCCAAATATCGAGCAAGTCTTTGTGGTGTCAAACTCGCTTATGTCGGCAAAAAGATTTGATGCGCTTTTGTATCTAACAAGAAAAGAGATTGAGCACACTATCGATGACGGCAATTTTTATATCTGTTCATTTTCAAGCAAGGTCATAAGCTATAAAGGGCTTGTGATGCCTACGCACATCAGAGAGTTTTTTAAAGACCTGACAAGTAAGAAGTTTAAAGCATCTTTTGCGCTTTTCCATCAAAGATTTTCTACGAATACACTGCCGAAATGGAGACTCGCACAACCATTCCGCACCCTTGCGCACAACGGCGAGATAAACTCCGTAGAGGCAAATAGATACAACGCCGTAGCAAAAAGCGAATCGCTAAAAAGCGAAGTGTTTACCGATGAAGAGATAAAAAGAATACTTCCAATCCTTCAAGAGGGAAGCTCCGACTCTGCCAGCCTCGACAACTTTTTTGAGTTTTTGACGATAAACGGCTACGACTTCTTCAAAGCCGCAAGAGCCTTGATACCTGCGCCGTGGCAAAATGCTCCACACCTTGATGCGGGGCTTAGAAGCTTTTACGAATATAGCTCTACTTGTTTTGAGGCGTGGGACGGTCCTGCTGCGGTTACTTTGACGGACGGCAGATATATAGGATGCGTACTAGATAGAAACGGTCTTAGACCGGCTAAATATATCATCACAAAAGATGCAAAAATCATCATAGCTAGTGAATACGGCGTACTTGACATAGACGAGAGCCAAATAGTAGAGAGAGGCAGACTGCAAAGCGGTCAGATGATAGGTATAGACCTAAAATTCGGCAAAGTACTCAAAAACGATGACATTAACGAATACCTCAAAAACTCCAAACCGTATGCAAAATGGCTCAATAGACATATGATACATATGCAGGAGTTTTTGGACTCTTCAAACGAGAGTATCGACTACGGTTGCGACAAACTTGTAGAAAAACAGCTCTATTTCGGATACAACTACGAGCTTATTGATATGGTTGTAAGGCCGATGATGGAAGAGGGCAAGGAAAATACCGGCTCAATGGGCGATGACACTCCGCTTGCGGCGTTTAGCAAAGAGTTTAGACCGTTTGGGGATTATTTCAAACAAAAATTTGCGCAAGTAACCAACCCTCCAATCGACCCGATAAGAGAAAGAGTTGTTATGAGCCTTAATACTGGTTTTGGTGAGATACACAATATCCTTAGCGAAACGGAAGAGAACGCAAAAAGAATCAAGACATTCTCCCCGCTTCTAAGCCGTGACAAACTCGATGTTCTTCTAAGCTTCGGCGATGAGAAAAACCCTAGATATGAAGCTTGCTACAAAAACCAAACATTCCATACCGTATTTGCAAATGACCTAGAGGCGGAGCTAGACGCACTATCCAAAGAGGTGGCAAGAGCGGTCAAGGAAGATAAGGTAAGAATAGTCGTGCTTGACGATAGAGCCGTGAATGAAAACAACAAGTTTATCCCTATGGCAATGGCTGTCGGACGACTAAACTCCGTTCTTTTGGAAGAGGGCGTAAGACATCTCGTGTCTGTAGTTTGTATAACAAGCGAAGTTTTTGACTCACATACCGCCGCCGTCCTCGTGGCATACGGCGCAAGCGCAATTTATCCGCATCTTTTGTATGCGACGGTGTATGATATCTGCAAAACCAAAGAGCTTAGCCCGTACAGAACAAGAAAGTCGCTCAAAAATGCGCATCATGCGATAGACCTTGGTTTTCAAAAAATACTTTCAAAAATGGGTATCGCAACTATCGCATCATATAGGAACTCTGGACTTTTCGACTGTCTGGGGCTATCTAAAAATGTTGTGAGTAAATGTTTTGAGGTATCGCACTCTCCTATCGGCGGTCTTGATTTTTCGGACATAGCCGCAAAAATAGAGGCAAAACACAACAGCGTGTACAAAAAACACGATGCCAAAAAGATATTTCCGCTGGAGATAGGCGGCTTTTATAAGTTTAGCCTAGGAAGCGAATATCACGACTACTCCCCATCCGTAGTGTATGCTATGCAAAAGATGGTAGAGACGGGCGACAAACGAGATTTTGAGCACTATAAGGCGCTTATAAACAATAGAAATCAGAAGATGATAAGGGACTTTTTCGCCCTTACTTCAGATAAGCAGCCTATTGATATTAGCAAGGTAGAGCCAAAAGAGGCGATATTCAAAAGATTTGCGACTGCCGCTATGAGTCTTGGCTCAATAAGCCCCGAAGCGCATGAGGCGATGGCTGAGGCGATGAATAGAATCGGCGGCATGAGCAACTCTGGAGAGGGTGGTGAGAGCCCAGAGAGACTCAAATCTTCTAAAAACTCTCGTATAAAGCAAGTCGCATCGGGAAGATTTGGCGTTACTCCTGCGTATCTACGAAGTGCGACGGAGATACAAATCAAGCTAGCCCAAGGCGCAAAACCGGGCGAGGGCGGACAGCTTCCTGGGCACAAGGTCACATCTCTTATTGCAAAACTAAGGTTTACGGTTCCGGGCGTGACGCTCATATCTCCTCCTCCGCACCATGATATTTACTCGATAGAGGATTTGGCGCAACTAATATTTGACCTAAAACAGGTAAATCCTAAAGCAAGAATTTCCGTCAAGCTTGTATCTACCGTAGGCGTAGGTACTATCGCAGCAGGTGTAGCAAAAGCGTACGCAGATAAGATAATCATCTCGGGTGGCGACGGCGGTACTGGCGCAGCTCCTTTGACATCTATCAAATTTGCCGGGAATCCATGGGAGATAGGTCTTGTGGAAGCTCATAACGCACTTAAAGTAAACCACCTAAGAGAGTTTGTAACGCTAGAAACGGACGGCGGGCTAAAAACCGGTCTTGATGTCGTCAAAGCCACAATGATGGGTGCCGAGTCTTATGCGTTTGGTACCTCTTCGCTTGCAATACTTGGGTGTAAAATACTTAGAGTTTGTCATCTCAATAGATGTACTGAGGGTATAGCTACGCAAGAACAAGAACTAAGAGATAACTTCAGGGGCACGGCGGACAAAGTGGTACAGTTCTTTGAGTTTTTAGCCGAAGATGTTAGAGAGATACTTGCAAGCCTCGGTTATACGAGCCTTGATGAGATAGTCGGCAGAAGTGACCTACTCAAGGTAATTGACGGTGAGTTTGCCGCTAAATTTGATTTCAGCAGAATACTCCAAAAAGTAGACGGCTTTGATAAATGCCAAAGAGCCTCAAACGCTCCGTTTGACGACAACGAATTTGAAAAAGAGATACTTGAAGAGATAAGACCGGCAATCAAAAATCCGGATAACAAAATCATAGTCGAAAAAGAGATAACAAACCTCAATAGAAGCTTCGGCGCACTTCTAAGCGGTGAAATAGCGCAGTTCTACGGAGATGCGGGACTAGCGGATGGGACGGTATCGCTCAAGCTTCACGGTATAGCGGGACAGTCTCTTGGCGCATTTTTGAACAACGGTATATCTATTTATCTCGACGGTTATGCAAACGATTATGTGTGCAAAGGTATGCACGGCGGTAAAGTCGTAGTTACTCCAAAACTTAGCGGTGAAGAGTTTGCGGCGGCCGGAAATACTTGCCTTTACGGTGCGACTGGCGGCGAGCTGTTTGTAGCAGGCTCTGTTGGCGAAAGATTTGGCGTTAGAAACTCTGGCGCACTTGCCGTAATAGAGGGAAGCGGCGATCACGCTTGCGAATATATGACAAGAGGCGTAGTCACGATACTAGGCAAGACCGGAATCAACTTCGGTGCAGGTATGACGGGCGGTATCGCATTCGTATACGATAAAGAAAAAGAGTTTATCGACAAGCTAAACGGCGAACTAGTCTTTGCGCAGAGAATAGACACGGATGATAGCGACGAGGTAAGACAGTACCTAAAGCGAATACTAAAAAAACATTACGCAGAGACGAAAAGCGAAAAAGCGCTCAATATACTTAACGGTTTTAGACAGGAGGTAAGATATTTTTGGCTTGTTATGCCAAAAGATATGAAGTCCCCTCTAAATCCTGAGGAAGGTAACTAATATGCAAAGCTTTTTGAAAAACAAAAGAGTAGAACCGGCTAAAAAGAATGTGCTGGAAAGACTAAAAAACTTTAACGAAATTTACGAAAGATACGATGTGGGCTCTGCAAAAACGCAGTCCGATAGATGTGTGCAGTGCGGTATCCCATATTGCCACAACGGTTGCCCGCTTGACAACTACATTCCGCAATGGCTCAAGCTAGTTGCCGGAAGCGACCTTAAACTTGCATTTAAGATGAGCAACGAATCTTCTCCTTTTCCTGAAATCATGGGTAGAGTTTGCCCGCAAGATAGGCTTTGCGAGGGTTCTTGTACGCTAAATAAAGACTTTGGAGCTATTACTATAGGCTCCATCGAGACTTTTATTACGGAAGAGGGGTTTAAAAACGGTTTTAGCCTTGAGTTTCCCGGAATTACGGAAGATAAAAGAGTGGCGATTGTGGGCGCAGGTCCTGCCGGACTCTCTGCCGCTACATTCTTACTTAGACGAGGCATAGCTGTTGATTTGTACGAAAAAGAGGCGTTTGCGGGCGGACTTTTGGTTTGGGGAATCCCCAATTTTAAGCTGGATAAATCAAGCGTGTTTAGAAGAGTTGAGATACTTAAAAGTGCAGGAATGAGCCTACACACAAACAGCGAAATCGGTAGAGATTTGAGCTTTGACGAGCTTAAAGGTAAGTATGATGCTCTGTTTTTGGGCATAGGAGCAAAAAGAGGAAACAAAGCGGGCATAGGCGGCGAAGAGCTTGCAAGCGTATATCAGGCGATGGATTTTCTGGGAAGCGCACAAAAAAAAGTTATTGAACTGCCGCACATCAAAGATATAAGCGTCAAAGACAAAAAAGTAGTAGTAATAGGCGGCGGCGATACCGCTATGGACTGTGTGAGAACAGCCATCAGAGAGGGCGCCAAATCCGTGCTTTGCGTCTATAGAAGAGGCGAAGACGGTATGCCTGGAAGCAAAAAAGAGTACAAAAACGCTATAGAAGAAGGGGCAGAGTTCAAATTTTTTGCGGCTCCAAAAGAGATAACTGGTGATGCCTCTGGCGTAAAGGCGATTAAAGTCGTAAAAATGGAAGTTCAAAAAGACGGCGGCAGAGGCAAGCTTGTAGAGGTCGCAAATTCTGAAGAGAGTATAGATGCCGACATCGTTGTTATGGCGCTTGGTTTTTCTATGGATGTTCCGGCTTTCATTCCGTCGGCAGGTATAAAAACAAACGAGTGGGGTCAAATTCTCGTAAACGATAGATATGAGACAAGCCTTGAAGGCGTCTATGCGGGCGGAGACTGCTATCGTGGCGCAAACCTTGTCGTAAATGCAGCGCTTGACGGCAGAGAGGCCGCAAGAGCGATAGCGGATAAACTGCTTGGGTAACGATTAGTTGGAGTTTTTCAAAGCTTGCCTTGACTCTTCGAGAGAGTTTCTCGAATCGATACAACAAGAGAGCTTTGATGTTTTAACTAAGCGTTTTGAGATAGGAGAGGGCGGCGATCGTAGCATGCGGGCAGACCTCCTCTCTGAGGAGATATTTGCTAGGCATCTTGCCTCATTTGGACGGATTTATTCCGAGGAGAGCGGCTATATAGGCGAGGACAACACTACTATATATTTAGACCCTGTGGACGGTAGTGATAATTTTGCAGCGGGTATTCCGTATTATGGCGTTAGCGTCTGTCTTGCCGAAGGCGAAGAACCAAAAAAATCTTTTATTATGAATTTCGCAAACGGCGATATTTTTTACAAAGAAAATGAGTTACTTTGCGCAAATATACATGATGGTGTAGAGCTAAGACCTTATACAAAAAAGACACGCTCTGGTCTCGGTATTTTTGAAAAAGCGTATGCAAACCCAAGAATGGTGAATGCGTTTTTCCAAAAAAATATAAAATTCCGCTCTCCTGGCGCCTTGGCTTTGTCATTGGCGTATTCGAAGAGCTGCTCATTTGTTTTATTCATCGGTACGCTAAGAGTTTTTGATATAATTGCGGCGCTTCATTTTTTGGATGACGCCCATATTTATAATCAAAACGGTGTGCTTTTGGTTTCATATAATAGAGATATTTTTGAAGAAATTTTAGAATTAGTGACAACAATACAAGGCGGGCAAGATGTTCTTTAGCGACATAGTAAGCAAAATCAGAAAAGAGAGACCGACAAAAAGCGAAGCTCCTTCGCACTGGATAAAGTGCGAGAGCTGCCAAGCTTTGATGTACTTCAAAGAGATTGCGGCAAAGAGATATGTCTGCCCAAAATGTGGTTACCATATGCGTCTCTCCGTAGAGGATAGAATAGAGATACTTTGCGATGAAAACAGCTTTGTCGAGATGGATCAAGGGCTTATTCCGGTAGATCCGCTAAACTTTGTGGATAAAAAATCGTATAAAAAAAGAGTAGAAGAGGGCGTCAAAAAAACAGGTAGGTCAAGCTCTGTTGTTAGCGGTGAGTGCACGATAAACGGCGTTGCGGTCGAGGTTGTGATATTTGACTTTGGCTTTATGGGTGGCAGTCTTGGCTCGGTTGAGGGCGAAAAGATAGTAAGAGCGATTGACAGGGCGATAGCAAAAAAATGTGGCGTCGTTATTGTGTCAGCATCAGGCGGCGCTAGGATGCAGGAGAGTACATTTAGCCTTATGCAGATGGCAAAGACCTCGGCGGCTCTTGCGAAGCTCTCCAAGGAGGGATTGCCCTTTATCTCGATACTAACAGACCCTACAATGGGCGGCGTAAGTGCATCTTTTGCGATGTTAGGAGACATCATTATCGCAGAACCGGGCGCTCTTATCGGCTTTGCTGGACAGAGAGTCATTAAACAGACGATAAACGCAGAGCTTCCTGAAGGGTTTCAACGATCAGAGTTTCTCTTGGAAAAAGGGCTTATAGATATGGTTGTCAAAAGAGACGACCTGAAAAAAACCGTATCAGACCTTCTTTTTTATTTTGGAAAATGAGAGTTAGGATTTTTACGATTGAAAAAAGCGAAGATAGCGATATAGAAGCGATGCTTATGGATTATAAAAAAATGTCTCAAAAGTTTTGTTCATTGGAGTTTGTCAAGCTATTTGACAAATCCCTTGCCGCCTCGCAAAAGCAGAGTGCCGACATAGCCAAAGAATCTTATGAGAAAGCGTATCTGCCGTATTTTGAAAATTCATACAATGTCGCTCTTGATGAAGATGGCAGAATGATGAATAGCCACTCCTTTAGCAAATTTTTTGACAACCGTTCGCAAGTAAATTTTTTTATTGGAGGCGCATACGGTTTTAGCGACTCTTTTTTGAAAAAAGCGGACGCCGTCGTAAGTCTAAGCCCCCTTACTTTTGCACACAAACTTGCGAAGCTTGTTTTGGCGGAGCAGGTATTTCGGGGTCTTGCCATTAAAAATAACCATCCATACCATAAATAAGGAAACGCCATTTGAAAGCTAAAGATTTACAGTTTTTTGAAGAGATACTAAACGAGAGAAAAGTTCAGCTACAAAAAAACATAGCATCGTGCGCTGAAGAGCAGGCAGGAGCGCAAAAAGACGACCTTAAAGATGAGGGCGATTTGGCTTCCGCTAGCGGTGGAGCGGTTATTAGTGATGCCATAATGACACAGCAGAAAAAAGAGCTTGAAGAGATAGAGTACGCTTTTAAAAAGATAAAAGACGGAAGTTATGGAACTTGCGAGATGTGCGAAGACCCGATAGGCATGCCGCGCCTTAAAGCAAAACCTTTTGCAAGATACTGTATAGTGTGCAGAGAGATTGTGGAAAAAGAAAATAAAGCCAAAGGAAAATAGATGAGCCTAAAGAATTACACGCTTTTTTCTTTTATATTTGTCTGTCTAGTCGGACTTATAGCGATGTTCAATGTAACCGGCGAATATAGCTTTTCATTTTTGGGTTGGGTTTATACGCTTCCATCTGCGGTGTGGGTAGTCGTGCCGCTTATTGTCTTTTTTCTTGCGACGATGGCACATATGAGCTATTACGGGCTTGTTAATTACCTAAAAATAAATTCGTACAAGCATGATTTTGAGACTTTGACGGAGCAGATAAGTGCAAAGTTTTTGGGGCATGAAGAGGAGAGGGAGTATAAAAATGCGGAGTTTAAGACTCTTGCGGATTTTATCATCCAATCCGATATTAAGCCTAAAAGCAGATTTAAGCTCAATATCCCAAAAATAGATAAAGTAGCGGAGACTATACACAAGATAGAAGACCTTGGCGAGTTTGTGGATATATCCAAATACAGGCTTTCAAAAGAAAACCCTCTAATGCAAAAAAATATGGAAAATAGAGTGGTATTGGAGCCAAAATACGCAGAAGAGGTACTCAAATCTTGCGATAAGCTAACGGGTCTTTGCCAAAAAGCGTTTGATACATTCGTAGAGTTTGGCGATCTTAAGCAGATAAGAAAGCTCGACATCACGCCGACAAAAGCGATAGCGATCAAACTAATCGGCAGATTTAGCGGCTCGGATGAAGAGTATGAACTTGACAAAGAGTATGTAAAAGAGCTTTGCGCAATTACGAAATTTGCAAAAGAAGACTATATAGGGTTGGCAAAAGTACTACTCAAAAAACTAAATCCAGACGAGACTTTGGAGCTTTTCTTTATTCTCTCAAGAGATAATATCGAGGCGACTGGCGCATATATCTATGTAAACCTTGAGCTTGAAGTAATTGACAGAGCAAAAGAGCTACTGGCTCAAAGCGGCGATGACGAGTTCCTCGAATTTAAAGCATTTCTATGTCTCAAAGAAAAAGGCAGAAACCTTAGACTCTCAAGCTTCCTAGAAGCCCTGCAAAAATAATTATATGCTTCCTTTTGGTCCCGACTTTACCGTTTTAGCCCCCCTTGCGGGCTATACAGACTTGCCGTTTCGCTCCGTCGTCAAGAAGTTTGGCGTAGATCTTACGGTGAGTGAGATGATAAGCTCCAACGCTCTTGCTCACGCTCCCGAAAAAGGCAAAAAACTAGCCCTTAAAAGTGAAAGAGAGACGCCGTACTCCGTCCAGCTTGCAGGATATGATGCGGATATTATAAGACGAGCCGTAGAGATACTAAACGATATGGACGGCATAGATGTAATAGACCTAAACTGCGGTTGTCCCGCTCCAAAAATAGTGGGCAATAACAGCGGAAGCGGACTTCTAAAAGACCTGCCCCAAATGGCTAGACTAATCGAAACAATCAAAAAAACTTCCAATAAGCAGTATACATCTTGCAAAATCCGTCTCGGTTTTGAGGGTAAACACGGCGTAGAGATAGCAAAACTATGCGAGGCTAGTGGAGCCGACTTTATTGCGGTACACGGGCGGACAAGGGCGATGAAATTCGGCGGCGAAGTAGACTATGAGGCAATAGGCGAGATAAAGGCGGCGGTAAATATTCCGGTTATTGCCAACGGCGACATTACAAGCTTTGAAAAAGCAAAAGAGGTCATATCTATCACTAAGTGCGACGGGATAATGATAGGTCGTGCAGCCGTCGGCAATCCCTGGATTTTCTATCAGATAAAACACAATACGACCGAAGTGCCGAAAGAGCTAAAAAGAGAGGTTGTGCTGGAGCATTTTGACGAGATGGTAAAGTTTCACGGAGATTATGGACTTATTTTGTTTCGTAAGCACCTACACACTTATTCAAAAGGTATAGAAGGAGCCGCAGCTTTTAGAGTTCTTGTCAATAAAATAGCCGATGTAAGATTGATGAGAGAGTATATAGAAGAGTTTTTTTAGAGGTTACCTTCCGCTTTTATACGGTATTCGTCAAAGTTTGAGAGCTGTCTATCCGGCTTTAGAAATTCACTTAATTTTCGTTCATTTTCTATCATTACTTGCTTAAAGTCATCCGGCTGCATATTGGCATCTTCGGCATAGTATCTATCTATTACAAGATTTGTATTTCCGACCAGCAACAGATATTTAACGCCGCCGTATTCGACTAGCATAAGCTTGTTGTTTGGGTCCAGAAAGCTTTGCGTGATTACCTGTACCTCTTCTTGCTTTGCCTCAGGCTTAAACGATTTTGGTAGCAACCATCCGCCTTTTGCATTGCTGCCGGCAACTCTTTTTTTAATATAAAACATTACCGCTACTAAAAATGCCAGAAATGATACGACAACAACATATCTCCAGCTTATTTCATCTTCAGTTTGCGGCGTTACAGCCTCTGTCGCTTGGGCTTTTGGCATTGGAGTTGCGTTCGCTTCACTTTTTTGTGTCACGGCGGCTATTTGCGGTGTGATTTTTAGTTGTAGTTTGTAGCCATCGTTGTTTTTTAGGGCCTCAAACGATATATCTTTTTTTGTGTCAAATACAAGCTGTGCTGCCGAGACCCCGTCTTTTAGCATTGTTATTTTAGAGATGAGAGAGTTTTGAGAGAGTGCAACATCTTTTTTTGAGTCTATCGCTATGCCCGAAATTTTAAGAACGACTGTTTTTCCCGAAGAGTTTTGTTCTATGTAGCCGTCGAATTGAGAGTCGAAAGAGAGGTTTATCTCTACGGCGTCACTGTTTTCATTGACGCTCATTGAAAGAAGGCTTGCTGCAAAAATATTGGAGACCAAAACAAAAAATAGGATTAAAACTCTCATTTACTTCTCTTTTGAAAAATACTCGATAACCGTTTTGGAGTCTAGTATTTCGTTAACCCTGATTGCAAGGTTTTTTTCGTATACCATTATCTCTCCTTTGCCGATTATGCGTTGGTTGATAAATATCTCTACCGACTCTCCAGCAGGTTTGCGCAGGTCTATGATAGAGCCTTTTTGGAGCTTTAGTATCTCCGCCAAATTTAGGTCTACGGTTCCAAGATATGATGAAAACTCGGCTTGCATATCAAGCAGCCCTGAGTAGTCTATAAGTAGCTCTTCGGCAGTATAAACTCTCTCCTCCTTCAGGCTCTCAAAACTTCTTCTCAGGTCTTCTTCGTTTACCTCAGGCAGACTCTCTAGCGCGTCTTCTTGCATCTAACCTCTTTAGCACATTTTCTATACTTGCTTAGATTGTACTTCAATTTAACATAATTTTTGTGCCGAAAGAGTATAATTGACCCCTTTTTTAGAGGTGTTGATGGATATTTTTTTGGTGACTACCGGATTTTTAGCAGGCGTGCTTAGCGGTTTTTTTGGTGTCGGCGGCGGCACCATAACCGTTCCTATGCTTATATTTTTAGGAGTGCATATCAAAGAAGCCATTGCTATATCGGCGTTTCAGATGAGCTTTAGTTCGGTTTTTGGCTCCTATCTAAACTATAAAAACTCTGTTTTTGATGTAAAAGCGGCAATGCCTTTTTTATTCGGCGGAGCTTTTGGGGGTATCGTAGGGGCGTATTTTACGCACATGGCGAACGACAAAACGCTTGTTTTGATACTCTTTGTTTTTATGGTTTTTACGGCTACAAATCTTTTTTTATCCCCTGCCACTAGGGAGCTATCGGAAGAAAAAAACAATCCGTTGCTTTTTTTTGCAATCGGGCTTTTTATCGGGACTCTCGGCTCATCCGTAGGCATAGGCGGCGCACTTTTGTTAACCCCTGTGCTTGTAGGATTTTTGGGTTTTGGGCTCAAAAAAGCCATTGGAATTACGCTTTTTTATGTTATTTCGACAAGTATTTTTGCGGCGGCAAGCTTTTATATTTCAGGCATACTGGATGTCGCAAAAGGGCTACAAGTCGCCATTCCAGCACTCGCAGGCGTCTATCTTGGCATCTATATGGCGTCAAAGACAGATGCAAAAAAGCACAAAGGGTTAATGCTCGCCCTTTACCTGTTTATCGCCGCTTCCTTGATTTTTGAGTTTTTTTGGGAGAGATGATGGACAAAATACGAGTATACGGCGCAAGAGAAAATAATCTAAAAAATATAAATATTGAAATTCCGAAAAACAAATTAGTCGTATTTACGGGTCTCAGCGGTAGTGGCAAATCCACGCTCGCATTCGACACACTCTATGCCGAAGGGCAAAGAAGATACATCGAGAGCCTTAGTAGCTATGCTAGGCAGTTTCTTGACAGAGTCGGCAAGCCCGATGTGGACAAAATAGAGGGGCTTACTCCGGCGATTGCGATAGACCAGAAAACTACGAGTAAAAATCCCCGTTCTACGGTCGGCACAATTACGGAGATATATGATTATCTAAGGCTTTTGTATGCTAGAGTCGGTGTTCAGCACTGCCACCTGTGCGGTAAGCCTATTAGCTCCATGAGCGCTCAGGACATTATCGGCGAAGTGCTCAAACTGCCGGCAGAGGCGAAGATAATGATACTCTCCCCAATCGTAAACGATAAAAAGGGAACATTTGCCGAAGAGCTTGAGAGGCTCAGGCAAAAAGGGTTTGTGAGGGTGCAGATAAACGGCGTATTAACAAGACTTGACGAAGAGGTGACACTAGTCAAAACCAAAAAACATACGATAAAACTCGTCATAGACAGGGTCGGTGCAAGCGAGGAGAACAAAGCCCGTATAGCCGACGCCGTAGAAAAAGCGCTCAAAAAGAGTTTTGGAGTCGTGGAGATAGAGATAACAAACGCAAAAGAGTTGGAGATAGAAAATCACCACCTGCTTTTTAGCGAACACTCCGCATGTTTTGATTGTAAAGTCTCTTTTGAGCCGCTTGAGCCGCTCTCTTTTTCATTCAACTCCATCAAAGGCGCTTGTCAGCACTGCGACGGTCTTGGCATGAGACACACGATAGACATGGAAAAGATTCTCGACACAGAGCTAAGCATCGACGAAGGAGCCGTCAAGATAATGTACGGCTTTAACAAAGGGTATTACTCAAGCCTTCTCAAAGCGCTTTGTGAGGCTGAGAAGATACCGACGAATAAGCCGTTTCATGAGCTAGAGGAGTACCAAAAAAGAGCAATCTTAAGCGGAAGCGGCACGGAGATAGCCGTAAAATTCAAAAACTATGATGTCAATAGAAAGTGGCAGGGGGTCGTCAAATACGCTTACGACATCTTAAAAGACGAAAAAGATTTTGAAAACTATATGACGGAAAAAAAATGCGAAGTGTGCGGCGGAAATAGGCTAAAAGCGGAGTCTCTTGCCGTGCGTGTAGCGGGGCTAGGTATAGCTGACATGATAAGCATGCCGATAGATAGGCTTTATGAGGTGTTTGAGTCTAGCGAGTTTGAAAATCCAAAATCGGCGTTTTTGTATCTAAACGACCAAGGGCGCAAGATAGCCTATCCGATACTAAAAGAGATAAAAGAGAGACTTTTCTTCCTCTATGATGTCGGTCTTGGGTATCTATCTCTTGGCAGAGATGCCAGAAGTATCAGCGGCGGCGAGGCGCAGCGTATTCGTATCGCAAGCCAGATAGGCAGCGGACTCACGGGAGTTATGTATGTTATCGATGAGCCTAGCATAGGGCTTCACGAGAGGGATACGATGAAGCTTATCCGTACGCTACGAAGTTTGCAGCAAAAAGGCAACTCCGTCATAGTCGTAGAGCATGACAAAAAGACTATCGAGCAGGCTGA
>DIZY01000105.1:0-229 GCA_002428055.1 Helicobacteraceae bacterium UBA6016
CAGCAAATAGGTTTGTCCAGTGATTTTTTGTAGATAACTTGGCAAAAGAGCTTGTTTCTTGTAGCGCTTCGTCGTTTACATAGTTTGGCTCAATGGATTCCCTATGGCAAGAGTAACACGGGTTGTATGTTTGCCCATTTGCGTCTTTAGTGTTTGTATAGCACTGCGAGGGTATGTATGCGGATTCGTTGTATAAAACTTTGCTTTTTATATCAACTGTCGGCGTAGT
>DIZY01000105.1:303-2808 GCA_002428055.1 Helicobacteraceae bacterium UBA6016
CCTTGAAGAAAAATTAGAGTCTCCCGCTAAAAAAGCGGGAGAAAAAGATGAAGATTATTTGTCAAGAGCCGGGAAGCCTTGGATTACGCCGACATAGTTTGCTTTTGCGGCAGAGTTTGGCGCTTTGTCTGAGTCTGATTCGCCGTATGGATGCTGAATCACCGTCGTCATATAGCCAAAGCCGTTAATGTTTGGATACCAGAATGGAGAGGTTGTTTCAGAGCCGTAAGGCGTTGTCAAAATTCTTGTCAGTGTGCCGGTTGTGAGGTCATAAGCCCATACCATGTCATTTTGGTGACCAGATGTGTCTTCGCCTATGATAAGAATATTTTTACCAGTCAGATAAGTAACATTATCCGGACTAGAGATACCCTCTAGGTCGCAAGTATTTGTTTTATACTCTGTTTCAGTATATGTTTTTGATTTTCCGGCGATTAGTCCAGACATATTTGATACGACCAAGCTACTATTAATAGCCGCGCCTTTTGAGTCTTTTACGCCTGACACAACATCCGATTGATATACGGCGCCGCAACTATTTTTTGATAGCTTAATATCATTGCTTCCGCCNNCTGAATCATTGTCAAGCATACCGTTTGAAATGTCGCTCATAGCGATATATAGTTTTTTTCTATCAGAGTCGTAGGTTACGCCTTCCTCTTTTCTGAACTCCGTAGTTGCGCCCATCATGCCGGCATATCTTCTTGTTTCAAGTCTTGAAGCGTATTTTTCCATACCGGTTTTAAGTTTTAGACACTCGTGATTTGCCGCAGAGTGACCTGTGTTAACAGATGTGTAGCCGATAGAGCATACACCGGAACCGCTTCCTGTTTTACCGTCTGTACTTTTTGCCTCTTTGTCGAATATATCTTCGAATTTAGGTTTTGTATTTACATATGTTCTTATTTCCGCGTCTGTAGCGTGACCTAGGTTTATCCACTCTATATTAGCGGCTCCTGAGCCTGTAGAGCTTGTTTGTTTCCATTTTGCAACATAAAGTGTACCGGATGTCAAGTCGCTCTCTTTATCGGCTACAAACATTGCTAGAATACAATTGGTGCCGTCGTCAGTCAAATATGATGTTTTTTTATCAGGCATTATGTATGCAAGTTCATGAGCAAATCTACCCATGCTATAGTGTTTTACAAATGTGGTATTGCCGCTTGCGTCGTAGCTAACTTCAGGAGTCCAGCCGTAGAAGTATGGATTTGCTTTTGTTTGGTCGCCGTTGAAGTATAGATACATTTGATTGTAATAGTCTCCGGCGTTAACTGATTTTTTATCCGCTGTTAGGGCTTTGCCTGTTGTAGGGTCTATAAGATCGGCGTTTGGTTCGTACTCTTCACTTCCAAGGTGGCTCTCCCATGGCGTCTTGACACCGGCGCAATGTACCCAGCTACCGTTTTCATGCGAAGTTTTCACATACTTCATCGTATCTTTTTTTGCAGTTAGTTTACCCGTAGTTTTATCTTGGCTAACCTCCATACTATACATTGCTCCAACCGCGCACTCAAATTGTGTCGTCATATAAAGTTTGCCGTTTGGCGCCGTGACTAAAGATGTGTGGTCTGGACCGCTTCCTAGATTATCGTTTGCGCCGCCGTTTTCGCATATCCAGTTTTTGCCATCTATGGTTATCGCTTTTTCGTTGACGTCTTTGATTAGACCAAAGATTTCAGTATTGCCGGCTCCGCCTGCGTCGCCTGTTTTGGCTAGTGTGTTAAACTCCAAAGCGTAATCTTTTCCGCTTATAGTTACCTTGTTTGAGACGCCTACAGAAGTTTTTTCAGCTTCAGTTGTAGGAATGGCGACTTTTGCAAAAGCCATATTGGCTGTCGGCGTAGGCGTCGCTGTGGTTGTGTTTGATTCGCTGCTGCTTGAAGACGAACAGGCGTTAAAAAGAGCGGCAATAGCAAGTGCAGAGGCTGTAACCAATGAAATTCTTGTTTTTGACATTAGAGATCTTCCTTTGTTATTTTTTTACGCATTTAGTATATAAAAAAGGTTTTACCGTACCATTACAAAACTATCGAAGCAAAAGTAGCTTTTAAGTAAAATATATAAAATCAATTTAAAGCGAGCGCAAAGTGGCAAAACAAGAACACAACCAAGAAAACGAAGACGACGTAACACTAGAGGAGATGAGCGCCGTACTGCAAGAGATGTTAAGGGCAACCCTATATTTTGCAGGGGTCAAAAAAAATAGATTAGACGATGCGGCGGAGATATATCTCGACTCTATAGAAGAAGTATTTGGCGACGACGATGGTATGCTTGGGATTGACGAGATAGTAAAAGTAGTTGAGTACATCAAAAAAGAGAATCCGGAGCTCTTTTCTAAATAATGAGGCTCTTTCACTTATCTNNCTGATTTGGACGGATATGGCTGTCAATTTGTATCTTCAAAATTCGTGCACAACGCCCATTTTTTTAATTCAAATTATGGGAACGAAATACATGCGAGGTTGAAGCAAATAGTCGCTCAGATAGAAGCGGCGGTTCCAA
>DIZY01000128.1:0-927 GCA_002428055.1 Helicobacteraceae bacterium UBA6016
CTAATTTTATCGCCGCCATGCGTAGTCATTGTCTTTGCCAATCGCACAGCCGGAGCTTTCATCTTCGTATGGTCAACTTTAAAACTATCTAGTAGAGGCATTATTCGTCATCCATTTCATAAAAATCTTCGTCTTCCTCGTCTTCGAGGTCGTCAAACGAGACATAATCGTCGTCATCGTCATAATCAAGCTCACCGTCGTCGTCGAAACTACCGAATGCGCCAGTTTCGTCATCGTCATCTACATCGCTACCGAATATATTGTCTTCAAAATCGTCTTCAAACGCCATTTCAAATCCTTTTATACTAGGAAAAGACTGTTTACGCTCTCATTGTGGTAAACTCGTCTTATCACTTCGCCAAATATCGTAGATACCGTAAGCACGGTAACCTTTGGAGACTGCGTATTGTGCGGTATCGTATCGGTAATTACAAGCTCATCTAGCTCGCCCTTTTCAATTCTATCAAAGGCCGGACCAGACAATACGCCGTGCGTGCAACAAGCAGTTACCGAAGTAGCGCCTTTGGCTTTTAGAGCTGCTGCCGCTTGCACTATCGTACCCGCCGTATCTATAATATCGTCTACAAGAATAACATCTTTACCCTCGACATCGCCGATAATATTCATAACTTCGCTCTTGTTGGCCTTCTCTCGTCTTTTATCGACGATGACAAGGTCAAGACCCATTTTGCTAGCCATACTTCTAGCTCTAGTCACGCCGCCAACATCCGGACTTGCGACTATCGGGTTTTTGAGGTTTTTGTTTTTGATATACTCGATAAATACCGTAGAGCCGTAAAGGTTATCCACCGGAATATCAAAAAATCCTTGTATCTGTCCTGCATGCAGGTCCATCGTAACAACTCTCGTAATACCGGCGGATTCGATAAGATTTGCTACTAGTTTGGAGGTGATAGGCACTCTAGG
>DIZY01000128.1:1012-1921 GCA_002428055.1 Helicobacteraceae bacterium UBA6016
AAATTGTCGTTTGTCGGAGCGCATGTCGGTTGTATAATAAATACATCTCTACCTCTAACGCTCTCACTAATTTGACAGTTTATTTCCCCATCGGAGAACTTAGAGATATTAGACTGCGATAGACTAACATCCAAATATTTTGAAATATTCTCGGCAAGTAGCGGGTGAGCGCTCCCTGAGAAAATCTTGTAACCTCTCATCATATTACCTCGGCTAAAAATCTGCCGGAATTATATCAAAACTCTGCTTTGAGGGGTTTAGGTTATATATCCACCGCCTATCACTTTGTTGCCCTCATAAAAAACTGCGGCTTGACCTTTGGCTATCGCAAACTGAGGTTTTTTGAGCGTTACCTTCGCCCTGTCACCCTCTATCTTAACAATTGCGGGNNGTCTTTTCGCTTCTATATCTTACCTTTACCTCGCACTCAAACTCTGTTGAGGGCGAAAACATATTCAAAGCCGCAACCTCAAAGCTATCTTCAAATATCGCATCTTTGGCGCATACGACGACGCTATTTGTCTTTGCATCTATCTCTTTTACATAGAGCGGTATGTGCGAGAGCGGCACATCAAAACCTTTGCGCTGTCCGACCGTGTAGTGCATAAACCCCTTATGAACCCCTACCTCTTTGCCATCTTCGTCCACTACTTTACCGCTTTTGTCGGTATCTACGCCAAGCTCATTTAGCGTTTTAATGTAGTTTTCTTCGACAAAACATATCTCCGTACTCTCTTTTTGTTTTGATAACGATGCAAACTCCGCAATAAGAAGCGCCTCTTCTTTTAGCTTCGCCTTTATGGAGTCGCCCAATGGAAAAATAAGATGCGGCAAACTCTCTTTTCGCACATTAAAAAGAAAATAACTCTGGTCTTTGCTCTTATCCGCCGCCTCATAGAAGTACTCGCC
>DIZY01000128.1:2029-3775 GCA_002428055.1 Helicobacteraceae bacterium UBA6016
GGATTTATAACAAATTTTTGAAAAGCCTCTTCTAGTGGGACAACTTCGTATTTAATACCTAAATATTTTGACACCCTATCGATATTTGCGATATTTTGGGAGTGTGAGGCTTCATCGGCGTGGAGCTTTAGATACACACCCAACACATCATATCCGGCATCCACCATTCGTTTGGCGGTCATTGAGCTATCAATCCCGCCGCTCATGGCGACTACGACTTTTTTATTTTCCATTCTTAATCGCCGTATCCAAAGAACAAGACTCTCTGGAGCATAGATTTAAAAGGCTTTGGTACACTTCACTATCGCCTAGCCCCTCTCTTTCTAGCTCATCTAGTTTGCTGATTATGTTTTGCTTTGTTATCTCTATCGCCTCCAAAGGATCATCGGTAAGCTTCAAAAGCTCCAAATCTTTGTGCGAAATAGTCTCAAGCTCCAGCGGACTAGTCTTCAAAAACTCCAAAAGCGGAGTCCAAAAATCTACGCCCACAAGAATAATACTAATAGGAAATATTTTGCCGGTCTGCACAAGCGTAAGTGCCTCAAATAGCTCGTCAAAAGTCCCAAATCCGCCTGGAAATACGACATATGCATAAGAATATTTTACAAGCATAACTTTTCTCACAAAGAAATAGTCAAACTCTATGCTCATCGTCGTATAAGGGTTTGTTTTTTGCTCGTGCGGCAGGCTAATATTGAGCCCGATAGACTCGGTCTTGCCACTCTCAAAGGCGCCTTTGTTTGCCGCCTCCATGATACCGTTAGACCCGCCCGTTACGACATTAAATCCGCTCTCTGCATACATAAAAGCCAAACGGCTTGCTTCCTCATAGTATCTGCTACCAGGTTTAAGCCTTGCGCTACCGAAAAATGTGACTGATGGTCCAATGTCTTTTAACACATCAAACCCCTCCACGAAGTTTGACATTATCTTAAAAACACTCCAAGGATTATCGGCCTTGACATCTTTGATATGAAATTTAGTCGTATTTTTACTAAAATCGTTTTGCATCTATTTTTTAACCTTTATGTTTAACTCTTCCGCCAAAAACATAGCCGTATGCCCTACGCCTTTTTTTGCCACCTCTTCAGGAGAGCCGATAGCTACTATCTGTCCGCCGCCGTTGCCGCCTTCAGGCCCCATATCTATGACATAGTCCGCATTTTTGATTACATCTAGATTGTGTTCTATGACGACTACTGAATTTTCTAGCTCTACAAGCTTGTGCAGTACGCCAGTCAGCCTGTCTATGTCGGCAAAGTGCAAGCCCGTTGTCGGCTCATCGAGAATATAGAGAGTCTTGCCTGTGTCTTTTCTGCTTAGCTCTTTTGAGACTTTGATACGCTGCGCTTCGCCGCCTGATAGCGTCACGGCATTTTGCCCCAAGGTGATGTATCCTAGTCCGACATCTTGAAGCGTTTTTAGCTTTTGGTAGATTTTTGGCACAACTTTGAAAAACTCTATCGCCTCGTCCACACTCATGTTTAGTACATCGGATATATTTTTGCCTTTAAACTCAATTTCAAGCGTCTGCTCATTGTATCTCGTGCCTTTACACGCATCGCACTTGACCATAATGTCTGGCAAAAAGTGCATCTCTATCTTGATTTCGCCCTCGCCCTGGCACTTCTCACATCTGCCGCCTTTGACATTAAAGCTAAAGCGCCCAGGGCCGTATCCTCTTATCTTCGCCTCTTTGGTCTCTGTGAAGATATTTCGGATGTCGTCCATTACGCCTGTGTATGT
>DIZY01000093.1 GCA_002428055.1 Helicobacteraceae bacterium UBA6016
CGGCTCCGCTAGCCACTACGCCGACACCGGCGCCTACAACGGATAGTTTTAGAAAATCTCTTCTTTTTATCATTCTTCTTCTCTCCCTTAACTTAGCGGTATCATTTGCGGAGCGACAAGCCACGCATGTTTTACCATCCAAAGCCCGACAAGCGCCAAGACGGCGGCAGGCAATAGAAGTATTGATTTTTTTGTTTTATTAGCTACGCATACAAGTGCGCTCGGAATAACAAATGCGATAATTAGCCCAAGAGCAAAATAGATGCCCATGGCGCCGTGAGTCAGATAGTGAACAGCCCACTCGCCCTCTTCGGACTTCGTAGGAGCAAATATAATCTCTGAAACATAGATGATAAAAGAAAGTATTGCCGCACTGCCAAGTATAGTGCCCAGCTTAAATCTTTGCTCATCGTCAAGATTGAACTTACCTGCAAGCAAAAGTATCGCACTACCCGCAAGTCCTGCGGCTAAAAGCATCTGAACTATCTCAGTCGGAGTCTGCCAAATCTCTCTAGCATTAGATAGACCCATAAGCCCAGCCGTATACACGGTCGTTACAAAAGCTATTACGATTCCCGGAACGGTAAGCTTGGAGAATAGTTTGTCGTCTTTTTTGATAACAGCCCAAAGCCACAATACAAGCACAAGAGAGTAAAGGTTGATAAACCAAGCGCCCCAAGTAATCGCTGATGTAAAGTGAGAGTGCAAAAATATATAAAATGCACGGAAAGGCTTATGCAGGTCGATGACCGTAAAGAGCAGCGTAATTCCAATAAATACTATAGCTATGATAGGTATAAGATACTTATAGAAAGTCTCGCTTGTCGGATATTTTCTCATCATGTAGACGCCTACGAAGAATACGCCGGTTGCGATAGATTTCGCCCACATATTCATAACAATTATCCAACCCCACGCTACTTGCGTAAAGAGGACATCCAGAGTAACTATCGCCGATTTAAGAACCGGAACATTGGCTACGAGTGATTCAAATATCATCAGTGGCCTCCTACATGATTTAGGTGTCCGATTTCATTAAAGAGGTTAAATCCTTCGGCTCTAGTACTTGCAAGCGGATTTAGGTGAATATCTCCGGCTCCAACATAAAAATGCTTCGGCATAGTGCCTTTCTCAGGTTTTCTTACTCTCGTATCTCTGTGTGACGCTATATACTGACTAATTCTACTTGTCGGATCGTCAAGGTCGCCGAATATATTAGCCTCAGTTGGGCATATAACTACGCAAGAAGGAGCAAGACCCGCTTCAACTCTATGGGCACAGAAAGTACACTTATCCGCCGTATTTGTTTCAGGATCGATATATATCGCCCCATACGGACAGGCAAGCACGCAAGCGGCGCAACCGATACATCTATTTTTATCGACATTTACTATGCCGTTATCCAAATAGTGAAGCGCGCTTACAGGGCAAACCCTAGCACAGGGAGCGCTTTCGCAATGATTGCATCTAAGAGGCGTAAACGCTCTCTTAACCTCAGGGAATACACCGGAATCGACATATTTGACTCTAAGTCTCCACATAGACAAAGGCACTACATTCTCTGATTTACAGACAACTTCGCACGCCTTACATCCTATGCACAGACCTAGATCCACTAGGAAGCCTAGTTTCATATAATCTCCTTTTATAGTTTTTAAAAAAGGTCTTATACTTGAAAGCCAAATGTTATAGGGCTTTGCAAGCATAGCAAGGAACGGACATTCTACATAATCAACTTTTAATCGCAACTGAAAAATAACACCTCCTATCATCACTATTTCTAATGAAAAAAATCATACCCTATTGATAAGCGCCTAATACTGGTCACACCAAAGCATACGCCTAATTTTGCCTTGTTACCAAAAGTGTCTTTTTGTAAAATTGCCGGGCTAGACGATTTGGGCCTATTGTGCTATTATTTGCAAAAAAGGTATTACATGTTTTTAGAATATTTTCTTATGTTCGGACTCTTTTTTGTGACGGCTGCTGCAGTGTTGGGTGTATTTTTGTTTTTGTATGCAAAAGCTACACCGTACGATGACTATCAGATGATTTTTGTCGAGAATAACACAGCGTCGGCTCTTGGATTTGGCGGAGCAATTATCGGACTTTGCATCCCCCTTTATAGCGCGCTCGTACACTCTGTTTCGTATGCAGATTTTGCCATCTGGGCAGTTGTTGCGATGTGCATTCAGCTAATCTTCGTTTTTGCGCTCACTCGCTTAAGCGGTAAATATTCCGTCGAAAGACACATCAAAAATGGAGATATTTCCGTAGGCGTATTGATGGCATCTAAGTCTATATCAATCGGACTACTTAATGCAGGCTCGATGAGTTACTGATTTTTATGTCGAAAAATTAAGAGTAAAACTTGAGGTCAAATTTTTTGACCTCGGCGGGTGGCAACTGACCCCGTTTTTTTATTGCTCTATTTTTGGGATTTTGAGATACATTATTTTATCATGCACCGTAAAGTCAAACTCTTTTTTATAAAACTGTTCAAGCTCTTCATTATCGGGAGTGAGTGTTAGCCATCTAGCGCCAATTATGGATTTGACTTTGATGGCGGCATTCAAACAAAATGTCATTAGATATGCCGAAATCTTAAGTCCGCTAAGCTCTTCGTATTTTACGCCCCTATGCTCTTTGTCAACAATGATATATTCTATTTGAACACATGGTATGTCGCCAACCCTCGCAGCGCCCAGACCTACCAATCCGACGAGCTTGTCTTCTTTTTTGACAATATAGACGACAGTGTCGCCTTTTTTGCAATCGTTTGATAGTGTTTTTTGAGAAATTTGCGTCGTCTGTCGTCATCACCGAGAGAGTATGCAGCAGTGGGTAGTTTTTGGTTTTCTAATTTCTCAAAACGAAAAGGCATAAGTCACTTTTGCTTTTTTGAATGACGCCATCGCTTTTGCTATTTTCTTTTCGGCAGCTTTGTTGTCTTCTACCGCATCAATAACATATTTTGGGAGTTTTGTAGGTAGCTTAACCTTGGTTACTCTACCGTTTTTAATAGTGTAAGCCATAAAAGACCCCTTATGATTTTTGTA
>DIZY01000034.1 GCA_002428055.1 Helicobacteraceae bacterium UBA6016
AAAAACCAATTTTTACCCTCGGTAGCAAAGAGGGCGCAAACGAAATATATAGCCGCAAACTGCAAATCAAATTCAAGATCTATCTCCTCAGTCTCAAGCTTAGCCATCACAGGATTGCGGATATAAACACCCTCTCTAGCGATACGGAGTACAGGAGATTGCGGCTTAGCCGTTTCTATAAGATTTTCAGGCTCACAAATCCCCGCAACACGCCGAACAGCAGAATGCAGTACAGTCGTAAAAGACGGGTCGGAAGCGGCAAACTGATGTCCGCCGATAGCCGCAAGTACGATAGTTCTAGCCTCTGCCACGGTCATGATATAAAGCCGTACCCGGCGGAAATAGCAGAGCCGTTTTTAAAGAGATAAGTAAGATGTGTAGTTATCCTCTTAACCACTGCCGTTTTTGATGTCGGGACATCTTCTGTATGTGTATCATCAAGAACACCGATATGGACATACTCGTCATCCATACAAAGCATTCTGTCGTACTGCCCTAACTCGCTCATTGAGCGGCTGATATTAAAGTTTGTAGTACCAAAATCTGTTTCTATTGAGTCAATCATCATATTGATTTTTTTCTCATCAGAGCCGTTTACTTTGTATAACTTCTTCGCCTCGATAAGCGTGTTTACTTGCCTTTTGAGTTTTGCGGTCAGATATATGTTTGTAGGGTCTCCGCCCTTTTCCCAAACCGCTTGCTGTAAGTCAAAGATGTCGTCTACCGTCAGAGTCTTTGTAGGCACACCAAGAGCTCCTCTGTGGTCAAACTCATTTGCCGCCGGCACAAAGTTCCACACGCCGCCAAGGATATTTGAGTCAATATCTTGCGTAGACAAAAACGGGATAGTGTCAGAGAAAAACGCCGCTTCCATATCCGCAACGTGCTCAATAGCTTTTTTGGCTATTTCACTTTCGATAATCTGTTGATTATCTACGGTTGATAGCGACTTCGTGATATTTGGCACGCTTGCCTCGTCCAAGAATATTTGAACTACGTTTTCGTTCTCTTGTTTTAGGTTTGGCTCAGGAGGTTGAATATCCTCAACATATTTTTTTGCCGAATTCGTAGCGTCGCGCGGCTTTCTCATTTGGTCCGTCAGCCAAACCGCCTTTATGGAGTTGATGGACGTACGAGGAAGCGTACGAAAGACGGGAAAGTCTTTTGCGCCTACGAGGATGATTTTGTCAAGAAAATCAAGCTCGACACCCATAGGGATACCGGCAAGATAACCCGAATTTTTGTTAAACGGTGGATATGTAAAAGCCATTAATTAGCCCCCAAGTTTTCATCTTCAGCGTCGTCAACAGCCGCTACAGGCTCAGCCGTAGTCGGTTGTTGCTTTGCTTTATTTTTCTTTTTTTGCATAGCCGCTATAGCTTGCGAACCGGCGAATGATTGTGATTTTTTTACAGTTTCTGCGCTCATTTATTACCTCCAAGTAGAGCTTTTCCTAGATTTGCCTTGTTTGGCTTTGTGATTAGGGCGTCCGTTGCGCTAGCGCTAGCCGGAGCCCCATCGTCAAGATGTTCATCGGGAGTAATAGGCTCGCTACCGGAGCCTATTTCAGCCGCAAGCGCGCCCCAACCAGCCGGATTTTGATAGAGCCTATCCACCATCTCTTGCGCCTCTTCAGGACTCATACCAAGGGTTGAAAACTCCTGATATTTTTCCTGCATTTTCTCAAACAAAGCCCCCTCGTCAACGCCGGGGTTTGCCGTTTTGAAAGCCTCAAAACTTTTGATAAGCATGAGCTTCTGCGCGTGCAAAAGAGCGTCGTCGCTCTTGCTAGCAGTCTGCGCCACAGCCGCCTCCAATGCGTCAAGACGCGCCGTTAGCGGATTAGATTCGCCGCCGGAAGAAGCCGGAGCTTCGCCGCCGTCAAGCATTGCGCTTATATCCATCACCAAATCCTTTCTAAAATAATTTCGTATCAACCGTATTGTAAGACAATAAAAAGCCCTAAAAAAGTACGTTTGCAAACTTGCGAAATATATATCTACATATAAGGTTTATATATACAATTTCGCAAAAAACTAGGTGTGATATGGGTTTGTTTGAAGAAGAAATTGGCGAAGTAGTCAATCCGACGGTAGCGAGGGCAAAAGAGCTTTTTATGCAGGTAGACACATTTGGCGAAGCGGTCTACAAACTAGACGAAATCATCGCAAAGCTACAACAAGAAGGCTTCACAGACGTGCCGCAAAGCAAGTCAACACTATCAAGATGGGCAAGCGCAAACAACTGGAAAACCCAAAGAGACGCGCTAGTGCAAAGCGCCCTAATCAACCAAGAGTTCAAAACCATCAAGACCCAAAGCCAAGGCGAAGCGCTCAACTCAATCATCGACATGGCGACATACCTCAAAAAAACAGGCAAAATCAACCAAGACGGATTAGAAGCGCTAGATAGATGGGTATCCGGACGCAAAGATAGAGACATGAGCGACAAAGAAGCCAGCGTGATGGTCAAGATAGTAGAAGCCACAGGCAAAATNNTCAAAAATGGGCGAAAAATCAGATGCAAAAGCGTCCACAGACGAAATCAAAGCCCTAATCAAAAAAGAGCGGGGCATCATTGACATCGAAATACTGTGACAAGGTATACGAAGTAGTCAATTTCGGAGCCCTATACTTCCAAAGCGAGCTAGAAATCAAAGACTCAAAGCTGCGCCTACCGCCGTTCCACCTAGAAATAATAGAAGCGGTAGTAGAAAACGACTTTGTCAACATCACAGGCTTTCGGGGTTGCGCCAAATCAACATGGGCTGGCTTCATCTACCCAATCTTCGCGCTAGTCATAGAACACGAGCCCTACGCCATAGTAGCAAGAGAGACGGACGACCTCGCAAAAGAAGCCTACGAGACCTACTTTGCCAAAATATCCGAAATAGCCGTCTCAAAAAATATAAACGTCAAAAAAGCCGGCGATATGGCGCTAATAATCTACGACAACATCGCCAAAAAAAGCTCAAAACTCCGCTTTGTGACAAGAAAAAAGAAAGTCAGAGGCTCCAAAAGCGAAGAGGGCGAAAGACCTACGCTGGTAGTCATGGACGACGTGGAGAGCTACGAAACGGTAGATTCAAGAGCGGAGAGGGAGAGAACAAAGAAATTCGTACACGGCGAGCTACTCAAAGCGATGCACGCCAAAAAGAAAAAAGTAATTAACATCGGCAACTACATCCATCAAGA
>DIZY01000120.1:0-823 GCA_002428055.1 Helicobacteraceae bacterium UBA6016
AAAATGGTCAAAAATTAAACCGTGAGACCATTAAAAGCTATTTAAACCAGCTTTCCGGCATTTTACAGTTAGCGGTCGACGATGGAGTTTTGCTTAAAGTTAATCCCGCTCAAAACATCAATAAGATACCAGGTGTAAAAACTTCTAAAAACGAGTCGGTTAGACCGTTTTTGCCAGTAGAGGTTGAAAAGATACTTATAAATTCGGTTGGAGATTTGAGGAATTATTTAGGTATTGCGTTTAACACCGGTATGTCGCCGGAAGAGATTATAGCTCCGATGCCGTCAGATTTGGATTTTGAGGCAAAGACTATCAGAATCCAGCGTGTTATCACACACGGTGAGCTCAAGCAAGGAACGAAAACAATCTATCGCACAAGAACTATCCGGATGTTTGATGCAGCAGTGCCGTTTCTCGAAAATCAGTTAGAGATAGCAAAAAGTAGGCGTTCAATGTTTCTTTTTTCAAAAGAAAGTGGCGAAAGGCTTGATGATATCGGAGATTTGAGAGGTCAAAAGAAAAACAATACTAAATGGTATGGTCTTTTAAGGGCATGCAATATAGAGCACCGTGATCTAAAAAATACGAGACATACTTTTGCGGTGGAGGCGCTTAAAAGCGGCAAGTTTACGCCGCAGCAGCTTGCAAAGATACTTGGACACGCTGATTTGAGGATGATAATTGAGCATTATGCGAAATATATTGAGCAAAATGCAGGTGCAGATGTTGATGCCGGTATAGATATATACCAAAGCAAAAAAGAAGAGTTTTCCAACATTGATAAAAAGGTAGGGATTTTATAATGTATCAAATAAGGGGGGGG
>DIZY01000120.1:944-2923 GCA_002428055.1 Helicobacteraceae bacterium UBA6016
ATGGTGGTCCCTGCAAGACTCGAACTTGCGACATCTACCTTGTAAGGGTAGCGCTCTACCAACTGAGCTAAGAGACCAAGTTCAAAAAATGGTCACCCTAAGGGGATTTGAACCCCTGTCACCGCCGTGAAAGGGCGGTGTCCTAGGCCTCTAGACGATAAGGTGACGACCAAGAAAGCTTATGAAAAACTGGTGACCCGTGATGGACTCGAACCATCGGCCCTATCATTAAAAGTGATATGCTCTACCAACTGAGCTAACGGGTCACAAATCTTTTAAGCGTTTCACTCAAAAGGAGCCGGAATTATATACGAAAAAATCTAACTTGTCAAGAGCTTTTTTAAATTCCTTGTAAAATTTCGCAAAGCATTTTTAACGCATAGTTTGCGGCACTCGATTGTATAAGCCCTCTGTCGCCGAAAAAAACTTTTTTTTCTATATATTTGGCACCGCCTATGTGCCCAACACCTATGTATACCAAGCCTACAGGTTTCTCCTCGCTACCGCCGTTTGGCCCTGCTACTCCACTTATTACGGCGGCGTAGTCGGCTCCCGATATTTTGAGCACACCTTCTAGCATTTGTGATACGGTGGCTTCGCTAACTGCTCCGTGCGTCTCTATGGCAGATTCATCTACGCCTAGCCATGACACTTTGGCTTCATTGGCGTATGTAGTGAGTGAGCCTATAAAAACATCGCTTGCGCCCGATACCCTGACAAATTTGTAACTAAGCATTCCTCCGGTGCAGCTCTCCGCCACGGCTATCTTTTCTTTTTTGGATTTGAGTAAATCTATCAAAAACTCTTCAAGAGAGTCCGCTATAACTATTTTTGGTCCAAATAATTTATGTAGCCTCGCCAAGAAGTTCTCAATGTTGCCGTATTTTTTTTCTTCGGCGACCACCTCTATGTATCCGCTCGGATTTTTGTAGACAGTGACCGCTATATCGCTAGCCGTGGCTATCGGAGATATGAGAAGCCTAGCGCTCTCTTCGTCATCCCCGAGTATGAACGCTTTTTTTAGCTTTATGTTTTCTTCCAAGATGATAGGCGGAATATCTGCCGCCGTGTCGACTCTGAGTACATTGATAAGTCTCTCTTGCACTGTGACTAAGTAGCTTCCGTTTTGGTACTCTTGGCATTTTGAGGGTATCAGCATATCACCTCTTGCCACCAGAGTATCAGACAAATGGGTGGAGAGCATTTTTCCTATTAGTGCAAAATTTGCTCTTGAGGCGGCTATAATGATATTGGATGATTTTGCGATGTGGGTCTCTAGCTCGCCTAAAATATTCGGGTCGTTCTCTTTGATAAATAAAAAGTCGTCTATTTTTGTTAACTTGGCGTATATTTTTCTTTTGAGGCACTCCAAAAAGTCGTTTGAGTATCTAAATTTTTCGCCTACTATTAAAACCGTGTTTTTCACATGCATCCTTTATTCAGCTTTTCTTCTTTCTTGGATTTTACCAATAAACCCTTTTAACGCTTTTTTACCTAGGGTTTTGTAAGATTACGAAAACTCTTTTTTGTAACCCCTTCGGAGAAATTATGGACTATAAAGACACCCTGCTATTACCTGCTACAGAGTTTGCGATGAGGGCAAATTTGCCGCAAAACGAACCAAAAAGATATGAATCATGGCGACAAAACGGCGTATATGAGAGCCTAAAAAGAGGCAAAAAAGCCGACTTCACGCTCCACGACGGTCCTCCGTATGCTAATGGACACCTGCATATTGGACACGCCCTCAATAAAACGCTAAAAGACATTATTGTCAAGCACAACTTTTTTAACGGAGCGTCAGTGCGCTTCACGCCGGGTTGGGACTGCCACGGTTTGCCTATTGAGCAAGAGATAGAAAAAGCTCTTGGAAAAGAGAAAAAGGATGCCCTCAAAAAAGAGGATATAAGAGAGCTTTGTAGGGGGCATGCTAGAAAATTTGTCGCTATTCAGATGGGTGAATTTGAGAAGATGGGTGT